>CAYXJB010000020.1:17937-22635 GCA_964465445.1 uncultured Verrucomicrobiota bacterium
CTTTGCTGCCACTGATCGCCGGGCGCAACGCGGCGGCGGTGGGGAAGTTGGTCGAGGTGGTGAACCCGGTCAGAAATGCGTTGCCTTCGGGACTGACCGCCAGGCCCAGCGCCGCGTCGTCGCCGCTGCCGCCCAGATAGGTCGCATAAATCAGGTTGGTGGCCAGATTGTCGAATTTGGCCACGAATACGTCCCCGCCCAGGCTGGTGCCCAGTCGGTTGGAGCTCTGGAGCACGCCGGGTGTGGCCAGCCCGGCGGACATGCTCTCGCCGGCCACGTAAATGTTGCCCGCAGCGTCCAGCGCCAGATCCCAGGCAATGTCCGCGCCCGCACCGCCGAAAAACGTCGCGTAACTGAGCACCGGATCAATGATCAACGGCAGCGCCGGATCGAACGGCCCCAGAGCGAAGGTGAACGTCTGCCCATCGAGCAGGCGATACGCCGCGGGCACGCTGCGCCACTGGCCGCCGGGGAGCTGGTAGGCCACCGGTTTGGGCTGGCGAATCTGCGCTTCGCCCAGCTTCAGAATCAGGTCGCCCTGCTCGTCAACGCGCATGGCCTCCACGCCGCTGACCCGTATGACCACCGCGTGCGGATCGGCGTGCGGCGCCACGTGCAGGTCGTATTCGATGCGCCGGGCGTTGTTGTAGTAAATCACATCCACGCCCGGATAAAGCCCGTGCACTTGAACACGCTCGAAGAGGCTCACGCCCGTGCGCCATTGGGACGGATCGTTCCCCAACAGGTAGTTGATTTGGCCGGGCCGCGGATCGAGGCCCGTCAACCGTGCGTGTCGGTTGGCGTTGAGGAATTCCAGCCGCAGCGTGCGAACCTGCCGCGGCTGGTTCATCGCTGTTCGTTCGGCCCGCGAGAACGCCGGCGGCTGCGCGCCGCGCAGGAGCGAGAGCGTCACCGCCGCCGGTTCGACGGCCAGAACGCTGTCGGGCCCGCGGGCCACGAACTGCTCGGGCGAGCCGATCGGCGCCAAGGCTTCAAAACCGAAGGGCAAACCGGCCGGCGCGAGTGTTCGCGGCTGGGTTGCAGCGGCTCCGAGCGCCAGCCCGAGAGCAAGGGCGCCGGCCAGCGCGTGCCAGCGGACGCGTCCGGCGCGGGGTCGAACAGCTCGGATCGGTTCGAAAGGTTTCATGGCTAGAATTCGCGGGTGTAGCCGACGCCGAACTGGAAGCGGCCCGAACCGCTGTTGAAGCGGTCATGGTGGATGGGAACGCCGTAATCCAGTCGCAGCGGGCCGATGGGCAGGTTCAGGCGCAGCCCCACGCCCCAGTTGTCGCTGAAATCGCTCACGTTCAGGTCGTAGGAATCGGCGGCCACGCTGCCGACGTCATAGAACACGGCGAAGCGAACGCCGCCGACTTTTTCTTTTTGGATGATCGGGATGCTGTATTCGGCGCTGGCGAACCAGTAGGAATTGCCGCCGACCGGTTCATTGAAGCCCGGCTCGCGCGGGCTCACGCCGCGGTAGCGAAAGCCGCGCAACGAGTACAGACCGCCCAAATAATAGCGCTCGTAGAAGGGCACGGCGCGACCGCCCAGGCTGTCGGCAAAGCCGATGCGGCCGACCAGTTCCAGCACGTGGCCTTTGCGCAGGCCGCGGAAATACCAGGCGGTGCGCAGCTCGGTTTTGTAAAACTCATGATCGCCGCCGAGCGGTCCGCCGGTGAATTCGACCGACAGCTCGGTGCGCTGGCCGGCGTCGGGCAGTGTGGTGCTGTTGCGCGTGTCGTAGGCCAGCGAGACACCCACGCGCGAGAGCAGCGAATCGCCCGCCTCGTCGAGCAACGCCTGCGGCGCGTTGGCCGGGATGACATGGATGATCTGGCCGCGTCCGGGCAACTCCTCGCGCACCAGCAACGGTCCGTGCAGCGAGTTGTCCAGTTGGATGCCGACGTTCTCGATGTTGTAGTAAATGCTGCCGATGAAAAAGTCGCTCCACAGGGCGCGGCTCAGGCTGAGGCGTGCCCCGGTACGCCGCTCGTCGTAGAGATTGCCGACGCTCTGGAAATTCAGGTCGCGATGGTACAGGTCCACGCCCAGGGCGAGCTTGCGTCCCAGAAACCACGGTTCGATGAACGAAACCACGTAATCCTGCCGTCGGGTGCCCAACTGCACGCGCAGGCGGAATTTCTGACCGCCGCCGGTGAAGGTGGGGGGATTGAACAGGTCGAAGTTGCCCTGGCTGAATTCGACGAAGCCCACGACCGCGTCCACCGAGCTGAAGCCCGCGCCCAGAGCGATGCTGCCGGTGGTTTTTTCCTCGACGTCCACGACGAGATTTTTGCGGTTGGGGATGGTCGTGTCTTCGGGGCGCAGGTCCACCTTGTCGAAGTACAACAGACCTTCGAGGCGGCGCTGGCTGACCTTGACCCGGACCATGTCGAACAATTCGCCCGGGGCGACGGCCAGCTCGCGGCGGATGACCTGATCCTTGGTTTTGGTGTTGCCACGGATTTCGATTTTCTCGACGTACACCGGCTGGCCCTCGTTGATGGCGAACTCCAGATCCATGGTGCGGGTCTGGGTGTTGGCGAGGCGTTTGACCAGCAGGTTGCCGGTGCCCTGGGCGACGTCAATGTGACCCTTGGCGCCGTAGAAGTTTTCGATCGCCTCCAGGTCGTGTTCCAACCCCTTGGGGGTGAACGTCGAGCCGGGTTTCATCTCGAAGTCCCGATGCAGAGTCAGCGCTTCGAGCCAGGCGCGCCGTTCGGCCGGGTCCTTGGGCGGACGGGGCGGTTTGAAGTCGGGCTGGATGGCGTTGGTGGGCAGAAGCGTGGTGCCGGAGAAGGTGATCGAGCCGACCTTGTAGGGCTGGCCTTCGAAGATGTGGAAACGCACCACCATTTCCCGGGGCGAAATCTGCTCGGTCTCGATGTTGGTGATGTCGAAGTCAATGTAGCCACGGTCGCGATAGAAATCGGCCAGCCGGTCGCGGTCCTGTTCGAGCTCGTCGGTTTTGAGGATGCCGCGGCCGGTGATCCAGGAGAACAGGCCGCGTTTGCGGGTTTTGATCTCGCGCCGCAACCGTTTGGCCGGGAAGGCCTGGGCGCCGACGAATTCGACGCGGGCGATCTTGATCTTGGGTGCCTCGGTGATTTCGAAGGTCGCGGTGCCGCGTCCGGCGGCTTCGTCCACGTTGACGACGTATTTGACCTGGGTGCGCGGGTAACCGCTTTTTTCGTAAAGTTCCTGGATGGCCTGGCTGTCGGTGAAGAGTTTCCGTTCGTCGAGCGGTTCGCCGATTTTGGAGGTGACCTTCTTTTTGAGTCGGGTGGTGCTGAACTTTTTGTTGCCGACGAATTTGATGTCGGTCAGCCGGGGTTTGGACTGGACGATGTAGGTCAGGATCAGCTCGTTTTCGTTGGTGCGGGTGGCGGTGACGCGCACGTTGTAGAACTGCCCGGTGGCGTAGAGGTTGCGCACGTCGTCGTCCACGGCGGTGGGCTGGTAGGTGTCGCCGGGCCGCACGCGGATGTTGGCGCGGATGAGCTCGTCGCTCACGTTGACCGGCCCGACGTGCTGAATCTCGACGCGGGCGACTTTGGGAGCAAGCAATTGGGCGGCAGCCGGCAGGGCGAGTATTGCCAGGCCAACCCCAAGGGCGCAAATGACTCGGATCATTGTCTTTCAGAGCTGCGGCACGTCGGCGTCGCTGATTGCGGCAGCGGGCTCGAACCGGGTGCAGGAACGGCGGAAAACCAGGGGGACATCACCCGTCGGGCCGTTCCGCTGTTTGGCGATGTAGAGCGTGATCGGGCCGACCTCGGGGTTTTCGACCGGCTCATCATCATCCGGCGACTGGGGCTTGTAAAGCAACCCCACCAGGTCGGCATCCTGCTCGATTGCGCCGGACTCGCGCAGGTCGGAGAGCCTGGGCCGGCGGTTTCGCTCCCGCTCGACCTCCCGGTTGAGCTGGCTCAGGACCAGGACCGGCACGCTCAATTCCTTGGCCAGCGCCTTGAGCCCGCCCGAAATCTCAGCGATCTCCTGCTGGCGATTCTCCTGGGCGCGGCGCGACGTCGAGTGCAGCAACTGCAGGTAATCCACCACGATCAAGCCCACCCGGTGAATCTGTGCGAGCCGACGCGCCCTGGCCCGAAGCTGCAAAATGGACAAGCCCGCCGTATCATCAATGAACAAGGGCGCTTTGGCCAACTGGTCCATCGCCGACCGCAGGCGCGCGAACGCCTCCTCACTCAAAAACCCGCCGCGGACATCCCGCAGATTCACCGCGGCCATCGCGCAGAGCAGCCGCAAGACCAGCGACTCAGCCGTCATCTCCAGGCTGAACACCGCCGTTGGCACGCGCGACCGGACCGCCGCATGCTCGGCAATGTTCATTGCCAGGGCCGTCTTGCCCATACTGGGCCGGGCCGCGATGACAATCATCTCGCCCGGATGCAACCCATCCGTGAGCCGGTCCAGATCCGGGAAACCCGTCGGCACACCGCCGATCTGGCCGCGCCGCTCGCAGTATTTCTCGACCAACTCGATCGTCGCCGGCAAAACCTGCCCGATCGGCCTTGCCCCCTCGCGAACACGCGACTCACTGAGCCGCAAAAACCGCGTCTCCACCTCGTCCAGGAACGCCGCGGCGTCCCCCTGGAACTGGGCGATCTGTGCCAGAACCTCCCCGCACGCAGCCGCCAGCCGGCGCAACAGGAACTTCTCCTCGACGATATC
>CAYXJB010000021.1:0-22259 GCA_964465445.1 uncultured Verrucomicrobiota bacterium
CTCATCCATAGGAAGTGGTTTGGGTGAGCCTTAATCTTTTGGCTCACAACTGACAGTTGACGAACGCTACCCGGCATTGGGCCGGCCGTTTTGCCGCTTTGCCTCGCCGCGGCTTTGCGGTATGAGTGAGCCTTCGTATGGCGGAAATGCATCAACGCTCCGACGAACGCAAAACGCTCGACGAACGCGCTCGAATGAGCGACCTGGAGCGACTGCGCCACTCCTGCGCTCACGTCATGGCTACGGCGATTCTGCGTTTGTGGCCGGAGGCGCAGTTCGCCTACGGGCCGCCGGTGGAGAACGGGTTTTACTACGACCTGGACTGCCCGCACCGGATCACGCCCGAAGATTTCCCCCGAATCGAGGAGGAAATGCGCAAGGAAATCCGCGCCAACCATCCGTTCGAGCGCCTCGTCGTCACGCGCGAGCAGGCCATCCGGGACGCCCAAAGCGGTCGGCTCGGCGCGCTGAGCGAACGGCCCGGCCACCCGAGTCGCTTCAAACTCAATCTCATCAACCAGATCCCCGAATCCGAGCCGATCACCTACTACCGCAACGGGGATTTTGTGGATCTGTGCGCCGGGCCGCACGTGGCGCGGACCGGCGAGATTGGCGCCTTCAAGCTCACCGGCGTGGCGGCCGCCTATTACAAGGGCGACGAGTCCGGCCCGCAATTGCAGCGCATCTACGGCACCGCGTTCCGGACGCAGGAGGAGCTGGACGCCTACTTCGCCATGCTCGAGGAGGCCAGGCGACGCGATCATCGCAAGCTCGGCACCGAGCTGGGGCTCTACGTGATGGACCCCGAATACGTCGGGCAGGGCCTGCCACTGTGGCTGCCCAAGGGCGCGGTCCTGTGCGAAGAACTCGAAAAACTCGCCAAGGAAACCGAATTCCAAGCCGGCTACGTGCGCGTCAAAACGCCGCACCTGGCGCGCAAAAAGATGTACGAAACCTCCGGCCACCTGCCCTATTACGAGGATTCGATGTTCCCGCCCATGTACGTCGTCGAGGACCCGGCCCGGCAACGCCGCCCCGAAGCGGACACCGCCGCTGCCGCGCCCGGATCAGCCGATCGGTCCCGGCCGGGCGAGTCGTTTGCGGAGGTGTACTACCTCAAGGCCATGAACTGCCCGCATCACCACCGCATTTTTGCGGCGCGGCCCCGGAGTTATCGTGACCTGCCGCTGCGCCTGGCCGAGTACGGCACCTGCTACCGCTACGAGCAGAGCGGCGAGCTGTTCGGCCTGATGCGCGTGCGCTCGATGAACATGAACGACGCGCACATCTACTGCACCGAGGAGCAGTTCGCCGAGGAGTTCAACGCCGTCAACCAGATGTACCTCAAGTACTTCAAAATCTTCGGCATCCAGAAATACGTCATGCGCTTCAGCACCTCGGCGCCCGAGGGCATGGGCAAAAAATACGTCAACGAGCCGGAGCTGTGGCGCAAGACCGAGGACATGGTCCGGCAGGTCTTAAAGGACTCGGGCATCCCGTTTGTGGAAGTGCCCAACGAGGCCGCCTTTTACGGACCGAAGATTGACGTGCAGGTCTGGAGCGTGATCGGACGCGAATTCACCCTGGCGACCAACCAGGTGGACTTCGCCGTGCCCAAACGCTTCGGCCTGGTGTATCGCGACCGGGACAACACCGACAAAACGCCGCTATGCATCCACCGCGCCCCGCTGGGCACGCACGAGCGGTTCATCGGTTTTCTGATCGAACACTACGCGGGCAACTTCCCGCTCTGGCTCTCGCCCGAACAGGTGCGCGTGCTCACCGTGGGCCAGCAGCCGGAGCTGATCGAGTACGCCCGAGGGCTGGTCGCGGAGCTGCGCGGCCAGTTCGTGCGCGCCGAGGGCGATTTCAGCAACGATCCGATCAAAGCCAAAATCGCCAGCGCCGAGGCGGCCAAGGTGCACACGATGCTGGTGGTCGGCCCGCGGGACGTGCAGGCCGGCGCCGTGAGCGTGCGGGTGCACGGCAGGGGCAATCTCGGCGCCCGACCACGCGCCGAGGTGATCGCTGACATTCTGACGGCCATTCGCGAGCGCCGCCCCTGAGCGCCGCTGCCGCTGTTCTTCGTCCGCCCGGCTTGTCCCGCGGCGGCGGAGCGGGCATGCACCCACCGGTGCGCGGCGCGGGATTCCCGCTTGGCAGGGCGCGCGCCAGTTTTCTACCATCGGCTCGTGAACAATCGCCGGGCCATCGGCGTTGGAGCGGGAGTCCATTCCAAGGGGTGAGTGTTGTCTTATGAAGGAGTATCAAGCCGCCGAGATTCGCAATTGCGCGCTGGTCGGACACGCTTCGTCCGGTAAAACAATGCTCAGCGAGGCGATGCTGGCCTGCGCCGGCGTCATCAATCGCATGGGCAGCATCGCCGCCGGCTCGACCGTTTCCGATTACCACGAAACCGAAAAACAGCGCCAGATCTCGGTCTCGCTCTCGCTGCTGCATTTCGAGTGGCTGGGGCGCAAGTTCAACGTGCTCGATTGCCCCGGCTACGCCGACTTCATCAGCGAAGCCATCAGCGGGCTGCGGGTGGCCGACCTGGCGGTGGTGGTCGTGCACGCCCAGCACGGCGTGGGCGTGGGCACCGACGCGGTCTGGAAATACGCCACGCAATGGGGCCTGCCCAAGTGCATCGTCCTGAACGCCTTTGACAAAGAGGAAACCGACTTCGACCGGGCGCTGGCCGGCGTGCGCGAGCATTTCGGCCCGCGCGTGTTCCCCCTGAGCCTGCCGGTCAATCCCGGCCCGGGCTTCAATCAGTTGCTCGATGTGATCCGCAGCGAGGTCATCACCTACGCCGGCGACAGGAGCGGCAAGTTCACCGAAGCGCCCGCGCAGGGTGAGCTGGCCGAGCGCGTCAAAAAACTCCACGAGGAACTCATCGAGTACATCGCCGAGGCCGATGACACGCTCATGGAAAAATGGATGGAAAAGGGCACCCTCAGCGAGGAGGAATTGCGCAGCGGCATCCACGCCGCGGTGCAGAAACAGTCCTTCATCCCGCTGTACTGCGTCTCGGCTGAAAACAACATCGGCGTCGCCCGCCTGCTGGACATGATCGCCAAATACGGCCCCTCGCCGATGGATCGGCCCAGCGTGTCGGCCAAAACGCCCGAGGGCCAGCCGGTCGAAATCGCCCTCGGCGATCCGGACCCGGTCTGTTTCGTGTTCAAGACGATGAGCGAGGCGCAATTTGGCGAGCTGTCGTTCTTCCGTGTCTATGCCGGCTCGGTGCGCGTCGGGTCCGAACTCTACAACCCGGAGCGGCGCGCCACCGAAAAGATCGGTCAGATTTACCTGCTCAACGGACGCAATCGCACCACCGTGCCGGTGCTCCATGCCGGTGACATCGGCGCGGTGGTCAAACTCAAGGACACCCACACCGGCAACACGCTCTGCAGCGCCAAACGGCCCGTCCTGCTGCCGCCCATCGAGTTCCCCCGCCCCAACATCCACGCCGCCCTCAAAAGCACCGTCAAGGGCGAAGAGGAAAAAATCGCCTCCGGCCTGGCCGCGCTTCATCACGAAGACCCCACCTTCATCTATCAGGTGGATCCGGAACTGCGCCAGACTGTCGTCTCGGCCCAGGGCGAATTGCACCTGGAGGTCATCGCTGAGCGACTCCGCCGCCGCTACAACGTCCACGTCGAACTGGTCGAACCGCGCGTGCGCTACCGCGAAACCATCCGCGCCCGGGGCGAATCCAAATATCGCCACAAAAAACAAACCGGCGGCGCCGGCCAGTTCGCCGAGGTCTGGATGCGCATCGAGCCGCGTCCGCGCGACTCGGGCGTCGAATTCACCAACTCGCTCGTCGGTCAGAACGTGGACCGGGTCTTCGTGCCTTCGGTCGAAAAAGGCGTCATGAAGGCCTGTGAAGAGGGCGTGCTGGCCGGATACCGGGTCGTGGACGTGAAGGTGGATTTTTACGACGGCAAGATGCATCCGGTGGATTCCAAGGACATCGCCTTCCAGATCGCCGGTTACTTCGCCTTCAAGGAAGCCTTCATGGCCGCCAAACCCTGCATGCTCGAGCCGATCAACCTGGTCGAAATCCGCGTCCCGGAAGATTGCATGGGCAAGGTCATGGGCGATCTGTCCAGCCGACGCGGCAAAATCCTGGGCATGGAAACCGACGGCGGCTTCCAGGTCATCAAGGCCCACGTGCCCGTCAAAGAGCTTTACCGTTACTCCAGCACCCTGCGCTCGCTCACCGGCGGACGCGGCGTCCACACCGAACAATTCAGCCACTACGAGGAAATGCCGCGCGAGATGGAGGCCAAACTCATCGAGGAATACAAACGCCAGCGGCAGGAAAACGCCCAGAGCGGCTAAAACCTCCATCCCCGGCGCGTACCGAGCCTTTCCCCCACCCGGCGCGGTTGCGCCTCCGGAGGCGACTTGCCGTCGGCGTGCCGCCCGGCCGCGGCCAAAGCGCTGCAACTTTCCGCCCGCCCGGGTGATTAACCAGAGGTGACATGATGCCCAAAACGCCTGCGCCTCAACCGCCGCCCGAACGACTCTGGCGAGGTGCGCTCACCGACGCCGAGCGTCAGCAGTGGCACGCCTGGCTGGCTGCGCATCCGGAAGCGCGCGCCGATTGGGAACTGGAGATCGCGCTCACCGATGTGCTGGCACGGCTGCCCGACGCGCCCGTGCCGTCGAATTTCACCGCGCGCGTGTTGCAGGCCGTCGAACGCGATGAGACGTCCCCGTTGCGGCCCGCCGCGCCGGCGTACTGGACGCTCTGGCTGCGGCGCTGGCTGCCGCGCATGGCCGTGGCGGCGCTCCTGTTGGCAGCCGGTGCGTTCTTCCATCATCGGCACACGCTGCGCCAGCAGGCCGAGTGGCGTCGCAGCCTTGCGCTCCTCGCCTCGATGCCCACACCGCCCAGCCCGCAGGTCCTGGAGGACTTCGAAGTCATCCGTCAACTCGGTCGCAATCCGCCCTGGGACGAAGAGCTTTTGGCCCTGATGCAATGATCCGCCCGGCCTGCCAAAGGCGCCTCACCACGGCGGCGCAACTGGCCGTCGTAATGCTGGCAAGCGTTGCGCCGTGGAATGACGGCCGGGCGCAAACCGCATCACCGTCAACCGCAACCACCAACGTCCCGACGGCGCTCTCGCCGGTGAGTGCGTTTCGCGAGCTGCTGCTCATGTCCCCGGCCGAGCAGGAGGCGGCGCTGGCGGCGCGTCCGCCGGAAATTCGCCGCCGTTTGAGTCGCAAGATTGCCGAATACCTGGCCTTGAGTCCGGAGGAGCGCGAGTTGCGGCTGCAGGCCACCGAGCTGCGCTGGTATTTGATGCCACTGCTCCAACAGCGGCCCGAGGAACGCGGCCCGGCGCTGGCCAACGTCCCTGAACACATCCGCGCGTTGGTCGAATCCCGCCTGCAACAGTGGGATGCACTGCCGCTGCCAATGCAGCGGTTGCTCCTGAGCAGTCAACCGGCGGTGGGATTCTTCGTTCGGGGCGGACGTGATCCAAACCGCCACAGCGGCGGCACGAATCGCGATCCCTCGGGCCTTTCCCAACAGTTCAACCGCCTCTTCGAGCTGACGCCGGAGGAAAAAGCCCGCGCGCTGCGGACACTTTCAGAAGCCGAACGTCGGCAGGTCGAGCGAACGCTGCGGGAATTCGAGCAATTGCCGCCGGAAAAACGCGCCCGATGCGTCGAGGCGTTCGCGCGATTCGCCACGCTGCCGCCGGCCGAGCGGGAGGAATTTTTGCGCAACGCCGAACGCTGGGCACAGATGTCTCCCTCCGAACGCGAGGCCTGGCGCAAGCTGGTGAGCCTGGCGCCGGTGCTGCCGCCGCCGCCTTCTCCGGCTCAGCAAACCACCACCACAACCTCGGCCGCCAGCACCGCTGCACCCGGTCGCTGAACACCGGGGCCCGGCGCTCACGCGCGACCGATGGCGGCTTGACCGCGGGCGCGGCGCAACCGTACCGTCGGTTCGTGCGCCGGTTGCTCATCGCCGTCGTTTGCGGGGCCGCGCTCTGGGCCTGGGGCGCCCCGGCCGCCTCGGCGCGCATTCTCAAGGTGCTTCCGCATTTTCTGGATCGGAACGGTCGCCACACGCTCTCGCCCAGCCTCTACGATCGAGATGCCTACCAGGCGCGGCTGCGGGAACATCCGGAACTGCGCTCGGGCCTGCGCTTCGATGTGCAGTGGCGCGGCCGGACCGGTCGGCCGGCCACCTTGAAGCTGCGTCTGGAATTGCGCGGTTCGGCGCGCGGTGAGCTGCCCACCCAACAGGTGCTCGAAACCACCGTGCGCGTGGGTCGTTCCGGTGCGGGCAGCGGCTGGGTCGCGTTGCGCCTGAGCGGCGAGCCCTACGAGCAGTTTGGCGATCTGACAGCCTGGCGTGCCACGCTCTGGGACGGCGACACGTTGCTGGCCGAGCAAAAGTCCTTCCTCTGGTAAGCCCCCGCGCTCCGGCCCGGCACACCGCGCCGGTGGGCGACGGCCCGCCCCGGAAACTCAGGATGCGCGGCCTGCCTGTGTTTCCACCGGCACCAGATGCACCGGTTTGTAGCCGCCGATGGCGCGGAAATAGAGCAGTATCAGCAGATAAATCAGCGCCATCGTCGCCGGAATGAACGCGTCGGCCACCAGCGTTTTGCGATCACCCGCAATGCTGGCACTCAGGACCGTTTTGGGTTCATCGGCCAGTTTCTCGAACGCGAGTTTGGGATTGGTGACGCCGGTGGCCGCCAGTTCCTTGCGCAACCGCGCCAGCTCTTCCTGAGCGTGGCCGAGTTTGCGGCCGTCCAAGCCGAAGGCCGGCGCGAAAAACAGAAACCGACTCGGTTCGGCGGCCTTGTATTGCTCGAAGATCGCCGGGGCGCTGTGGGCGAGCGCTTCGCCCGCAAAGCGGTCCTTGGCGTAGCCCAGGCCCTTGGAGCCGATCAGCCCCGCCGACATCATCCCGATGCCGCCCATGATGCTGATGGCCACCGCGCCGGTGCGCGGAAACCGGTCGCTGGCCACCGCCAGCATCGTGGGCCAGAAAAACGTTTTGCCGACCGCGTACACCGCCAGTGCGAACATCGCGCCGGCGAACGTCTCGATGCGGCTGGTCAGCAACAACCCCACCACCGCCAGGACCGCGCAACTGAGCAAAATCCCCACCGGCGAGAGCCCCAGCTTCCTCTGGATGAAGTCGGCGCAAAACCGCAGCGCGAACATGATCGCCGAGGTGAACACGAACAGGATCTTGCCCTCCGCCGGCGTGAGGATGTTGCCGGTGATGTTCTGAATCCAGCCGTCGGTGCCCAGCTCCACCGCGCCCACCAGCGCATGCGCCACAAACAGCGCAAAGAGCAGCAAATGACCGATCGAGCCGCGCGTGATCACGCCCACGCCCGCCCACAGCGCCCCGGCCACCCCCAACGCCACCCACCAGAACTCACGTCCGCTGAAGAAATCCACGCCCGTAAACAGCGTGAGCATCGGACCGAACGCGTCCTTGATGAACAGCGCGATCAGCCCGCAGATCACCAGCCCGCCCAGCAAACCGACATCCTGGAACATGTCGCCCAGCTTCAATCCCTTCTGCGACGCTTCGGAGCGGGGCATGTGCTGGCCGAAGAACATCAGCCCGTAGAGCAGCGTCGGCAGCAGGAACAGCGCGAGCTGCGCCTTCCAATGCCAGGCGAATTTTTCGCCCAGTGACCAGCCAATCACGCCGCCGAGCACCAGCCCGGCCGGCCAACTGGCATGCAGAATGTTCAGATAATGCGTCCGGTTGTTCGGAAACAGCGTCGCTACCAGCGGGTTGGCCACCGCCTCGAGCGTGCCGTTGGCCACCGCGAACAGGAACATGCCCCAGTAAAGCAAATTGTACGCAACCAGCTTGGTCTGCTCCGGCGAGGCGGCCAGCGTCGTCAACGCCGAAAGCGCATGCAGCGCAAAGGCCGCCACCACCAGCTTGCCGTAGCCGATCCGGTCCACGATCACCCCGCCGATGATGATGCCGAAACAAAAACCCGTGAACCCGGCGCCGTTGATCGCGCCCAGCTCCGCAGCCGTGAATCCAAAGTCCGCCCCCCAGGTGGCCAGAATCCCGCCGCGGATGCCGAAACCGACGCCCGCCGCCAGAATCGCCATGAAACCGGCCCACAACAGCCGTCCCGCATTGGGTGCAATCCCGTCCTGTCGAATGTTCATGGTGTTCGAGTGGGTTCGAGTTCAGTTGCCTTCAATCGAAAAGGATTCGGACGCGCAACCGGGGCGTACAAAACCGCCGGCGCGCGAGCCTTCACCGCCGGCTGACGCGCGCGGGCGGACCGGTCGGCCCGGCGCGGACGCGCAAAGAACAGTTGCACAGAGCATGACGCGGCGAACATTGATCCCGGCCTCTAAAGCGTGAATGCGGGCAGACGCACAATCTTGCCGCCTTTGAGCGCCGATTCATGCGCGCACAGGCCCACACAGGTCCAGTTGGCCGCCTGCTTGGCGTTGGGAAACGGATCGCGATCCTCGACCAGCGCCATGGCGAATTCGTGCGCCAGGTGCGGATGCGATCCGCCGTGGCCGCTGCCCTGGGTGAAGCTCAGGTGCGTTTTCTTTTTGGCGTCATAAACGCCCTGCGTCGTGTAACGGGCGATGCTGCGCGGCAACCGGTGCGCGTAATCGGGACATTTGACCAGGCGGGGAATCTTCGGCTCGGGCCGCTTGGCGGTGTGCACGACCAGGGGCTGATGCTCGATCAGCGGCCATTCGGCCGACTGCCTGGAGCCGTACACGTCAATGCTTTCGCGATACTGCCGGGCGGTGTCAAAGAGGCTGCGCATGATCCGCGCCGTCACGTCGCTGTCCTTGAATTTGATGTGCGCCGTTTCCACCGCGAAGGGCGAGCCGTATTTGGCGATGAGTTCCTTGCGGATGGTGCCGCTGCCGAAGCAGGAGACGTATTCGGCCGGCTTGCCAATCAGACCCGCCACCGGCCCGACGCAGTGCGTCGCGTACCACATCGGCGGCAGCCCCGGCCAGTAATCGGGCCAGCCGTCCATGTCCTGCTGGTGGGTCGCCTGGACGAACTGCAATTTGCCCAGCTCGCCCCGCTCCAGCAGCTCTTTCATGAAGAGGTACTCCCGCGAGTACACGACCGTCTCCATCATCATGTACTTGAGCCCGGTCTGCCGGACCAACTCGACGATTTTGCGGCAATCGGCGATGCTGGTGGCCATCGGCACCGTGGAGGCGACGTGTTTGCCGGCCTTGAGCGCGGCGATCGTCATCCAGGCATGATCCGGGATGGGCGAGTTGATGTGCACCACGTCCACGTTCTTGTCCCGCAGCAGCTTGTGGAAATCGTTGTAGCGCACCGGCACGCCGAAGTAATCGCCCACGGCGTGGAGCTTCGATTCGGTCCGCTGGCAGATGGCGTAGCACTGCGTGTGGGGATGTTTTTGCCAGATGGGGATGAACTCTGCGCCGAAGCCCAGACCGACGACGGCGACGTTGAATTTTTTTGCGCTCATCTTCGGACGCTCAGGGTTGCTCACAGCGCGCGATGCGAGCCGGCACACCGAATCGCGGCGGAACGCGGCTAATACAATGGCCCGGCCGCGTCTTGTCAACGGTAAAGCCGCGTCCCGCGACCAGGCTCATCCAAACCAACGGACACTCGAAGGACTCCTGTCGGCCAAAACCATGCGCCAGCCCATCTCGCAGAGAAGCAAACTCGTGCCATCCACACTGAGACGTTGACCCCTGAAACACCGTCGCACCCACGATTCCGGGCCCGAAGATCCAACCGCCGCGCAGAACCGCCTCCGCCGGCGCGCCGCTGATCGGCTCGCACAGCCCTAAAAAAATAAGTTGCCAAGCGTTCCCGTCTGGCTACCATATATGGGCAAAGCGGCTGGTGGGAACACCATTAGCTGTGGGTTGGGCAGCGGTCCGGCAGTGATGTCAACCGCGTGGCCAAATCCATGAGAATCCTGCTCCAACAGATCGAGTCGGGGCTCTACCTCAAAGCCCGTGATCAATGGGTGGCCGATCCCGCCGAAGCGACCGATTTTCTCAGCTCGACCAGGGCCATCGCGTTCTGCGCTGCGCACCGGATCAGCGGTGTGCAACTGGTGCTGAAGTTCGAGCGGGAACACTGCGAAATCGTCCTGCCCATGCGCCGCTCGCAACATCAGCGCGCCACCGCTTGAGCGGCGATGCCTTCCGGATTGCCCGGGTCGGGCAACTGCGGCCGGGGGAGAGTCGCTTCCACGGTGCGCGCGGCTGCAGCGCCGGTGCATTTGCCGGGCCGCTGACGCTGTGCCGTAACCGGACCGCGCGGCGAAATTCGCCGACTTGCGCGCACGAGCCCGTCGCCTAAGCTGTCAACCATGATTCACCCGAACGTTGACGGCCGAGGACATGCGCGCATCGCCGAGCTGGGCCGGCGCGTGTTGGAGGGCGGCGCGATCACGCGCTCCGAAGCGATGGAGCTGTTCAATCTGGAGAGCTCGGCCGACATTTTCGATCTGCTGGCGTGGGCCAATCGGATTCGCGAGAAATTCAAGGGTAATCGCGTTCACCTGTGCTCGATCGTCAACGCCAAGGCCGGCGGCTGTTCGGAGAATTGCAAGTTCTGCGCGCAGTCGGCCTACTGGCGGACCAGCGCGCCGCAGTACGGCTTTGTGGATCCCGAGCCGGTTCGCCAGGCGGCCGAGGAAGCGCATCGGCACGGCGTCACGGCGCTGGGTCTGGTGGCGGCCTGGAAGGGCTTGAGCGAGGGGCCGATGCTCGACGAGGTGTGCGAGCGCATCCGCGAGCTCAAGCAGACCGGCAAGGTGCGGCCTGATGCCTCGCTGGGCATCATCCGCAGCGCACGGGTGGCGGAGCGACTGCGCGAGGCCGGCCTGGAATGCTACAACCACAACCTGGAAACCTCGCCTCGTTTCTTCCCCAACATCTGCACCACCCACAGCTACGAAGATCGGCTCGAAACGATCCGTCACCTCAAACGCGCCGGCATCCGCATCTGCTCCGGCGGGATCATCGGCATGGGCGAAACGCGCGAGGATCGCTGCGAACTGGCGTTTGCGCTGCGGGAAATCGGGGCGGACTTTGTGCCCATCAACATTCTCAATCCCATCCGGGGCACGCCGCTGCAGGACCAACCGCCGCTGCCGGTGCTCGAGATCCTCAAAACCATTGCCTGCTTCCGTTTCATCCTCCCGCGCCAGGAGATCATGATCGCCGGCGGTCGCACGGTGAACCTGCGCGACGCCCAGAGCCTGATTTTCATGGCCGGCGCCAGCGCGCTGATGGTGGGCAACTACCTGACCACGCTCAACCAACCGGTCGAAAAAGACCTCCAGATGATCCGCGACCTGGGCCTGGATCCGCGCTGGGATGCCACCGCGCTCCAGCCGCCTGCGCCCCAGCCGGCCGAATCCGCCCCTGAGCGTGTGCCGCTGCAGCCGGCGGCGGTTTGATTGCGCATGCAACGGCTGGGCCGCAACGCCGGCGGTTACCGGGGCGAGACGCTCGACGTGACCGCGTTGCTGAGCGACATCGAATCGGTCGCTGTCAGGAACGGTTGGACGGTCGAGGTGTTCCATGCGCGGAAAGGATTTCGGTGGCTGGGGCTGGCGCGGGAGGCGGCCGCAGCGGCGGGGCGGGCGGCGCCGTGCGTGTATTTGAGCGCCGGCATTCACGGCGATGAACCGGCCGGGCCGGCGGCGCTCTTGGAACTGCTCCGACAAAATCTCTGGCCGGCGGCGTTGAGCCTGCGCATCTGTCCGTGCCTCAATCCGACCGGATTGGCGTTGAACCGCCGCGAAAACGGCGCGGGCGTGGACCTCAATCGCGATTATCGTCACCGGCAAACAGCCGAAGTCCGCGCGCACCTGGAATGGCTCGCGGCCCAACCGCCGTTTGCGCTGAGCCTTTGCCTGCATGAAGACTGGGAAGCGGGCGGGTTTTACGTTTACGAGCTCAATCCCGAAAGACGGCCCTCGCTGGCCGAACTGATCGTGCTGGCGGCCGGACGGTTCTGTCCTATTGATCTGTCGCCGCTCATCGAAGGTCGCGAAGCGCGCCACGGGATCATCCGACCGGGTTTGGATCCGGACGCCCGCCCGCAATGGCCCGAGGCGTTCTGGCTGATTCAGAACAAAACCCGGCAGAGCTACACGCTCGAAGCGCCATCGGATTTCCCGCTGCCGGTGCGTGTGGCGGCGCTGGCCTCGGCCACGCGCACGGCGCTGGCGGCCTTTGCGGCGCGGCTGGCAGCGGGCCGGCAAGCGGACTGAGCCGCAGGCCGCCGGGCCGGGGCGGCTTCACACCGGGCCGTTCCCGCTGGGCGGATCGCTCTACTTCAACGCCGCCTCGCGTCGCTTCAGCCAGGCGGCCCCGAGCGCCTGGAGCGTGTTGGTTTTGAGCGTGCGTTCGGCCAGCGGGAAAACAATCCGCTCCTCCTTGTCGAAGTGATCGCGGCAGGCGATCACCGCCCGGGCGAGCAATTTGCGGGCGATGCGCGCATTGCGGGCCTTTTGGACCGCCAGCAGGTTGGCGTCTATCTCCTCGTGCTCCTCGTGAAAGGTCTCGCTCTGGCCGATCTGCTCGAGGCAATGCTCCAGTGGCGCGATGAACAGCTCGTCCTCGGTGCGCGAGTGCGCCTGCAGCAACGCCTCCAGAGCCGCAGCCAGCACCTTCAACTCGGCCAGCGTTCGCAGCCGCGGCAGCGATTGTTCGATGTAGTCGAAGAGGTTGTGGAACACGACATGTTCGGCCGTGAGGATTTCGGTGATTTTCATGATGGCCATCCCACGGCCGGGCTATTAGCGCAGGCTGGCGCGGTGCGCCAGCCCAATCTGGGACCGCCGCGGCGCGGGCGGCATGCGGTTGGGTCTTTACAGGCCGGGGGACGATGCCGAAACATTCCCCGGGCAATGGGATCGAACCGACTCAAGCCCTGGCATTTTGCATGAAGACTTCCCGCGCGCTGAGCCGTCGTAGTTTTTTGCGCCGCGCCGGTGCGGCGCTGGCGTTGCCGATGATCGTGCCCGGATCGGTGCTGGGCCTCAACGGGGCGGTGGCCCCCAGCAACCGAATTGTCTTTGGCGGCATTGGCATGGGCAATCGCGCCCGGCACATCCTGCCGAATTTTTTGTCGTTCAAGGAAATTCAGTTCCGCGCCGTCAGCGACGCGCGGGCCGATCGGCTGCGCTCGGCCAAGGAAATGGTGGACCAGCACTACGGCAACCAGGATTGTCTGGCCTTCGGCGATTTCCGCGAGTTGCTGGCGCGCCGGGACATTGACGCGGTGTTCATCGCCACGGGCAACCGCTGGCACGCGTGGGCCTCGATGTTCGCCGCCCACGCCGGCAAGGACATCTACTGCGAAAAACCCATCAGCCTCACGATTCAGGAAGGCCGACGGCTGGTCGAAACCTGCCGCCGCTTCGGCACGATCTATCAGGCCGGCACCCAGCGTCGCTCGACGGCCTCCTACCGTTTCGCCCGGGACATGGTTCGCCAGGGCAAAATCGGCCGCGTTCACACCGTCGAGATGCAGGTCTGGACCGGCGCGACGGTGCCGCATCAGCCCCCGGGCCCGGTGCCGCCGGGCCTCGACTACGATGAATGGCTCGGGCCGGTCCAGTGGCGTCCGTACTGCGCGGCCCGGGTGGATCACTGGATGTGTTTCTGGGACACCGGCGAGGGCATGCACACCGACATGGGCACGCATTACACCGATCAGATGCAATGGGTGCTGGGGACCGATCACACCGGCCCGGTCGAGTTCGAAGCCAGCGATCTGGTCTGGCCCGATCCCACGCGGTTCATGAGCGAAACGGCCATCAGCGGCACCTTCCGTTGTCGCTACGCCAACGGGGTCGAAGGTGTCATCTACCAGCGCGGCGCCTTCAAGGATCGCTACATCAAATACATCGGCGATGAAGGTTGGATCCGGGTGGATGACGAGACCGACGTGGTCACGGCGCATCCCAAATCCATCCTGAGCCTGCGGACCGGCACCGGGGCCAGTTGGGCCAACGCCAGCGGCCACATCGGCAACCTGCTCGAATGCATTCGCACCCGCCAACCCACCCTCTGCAATCCGGAGGTCGCCCACCGCGCCCAGAGCATCGTCGAAGCCATGACCATCAGCGCCCGGCTGGGCCGCAAGTTGCGCTGGGATCCGCTCACCGAACGCTTCGACTGCGAAGAGGCCAACCGCATGACCTGGCGCGAACCCCGCGCACCCTGGTGCATTTAAACCTTGTTGCCCGATGAAAATTCGATCGCTGCTCCTGCTGGCGCTGATCCCGGGCCTGAACCCGCTTTCGGTCCTGGCCCTGTCCGCCTCGAACGAGCTGACCGCGCTGGTGTCCCGGATTGCCCATTGGGAATCCGGCCAGACTCTCGAACCGCTGCGCGAAATGGAACAGCTCGTCCGCCAGGCCGTCGGCCAGAAACGCCGCGCGGCCGAGTTGGAAACCGCGCTGCTGCCGTTGCTCGACGCCGCGGCCACGCCCGAAGCGCGTCGGTTCGCCTGTCAACAACTGGCGCTGATCGGTTCGGATGCCTCGGTGCCGGTGCTGGCGCGTCTGCTCGACGATCCGCAAACCGCCGGCCTGGCCTGTCTGGCTTTCGGCAATCGGCCTTCGAGCAAAATCAACAGCGCCTTGCGCGCAGCCCTCGATCGCACCGGCGGCCGCGCCCGGCTCCAAATCATCTCGACCCTCGGCCACCGGCGGGACGCAAAAGCCGTTTCATCCCTGGCCCGACTGGCCCGCGACCCGGACGAGCCGACCGCTCAAGCCGCCGTGCGCGCTTTGGCCGAGATCGCATCGCCTTCGGCCATCCATGCTCTGGAAGCGCTGCGACGCGAATCGCGCGCGGCGCTGGCGGAGGCGCTTGCCGACGCTTCGCTCCGGTGCGCCGACCGATTGCTGGCCGCGGGCAAGACCCGCCAGGCCGCTGCGCTGTGTGAACCGCTACTCGGTCAGTCGCAGGCCGATTGGATTCGACGCGGGGCGTTCCTGCTCCGGCTGCGTTGTGACGCTGACGGCGGCCTGCAACGCGTGTTGGAAGCCATGCGTGGCAACGACAGCGTTCTGAAGGCCGCGGCTCTGGCGGCAGCCCGATCGCTGCCCGGCCCGAACGCCTCCGAACAGCTCGCTCGCGAGTTGCCCGCCCTCGCGCCGGACGACCGGGCCAACCTGCTCGAAAGTCTGGCCGCGCGCGGCGACGCCGCGGCTCACGCCGCGGTGGTCTCGGCGCTGCGTTCGCCCGAGCGCATCGTGCGTTTGAGAGCCGCCGCGGCGCTCGACCAAATCGGCACGCCCGCCGATGCCCGCCCGCTGGCTCGCGCGCTTCTGGACGCGACCGATGCCGAGGAGATTCGCGCTCTGGCGGCGGCGGTGGGCAGCCTGCCCGGCGGCGCGCAGACCGATTCGGTTCTGATCTCCGAGATGCAACATGCCCGGGGCGAGGCGCGTGCCCGGCTCATTCAGGCGCTGGCGCCGCGCCGCAGCCCCGAGCTGCACGAGGCGCTGTTGGCCGAGTTGCACAGCGCCGATGAACCGGCGGCCATCGCCGCCTGGCGCGTGCTGGCCCGCGCCGCGGATCGCACGAGCCTGCCGGAATTGCTCCGACGCTACGCGACGTTGCCCCACCCCGAGATCCGATCCGACATCGAAGCGGCGGTCGAGCAGGCGGTGCTGGCGATCGAGGACACGGCGTTCCGTTCCCGCGCCGTGCGCGAGGTGTTGCCCCTGGCACAAACGCTCGAAGCCCGTTGCGCGGTGTTGAGTCTGTTGCCGGCCGCCGGCGATGCGGCAGCGCTGGCAGCACTGCTCGAAGCGGTCAACAGCAGCGACATCCCGCTGCGCGACTGCTCGGTTTACGCCCTTTCGCAATGGCCGGACCTGGCCGCCTGGGAGACGATGTACCGGCTCTATCGCGAGCCGCCGCACGAAGCCTACCGCACGCTCATGCTTCGCAGCCTGGTGCGATTGTTGGGCGAGGCCAACGCGCATCCGGACGAGCAACTGGTGCAGCGATACCGCGCTCTGGTGGCCGGAGCGCGGGACGCGGCGGACCTGAAACAAATTCTCGGTGCGCTGGGCGGAGCGGCACATCCCGATGCGCTGGCTCTGGCCAGGGAACTGCTCGATCGGCCCGGCGTGCGGGCCGAGGCGGAAGTGGCGATCCGGAAAATCTCCGCCGCGCTGGCGCCCAAACCCGAAGCGCGACCGCCCCGGCGCAATCGTTGAACATCCTGCAGGGCCGGCGCCGCGTCCGGCGCCCCCGCGGGCCGATGCGGCGAACGGGCCGGGGAATTCGAGGGCGCGCCGATCTGCGACGGTCGGCGCTCCGGGCCGGCCACGGCGGGCTGCCTCAGCTCAGAATCCGGCGACCTTCGTCGAGGAAGATGCCCTTGAAGTTCATCTCCAGGGCCTGGGGATTGCTGGCTTTGGCCAGCGCCTCTTCCTTGCTGACGCGCCCGGCCTTGACCAGGTTGAAGAGCGACTGGTTGAAGGTGATCATGCCGTCTTCGCCGCCGGTTTCGATCGCCGCGGGCAGTTTGTCGAGCCGGTTTTCCTCGATGAGTTTTCGGACGGTGGGGGTGTTGATGAGGATTTCCAGCGCGGGGGTGATGCCGCCATCCACCGTGGCCACCATGCGCTGGCAGATCACCGCCTGGAGCGTGCCGGCGAGTTGTCGCCGGATCTGTTCGCGCTCCTCGGCCTTGAAGAAATCCAGGATGCGGTTGACCGACTGGGACGCGTTGGTGGTGTGCAGGGTCGAGAGCACCAGGTGACCGGTGTCGGCGGCGCTCATCGCGGAGGTGAAGCTCACGTCGTCGCGCATCTCGCCGATCATGATCACGTCCGGGTCCTGGCGCAGCACGTGGCGCAGGGCGTGATGGAACGAGGGGGTGTCCAGGCCGATTTCGCGCTGTTCGATGACCGACTGGTTGTCCTCGAAGACGTATTCGATGGGGTCTTCGAGCGTGATGATGTGTTTTTTGAAGTTGGCGTTGATGTGCTCGATCATCGCCGCCAGGGTCGTGGACTTGCCGCAGCCGGTCGAGCCGGCCACCAGCACGATGCCGCGCGGGGATTCGGCGATTTTTTTGATCTGCTCCAGCAACCCCAGCTCGGCGAAGTCCGGCACCTTGGTTTTGACGTAGCGCATGGACAGACACCACTCGCCGCGCTGCTGGAAAAGGTTGGTCCGGAAACGCCCCACGCCCTGCACGTAGTAGGAAAAGTCAATGCCGCGCTCTTCTTCGAGGCGGCGGCGCAGATGCGCCGGGGTGACGTGCTCGACGATCCTGGCCATCCATTCGGCCGTGGGATTGGGACATTCGACCGCGACCAGTTCGCGGTTGATGCGGAAGATGACCGGCGTGCCGATTTTCAGGTGCACGTCCGAGGCGCCGGCATCCACCGCGGCTTTCAGAATCTTGTAAAACAACTCGATTTCCATGCCGCCAGCATAGCGGAGCGATCCGGTGCGGCCAAACGGGAAAACCCGACCCACCGGCCCGCGCGCCCGCCGGTCCGATGGCGGCGCGGGTTCAGCCGGGCCAGAAGCTCTGGACGCGTGCGACTTCCTCCCGGCTGCCGATCAGCAGCGGCGTGCGCTCGTGCATGGCGCGGGGTTGCCTGAGCAAAATGCGACCCTTTCCGTCGGTGGCCGCGCCACCGGCCTGTTCGGCGATGAACGCCAGCGGGTTGGCTTCGTAAAGCAGCCGCAACTTGCCCTGCGGCGCCTTGAGCGTGGGCGGATACAGAAACACCCCGCCCCGGATCAGCGTCCGGTGAAAATCCGCCACCAGCGAGCCGATGTATCGGAGCGTGTAACCGGCGGTCTTGGTCCAGTCCAGATACCGGCGAATGCCCTCGGGAAACTGGTCGCGGTAACCTTCGTTGATGCTGTAGATCGGCGCGGCCGGGGGCATCTGCACATGTTCCTGTACCAGCACGAACGCGCCGATCGCCGGGTCGAGGGTGAACATGTGCACGCCGTTGCCCGCGGTGTAGGCCAGCACGGTGCTGCTGCCGTAAACGACGTAACCGGCGGCCACCTGCCGGCAGCCGGCCTGCAAAATGTGTCCCATCACGTCCCGTCCCTCCGCATGCTGATTGCGGTGCAGGATCGAGAAAATCGTCCCGATCGAAACGTTCGCGTTGATGTTGCTCGACCCGTCCAGCGGGTCGAACAGCACGATGTAGCGGCCCGACTCGCTGACGTCCTGGATCACGTGCGGTTCATGATCCTCCTCGGACACCAGGATGCCCACGTTGCCGCGCGAGGCCAGGCACTCGACGAGCGTGCGATTGGCGATTTCATCGAGCCGCTGGACCTCTTCGCCCTGAACGTTCCGGCGGCCGGCGCTGCCCAGAATCTCCAGCAGCCCGGCGCGCTGGATCTGGGCCTGGATGATTTTGGTGGCCAGGGTGATGCCCGAAAGCAGCCAACTGAACTCGCCCGTGGCGTGCGGAAACCGCGCCTGTTGCTCCAGAATGTGCTGTTCAACAGTCTTGATCATACGTCGGGGACACGAGGCGGGATTCGCTGCCAGTCTAACGCGCCGCCGCGCCGCCGTGCAAGCCCCGGCCGATCCGCCGGCTCAACCGAACAACTCCAGTTGCGGCGTGCTCGGACGCCGAAACGCCGCGCAGGAAAGCGCCGGAGCGGCATCGGCCAGCCCGAACCGCCGGCAGGCCACGTCGAACAGATGGGCGATCTGGTCGGCGAAGATGCCCCGGCCCGTCATTCGCTCGCCGAACGCGGCGTCGTAGAGTTTGCCGCCGCGCAGCGCCCGCAGCCGGCTGAGCACGCGATCCTTCGTTTCGGGCGCGTGTCGTTCCAGCCAGGCCTCGAAGAGCGGGGCCACGGCGTGCGGCAGTCGCAGGACGATGTAGCCGGCAAACCGCGCGCCGGCCTGCGCGGCAGCCCGGAGCAAGGCGGGAATTTCGTGATCGGTCAGGCCCGGAATCACCGGCGCGGTGAGCACGCCCACCGGCACGGCCGCCTCGTCCAGCGCGCGGATCGCCGCCAGCCGCGCCGCCGGCGGCGAAGTGCGCGGTTCGAGCACCCGACGCAGTTCCGCATCGAGCGTCGTGAGCGAGATGAAAACCGCCGCGGCCCGATGTCGCGCCAGTTCGCCCAGCAGGTCCAGGTCGCGTGTCACCAGGGCGTTTTTGGTGACGATGCAGACCGGGTTGCGACACTCGGCCAGCACGGCCAGGCAACGCCGGGTCAACTGCAGGCGCCGCTCGACCGGTTGATACGGATCGGTCACGCCGCTGAGCGCCAGCACGCGCGGCTTCCAGTGCGGCGAGGCCAGCTCGCGCCGGAGCAGCTCGGGCGCGTTTTCCTTGACCATGATTTTGGTCTCGAAATCCAGCCCGGCGGAAAATCCCAGGTACTCGTGAAACGGCCGGGCGTAACAGTAGGCGCAGCCGTGTTCGCAGCCGCGATAGGGATTGATGCTGGCCTCGAAGCCCACGTCGGGACTTTCGTTCCAGGTGATGATCGAGCCGGAATGATCCTTGAAAAATTGCGTGCGCGGCAGCGGATCGTCCTCCGGATTCCAATCCGGATCGGGTTCGAGCCGCAGCGGTTCGAATCGGTTGGGCGGATTGGCCACCGCGCCCCGGGCTGCGGATCGGGACCTGGGAGCGGGATTCACAGCCCCAGCATAGCGCAACCCGGCAGGCAGAGCGAGCCGGCAAAGAGGATTGGCGGTGACGATTCGGGTGCGTCCGGGGCAGGAACGCTCAGCGACTGCGGCCCTGCGTGCGCAGCGATTCCAGGAGCGCTTTCAACTGCCGGACCCGTTCGGGCTGTTCAGCGGCGAGGTTTCGACTCTCGGCCGGGTCCTCGGCCAGGTTGAAAAGCATCGCTTCGGTTTCCCCGGCGTGGGGTTCGACCCATTTCCAGTGCCCCTGCCGGACGGCGAACGGGCCGCGCGTGCCGCCACGGTGCACGACCAGGTGCGGGCGCAGCGGCGAGGCGTGTTTGCGCCCCAGCAGCGCCGGCAGCACGTTGAAACTGTCCGGCGCGGCCTCCGCGGGCAATTTTACGCCCGTCAGTGCAGCGAAGGTGGCGGGCATGTCGGCAAGTGAAATGAGCTCGTCGCACTGGCGACCGGGTTTGATTTTGCCGGGCCAGCGAGCGAGGAACGGCACGCGGTGACCGCCTTCGAAGAGCTGGCCTTTCTTGCCGCGCCAGGGCCCGTTCATTTTGTGGTCGAGCGGATCGAAGTCTTCGTAGCCGTCGTCGTTCACGCCGCCGTTGTCGCTCGAGAAAATGACCAAGGTGTTTTCGGCCAGAGCGAGTCGTTCCAGCGCGCGGAGCACCTGCCCGACGGTGTCGTCGAGTTGATGGATGGCGTCGCCGCGCGCCCCGGCCCGGCTGCTGCCGCGGAAACGCGGATGCGGCACGCGGGGCACGTGGATGTCGTGCGGCGCCAGGTACAGAAAGAACGGCCGCGAACGGCTGCGCTCGATGAACGCCACGGCCTGACGCGCGAACGTATCGGCCATCTCCTCGTCCACCCAGCGGGCCGCCTTGCCGCCGCTCATCCAGCCGATGCGGCTGATGCCATTGACGATGGTCATGTCGTGGCCGTGGGTGGGTTTGAGCTTGAGCAGCTCGGGGTTTTCCCGTCCGGTGGGTTCGTCGCCGACCTTTTCCTTGTAACTGACGCGGATGGGATCGTTCGGGTCCAGGCCCACGACCCGGTGGTTTTCCACGTACACGCACGGGACACGATCGCCGGTGGCCGGCAGAATGAAGGCGTAATCGAAACCGATTTCCAGCGGGCCGGGTTTGATCTCGCCGTTCCAATCCGGTCCGCCTTCACCGCCCAGTCCCAGATGCCATTTGCCGACGACGCCCGTCGTGTAACCGGCCTGTTTGAGCAGCGACGCCAGTGTGGGCGTGCCGGACGGAATGCTCAGCCGGGCGTCGCCCGGCAAAATGGCCGAACCGGGTTGCTGCCGCCACGAATACGCGCCGGTCAGCAACGAGCGGCGCGAGGGGGTGCAGGTCGAAGCGGTCGTGTGCGCGTCGGTGAAACGCACGCCTTCGCGGGCGAGCCGATCGAGGTTGGGGGTGCGCACGTGCGTGGCCCCGTAACAGCCCAGATCCCCGTACCCGATGTCGTCGGCGAGGATGAAAATGATGTTGGGTTGACGCGCGGCGTTGGCCGGAGGGTTGAACCACAGGCCAAACAGGCCGATGCACACGGCGGCGAGTGTCGCGGGACCCAGGAGGCGATCGCTGCGTTTCATTGACCGGCTTCAATACGGCCTGGCGCGCACCGATACAAGCTCCCAGGCCGCTGCCCGTGCCGAACCGGGTCTAAAATCGCATGGCGATCGCGTTCGCCCGGCACGTGCGCGAATCGGACAGGTGGCTTGTTTCTGGACAACAGCCCGAGCGCCGACCTTCCGGTGCGGCCGAAAGCATCCGAGTGTTCTTTTTCATGCCCTTGGGCGAGGGCAGCGCGCCAGAACGCGGTTCCAGCGATTGGGCTCGGTGCGTAAGGCCGGCGATGGGCGGCGGCGTGGCCCGTTGGTATCGGCTCTGCTGGATCGAGGGGTGTCGTGAAACAAGGTGAGGTTGTTGCCAGAGAATTTTCCCGCCGCCTTCGCGTTTCGTGCGAGGGTGCCACATCCTCCATGACTCCGCTGGACAGCGTCAGGTCCCGCGCCTGACGTGCTTCTCTACTGGGTTTGGTTCACTGGCGGTCGGCGCAAGCCGGCCGCCAGGTCCATTTTCGGGATTGGAAAGCGGCACGCGCAGGTTTAACAGTGCCCACAAACGCTCCCGTTTCATGAACGCGACCTTGACGCTCGAAGAAACCCTGGCGCGCCTGGTGGCCGCCGCGCTGGCCGGCGCGATCGTCGGCTGGGAACGCGAAAGCCACGGGCGGCCCGCCGGTCTGCGCACGACCATCCTGGCCGGCTCGGCCTCGGCCGTGGCGATGATGCTCTCGGAGGCGCTGTTCCGCGAAAGCGCCGCGTTGACCTGGCGACCCGATCCGGCGCGGCTGGGCGCACGGGTGGGCGTGGTGACGCGGCTGGGCCGCGCGGACTTCTGGCGGCTGGACGAATTGCGCGCGGCGGGCATCGCGGTCTTCGCGGTCCCCGCGGCCGAGACTTCCGGCATCGAGAACACCTACCGCTCCGCAGACATGGAACGTCGCGTCCGCGTGCCGTTGGGGTTTGCCGGGCCGTTTGCGTCGGCCGACCTGCCGGACG
>CAYXJB010000022.1:0-1156 GCA_964465445.1 uncultured Verrucomicrobiota bacterium
CGCCCGGTGCAGCGCGATGACCTCGAGCATGGATTGGACGTTGTCCGGCGCCAGGGGTTTGGGCACGTGGGCGCAGCGGGCGTCGTGGTAACCGGGGAAGGGGCCGAGCACCTCGGCGATCCGGGCGCTTTGTTCGTAGGCGTGGCCGGTCATGATGGCGGTGATGGCCCCGGCCAGCGCGCGGGCCTCGTCGCTGTCATAGGGCAGGCCGTAGCTCATGATGAGCGAGCCCAGGTTGGCGTAGCCCAGCCCCAGCGTGCGAAAGATGTGCGAGTTTTCGGCGATTTCGCGCGTGGGATAACTGGCGTTGTCCACGATGATTTCCTGGGCGGTGATGAAGATGCGCACCGCGGCCTTGAACCGCTCGAGGTCGAAGCGCCCGTCCTCGCGTTTGAATTTCATGAGGTTGAGCGAGGCGAGGTTGCAGGCGGTGTTGTTGATGAAGACGTATTCGCTGCAGGGGTTGGTCGAATGGATGGGCTCGGTGCCCTTGCAGGTGTGCCATTTCTGGATGGCCCCGTCGTATTGCATGCCCGGGTCGCCGCAGATCCATGTGCCCTCGGCGATTTTGTACAGCAGGGTGGCGGCGTCTTTTTTCTCCAGGGGCTGGCCGGTGGTCACCGCGCGCGTCCACCACTCGCGTCCGGCCAGCGCGGCTTCCATGAATTCGTCGCTCACGCGCACCGAGAGGTTTTCGTTCTGGTACATCACGCTGCCGTAGGCCTCGCCGTTGTACGAACCGTCGTAGCCCTGCTCGATCAGCGCCCAGGCCTTTTTCTCCTCGCGTTGTTTGGCCTCGATGAATTCTTCGATGTCGCCGTGCCAGTCGCGCAGTGTGTTCATTTTGGCGGCGCGACGGGTTTTGCCGCCGGATTTGACGACGTTGGCGACCTGATCATAGACCTTTAGAAACGAGAGCGGACCGCTGGGCCGGCCGCCGCCGGAGAGTTTTTCCTTCGAGGAACGGATCGGTGTCAGATCCGTGCCGGTGCCGGAGCCGAACTTGAAGAGCATCGCCTCGCTGGCGGCCAGGCGCATGATGCTTTCCATGTTGTCCTCGACCGACTGGATGAAGCAGGCGCTGCACTGGGGTCGCTCGTACTGCGTGGCGGCGCGGCGCGCCTGGCCGCTGGCCCGGTCGTAATACAAGTTGCCC
>CAYXJB010000022.1:1170-22188 GCA_964465445.1 uncultured Verrucomicrobiota bacterium
GGGGCCGAATTGCGCCCCACGCCGTACTGGTGGTACAAGCCCACGTTGAACCAGACCGGCGAGTTGAACGCGCCGTACTGGTTCAGACACAGCCACACCAGCTCGTCGTAGAACACCTCACCGTCGGCCGCGCTGAAGTACCCGTCCTGCACGCCCCAGTCGGCGATCGTTCGCGCGACCCGGTGGATGAGCTGCCGCACCGAGGTCTCGCGCTCCGGGGTGTTGAGTTCGCCGTAAAAATATTTCGACACTACGATCTTGGTCGCCAGCAGCGACCAGAACCGGGGCACTTCGACGTTTTCCTGCTTGAAGATGACCTTGCCCGAATCGTCGGTGATCTCGGCGGTGCGCCGCTCCCACTCGACCTGGTCGAACGGTTTGACGTGCGGATCGCTGAAGACCCGCTCGATGCGGAGAAATTTTTTGGACGCTGACTCCGGCTCGGCGGCTTTGCGGCTCAACGATGCGTTCCCGGTCGCGGTCCGACGACGGCTGCGGCTGGTGCCCACGGGCAAAACGGCTTCGCGTGTCTCGATCATGGTTCGATACGGTTGAAAAGTTTCTGCGCACCTCTCCGGCATTGTGCGTGTCCTTGCAGCGGTGCGGCCCGAGGAAGACAAAACCCCTGCCGGAACGCACTCAAAAGCCGGATTTTCCAAAAATCGGTTGTCCCCCATTACTTGGGGGACAAGTTCAAGCATGCCCCATCGGTTGTGGTTTTCAAGCAAAAAGTTCTTCGCTGATCGGCCTCGTGGAATTTGCGGGATTTCCGGCGCAAATCCGGGCCAGCCGCCACTTGTTCACAGCTTCCCGGAGCACCGGTTGTGAAAAAATTCGGCTTCGGTTGGCGATCAACGCCGGGCCGGGCGCGGATGCTCCTGCGCCAGGGCGTGGTCAGCGGCCCGGGGTCTGGGGCGCACTTCCAACACGATCGGGCAGCCCTCGTAACCGAACGCGCGTCGGAGCGAGTCGGCGAGGTATTTTTTGTACGGCTCGGTGAGCAGTTCCTCCCGGTTGACAAACAGCAGGAAGGTGGGCGGCGCGGTGCGTTGTTGCGTGGCGTAAAAGAGTTTGAGCCGGTGGCCGGAGCGGCTGGGCGGCGGGCGGCGTTCGACGGCGTCGTGGAGCGCGCGGTTCAGAAGCGCGGTGGGAATTTTCTGCTGCAATTGTGCCGCCACATAGCGCACCGCTTCGAGCAGCCGTTCCAGATGGAAGCCGGTGCTGGCGGAGGTGAAAATCACCGGAGCGAAATCGAGAAAAAAAAGCTGCTGCTGCACCCACCGGGCAAACCCGGCCAGGGTCGTGGGCAGACCGGTCTGCTGGCGGGAGGCCTCGCGCGGCGCAGACCGCGCCCGCACGGCTTGCTCGAACAGATCCCACTTGTTGACGGCGATGACGCACGCCTTTTGCGCCTCGAGAATTTTGCCGCCGATCTTTTTGTCCTGCTCGACGATGCCCGTTTCGGCATCGAGCACCAGCACGGCAATGTCGCAGCGTTCAATGGACTGTTCGGCCCGTTGCACGCTGAAAAACTCGATCGAGTCGGCGATGCGCCGCTTCTTGCGAATGCCGGCCGTGTCAATGAGCACATAGCGCTGGCGCACACCGTCGGTCTCGACTTCGAACGGCACGTCCACTGCGTCGCGGGTGGTGCCGGGAACGGGCGAAACGATCACGCGCGGCGAGCCGACCAGCGCGTTGACCAGCGAGGATTTGCCGACGTTGGGCCGGCCCACGATGGCGAGTTTGATCGGTTCCAAAATGGAACGATCGGCGGCCTCGGTTTCACCGGCCCGGTCGGCAGACGCACCCGGTGGCGCTTCAGGCAACAGGGCCAAGGCGGCCTGCATCAACGCTTCGATCCCCAGTCCGTGAATGGCGCTCACCGGAAAGACGCGTTCGAAACCCAGTTCACTGAACTCCACGGCGAAGGACTGCGTCTGTGGCGTGTCTGCCTTGTTGGCGGCCACCAGCACCGGTTTGCCGCTGCGCCGCAGCCGTTGCGCCACCTCGCGATCCAGCGGCATGACGCTTTCGCGCGCGTCCACGACCAGCACGATGACATCGGCCGCGGCCACGGCCAGGTCCACCTGTTCCATCGCGGCTTTGACGATGAGGTCGTGCGCTTTTTCGCCCTGCAGCAGGCCGATGCCGCCGGTGTCCACCAGCGTGAAGGCGCGGCCCCGCCACTCGGCTTCGGCGCTGACCCGGTCGCGCGTGACGCCCGGCTGGTCATGCACAATGGCAATGCGCCGGCCGACGATGCGGTTGAAGAGGGCGGACTTGCCCACGTTGGGCCGTCCGACAATGGCGATCAAACCCGGCATGGCGCACAGAATGACTGATTTGGCGCAGCCGGTAAACCCCGGCGTGGGCGGCGGGCGCTCGGGCCGGGAGCGTTCGTCAACTCTCGGTCGAAGGGGATTAAGGCGGGTTGGGTTCGATGTGGCATTGGGGGGTTGAGCTTCCACCAGTCCGACCAATGCTGCAGCTCGGCCAGCAGCCGTTCGAGCTGCAAGAGTCGTTCGACCCGCTCCGGATGCCGACCGGCTGTCGTTTACATGGCAGGCGGCATTTCTGCAGAAGTACGGTCTTCGGGTTTGTGTCCCGTTGCGGAAACCGGTTATGCCTTGGTGCGGATGAACTCGTTCTTCGGCCGGTTCAACCTGGCAACCGCCCGCCGCTTCCTGCCCTCGGTCGCTGCTCTGGTGTTGGCGAATCTGGTGCCGCTGGTGGGCGTGGTGGGATGGGGCTGGGAGGTCTTTCCCTTGGTGCTGTTGTTTTGGTGCGAAAACGTCATCGTCGGCGCATTCAACGTCCTCAAAATGCTCCTGGCTGAGCCGCGACAGCCGCTGGCATGGGTGACCAAACTGTTTCTGATTCCCTTCTTCTGCGTCCACTACGGCATGTTCACGCTGGTGCACGGCCTGTTTGTGGCGGGGTTTTTTGGCGGCGCGTTTCGCGTCGGCGCCGCTTTCCCCGACGCGGATTTCTTCTGGCAGGCCATCACGCAACATCACCTCACGTGGGCCGCGGCCGGCCTGGCGCTGAGCCACGGGGTTTCGTTCATCGTCAATTACCTCGGGCGCGGTGAATACCGACAGGCGCGGGTGCAGCAGTTGATGGCGCAGCCCTACGGGCGTGTGGTGGTGCTGCATCTGACGATTTTGGGCGGAGCGTTTTTGATGGCGGCCCTGCGTTCACCCACGGCGGGGCTGGTGTTGCTGGTCGTGCTGAAAATCGGGTTGGACCTGCACGCGCATCTGCGCGAGCGGGAGAAACTGGAGCAACTCGCGCCCGCTCCTGTACCTGACAGCACCCAGCGATAGCCGCGCCGCCGGAGCGCCAGGAAAATCATGGGTCGCCGAATGATCGTCGGCGCCTGAGGCCAAGCGACAAAGACCGGCTGTGCGCCGAAACGCTTCGCGTCGACCGGGCGGAACGGGCCCTCCCTTCGACTTTCCGTTCAGGCGGTTCACGATCTTCGCGTCGGGATGCGGCCCGCTCGACAACTCCGTTTGAACCCGATGCGTCGTCATTGTAGCTTGCCCGCGGTTCGCTTATGTGGCCTCGCGTTGATTCCCTCGCGCCGCTCCGGTGGCTGACCGCGCTGGCCGGCTGCGTCGCCCTGAGTGCGACCGTCCTGGCCGAGTCTCCGTTCCTCTACGGGATTCACGATCACGAACCGGACCCGAGCGAGTTTTTGAACCGGATCAAGGCCGGCACCGGCGGGGTGGGCGGCTGGGTGACGGCCACCGTGGCCGTCGGGGCCAACAGCAACGATTTTTCCGGCGCGAATTTCTCGGCGCTCGCCAACGCCGGTCACACCGTGATCTGCAGGATCAACTACGGCTATTTCCCCCAGGGCACGATTCCGGTGCCGGCGCTCTGGGACGCATTTGCGCTGCGATGCAAAAACTTCGTGGCCAACTCGACCGGCTGCAACATCTGGCTCATCGCCAACGAGACGAACCTGGCGGCCGAATGGCCGTTCGATTCGAGCAACAACCGGTTCAATTACATCTCCCCGCAGGATTACGCGGTTTGCTTCCGCAAGGTGTACAACGCCATCAAATCCGTCCGCCCCAACGACAAGGTGCTGGTGCAGGCGCTGGCGCCCTGGGGCGGACCGTACGGGCCGGGCACGCTCAACGTCGGCGGCGTGAACTACCCGCACGACGGCATGCCGCTCAACTGGGTGCAGTACTGTTACCAGATGCTCACCAACATTCAGGCCAGCGGTCCGGTGGACGGCATCGCCCTGCACATCGGCTCGCGGGGTTACACCTATGCCGACATTCACAGCACCAACAAGGTCAACGCCGGCGGCCAGCAACTTTACTGGAGCTTCTATGTGTACAAGGACTGGATTGATTACGGCATCCCGGCCTCGCTCTACCATCTGCCGCTCTACGTGACCGAATGCAACGGGCTCTATTACTGGAAGGGCGGCGGACCGCCGGGAGAAGATCCGACCAAGCACTACGAGCCGGGCTGGATGCAGGAGATTTTCGCCGAGTTCAATCGCTACAACCAGTGGGCGGCTACGAATGCCCGACCCATCTTCCGATGCGTGAATTTCTACCGCTGGTGCGCCTATTGCGACGGCTGGAACATTGACGGACCGGACAATCCCTACAAGGCGCAAATCCTGGCTGACCTCGACGCCTCGGTGGCGCAACTGTATCGCTGGCCGACCAATGTCATCCCGACCAACCCGCCGGCGGCGCCCACCGGCCTGAGCGCCACCGTCGGCAACGGCAGGGTCACGCTCGCCTGGAATCCGGTCGCTTTCGCCACCGGCTACAATGTCAAACGCGCCACCGCCGGCGGCGGCCCGTATTCGGTGATCGCCAGCAACCGGGTCCTCACCACCTACGACGATGTGTCGTTCACGCCCGGCACGACCTATTACTACCGCGTTTCGGCCCTCAACGCGCTGGGAGAAGGGCCGGACTCGGCGACCGTCAGCGCCACGCCCACCAACGCGCTGCCCGATGTGGTGGTCACCGCCATCAGTTGGACGCCGGCCGATCCCGGCGTGGGCAGCAACGTCGTGTTTCGCGCCACCGTCCGAAATCAGAGCTCGGGCCCGACGCCTGCCGGCGTGATCCTCGGCGTCGGGTTCAGCGTCAACGGCAACCTGGTCTCATGGTCCGGAAGCCACACCACCTCGTTGCCCGCAGGCGGCTCGGTGACCTTGAGCGCCGACGGCGGCCCGGGCGGCGTCAACTATTGGACCGCCACCGCCGGCGTGCACACCGTCACGGCGCACGTGGACGACGTGAACCGGTTCGCCGAGGCCATCGAGGACAACAACATTGCCACGACCAACCTGACGATTTACGCGCCGGGTTACGCGATCAACTGCGGCGGCGCAGCGGCGGGCGCATTCAGCCCCGACGCGTACTGGAGCGGCAGCACCAACACCTATTCCAACGGCACGGCCATTGACACCACCGGCGTCACCAACCCCGCGCCGCTGGCGGTGTACCAAAGCGAACGCTGGGGCAACTCGACCTACACCTTCCCGGCGCTCGTGCCCGGAGCGGCCTACCTCGTGCGATTGCACTGGGCCGAAATTTCACCTTCGGTCAACGCCGTCGGCGACCGGCGTTTTCATGTCGCCATCAACGGCACGCAGGTGCTGACGAATTTCGACATCTGGGCCGCCGCGGGCGGAAAATTCAAGGCCGTAACCCGCACGTTCCCGGCCAACGCCAGCGGCGCCGGCCAGATCGTCATCGCCTTCACCCAGGGCGCCGCCAACGAAGCCAAGATCGGCGGCATCGAAGTCAGCCCCGTTGCTCCCGTTGAGCCGGTGCTCGCACCGATCGGGAATCGCAATGTCAACGAAGGCGAGCCGCTCACGTTCGTGGCGCTGGCCGCCGACCCGCAGCCCGGCACGCTGTTGACGGATTTCGAGTCGTTCACCAACGGCCAGACCTCGGTGCTGTTTCGACATCCGACCTTTTCGGGCACGACGAGCGGGTTTCTGGATGCGTCGCCGAACGTTGCGGCCGTGAGCGGCGGCCTGCCGGCGGGCAACGCCAGCAGCCGTGCACTGAACGTTTCCTGGAGTTTCAAAGCCGGCACGACCTATCCGTGGCTGCGGCTGACCACCTTCGGCGCGAGCGTGTTGCCCAACCCCATCGTGGACTTCGGCCAGAGCGTGCGCTTCGACATCTGGAGCGACCGCGAACTGCGCGTGGCGCTGGGGCTGCGCGAAACCAATCCCACCGGCCCGATCGGCGGCGATGGCGGCAGCAGCGGGCCGATCGAATTTGCCGGCGTGCCCACGCTGCTTGGCACGACTCCGCAGCCGCTGCGCACGATTCCGGCCAGCAACTGGGTCACGCTCACGTTCAACCTCACCAACGAAGCCCTGAGCGCTTTCACCGGCAACGGCGCGCTCGAATCCACCACTGGCAAGGGCGTGCTCGAACATCTGGCGTTTGTGCCGGCCGCCGGCAGCGGCATCTACAACGTCTATCTGGACAACTTCGCCGTCGCGCCGCCCAGCATCCTGACCTTCAGCCTGAGCAACGCGCCGAGCGGCGCCAACATCAACCCCACCAACGGCACGTTCAGTTGGACACCGACCGAAGCCCAAGGCCCGGGCACGTACGCCATCACCGTGCGCGTCATCAAAAACGGCAACCCGGCTCTGGCCGATGCCAAAACCTTCACCGTCACCGTCAACGAAGTGAATCAACCGCCGGTGCTGGCCGCCGTGGCCGACCGGTTGGTCAACGCCGGCTCCGCCCTGAGCTTCACCATCAGCGCAACCGACCCCGACCTGCCGCCCAACACGCTGACCTTCAGCCTCGACGTTGCCCCGCCGGGCGCCACCCTCGGCCCGAGCAACGGCATCTTCTCCTGGACCGCGCCGCAAACAAGCGCACCGCTGACCAACACCGTGACCGTGCGGGTGAGCGACAACGGCACACCGCTGCTCAGCGACACCAAAAGTTTCAACCTCATCGTCGTGCCCCCGCCGCGATTTGGCAGCGTGGTGACATCCAGCGACGACCTGGTGCTCACCTGGCAGGCCTTTCCGGGCAAGCGGTATCGGGTCGAGTACAAGGACGCGCTGAGCGCGCCGGCCTGGACGCCGCTTGGGCCCGAGCTGACGGCGTCGGGCTGGGTGCTTTCGGTCACCGACACCCCGGGCGCATCGCCGCAACGATTCTTCCGCATCGTGCAGGTGGATTGAGAGGCGCTTCGCCGTGGAAAACCAACTGTTCACTGCCGCGCCCGCCGTGGCCCGGCCGGGATGAGAACTCGATTTGCAGCTCTGTTTTTCTGCTCGATCGTCGTTCCCGGCTTCGGTGCGGATGAACCTGCTCGTGGATCGGAAACGTCCTGCGCCTTGAGGATCGTCGGCCGGCGCGTGGTGTTAGAGTCGCCCGCGCTCGCTTGACGATCGATGCGACCGAGGGCTTGCGGGCAGTGTCGTGGGAAAACCGGCTCACGGGGCGCAAGCTCAACCTCCGCAATGGACCGGAGGCGGAACCGGAAATCGGTTTGCCGCGCCAACCCCGGACCACACCGACGTTCCGCGTCACGAAACTCCCGGCGCCGGCTCTCTGGCTGAGGCCGTTTGAAATCACGCTGCTCGAAGCCGTGCCGCTCGACGAACCGCCCACGTTGAATCGCCCGTTCCGGCAGCGTCCGCTGCCGGGCAAGCCGGCCGAACTTGCCCAACCTGTTTCGCTCGCCGTCGAGCTGGTGGCCGGATCGGATCGAACGCTGGGGACAAACCACAAACGCGAATTTGTCTTGCGCGGCACCGTGCCGGCGTCGCAGGCCGGCGGTGTGCTCACGGCCAGCATTGAATTTCGCCAGGCCGGACAGCCCTTCTGGACGTTCCAGGGCGAGAGCGGCTTCTCGGTTGTCGGGACGATTGCTGGCCAGCCCGCAACCTTTCAGCCCGCGGTTCGGCGCGGCGCCAGTTATCCCTGTGCATGGCAAACCTGGCGCGCGCGCGTGGAGACGTCCGCCGTCGCGCAATCCGTGGAGCTACGCATCCGCAGCTCGCTGCCGGCCGACGTGGAACAATCGTTTTTCGGCGTACTTCATCCCGCTCGATGCGACACCCGGCTCGCCGCGACCATGACGTTCGGGCGGGATACGATCAGGGATAGCGCGCCCGGTAGAAGCGGAGCGTCTGGCTGGGCGGCGCATCGGTGAAGCTCAATGAGCCGCCCGGGTTGGGCAGGTCGGCGAGCGTGGTCCAGCTCAGCAAATTCGTCGAGGTCTCGATCCGTACGCCGTGGGCCGGCGCGCCGGTGAGGCTCAGGGCAAAGCGGCCGGCCGGCAGCCAGGCGAGCCCGGTGAAGCGCAACGGCACGCGCGGTGTGCCCAGGAACGCCAGAATATCGGCCATGTACTGGTTGCGGCGCGTGGCGCTGGTGATCGTCTCGAACGGAAAACCGAACAGCACCGTGCGCCCGCCGCCGGCCGAGCCGTCGTATTGCACCGCGGCCGCGCCACCGGTGCCGCCCGAATAATTCAGCGCCGCAATCGCCGGCGAAATCGGCGTGAGCACATCCGGCGTTTTGACCCAGTAAATGCCGTTGTTGCCGTTGTCGAACGTCCCGTTGGGTCGTCCGGCGAAAATGCCCTGGGACGTCGCCATGACGGTGTAGCTGGAGGAGTTGTCCGCGCTGTATGCGGCATGCAGCACGTTGTGCAGGAAATCCCGGTCAGCACTGCTCGGCCCGCTGGGTCGGTCCAGATCCCAGGCAATCTCGGCGCCCGAGGCGAAGAGCGATCCGCCCGCGGCGACGTACGCCGACACGGCCGCCTGTTCGGCGGCGCTGAAGGTCTCGTCGGCGGTGGATTCCAGACCGCATGCCCAGATGACGACGGCGTAATTGCCGAGGGCGATCTCGCCGGCGGCGACCGCTTCGTTCTGGCAGGAATCAAAAGCCCAACCGGCGGCGGCGATCGCCTGGCCGTGCTGGACGACGTAGTCGAAGGCGTTGTTCCAGCGGGCATAGACGCGCTCGATGCTGCCGCTGTTGCCCGGCGGATCATAACTGCCGGCCACCACGTCGTGGCGGAGATTGTTCATGCGATCGAGCCGCTCGAAGGCGTTGACCACCAGCACGCGCGGCGCGCCGGGCGTTTCAGCGGCGCGGCAACCGACCGTTTCGGAGGGCATGGATTCGCCGCCGGGATTGACGGCCGTGAGCCGAAAATAATAGTCCCGGCCGGCGGGCAGGTTGGTGACAACCACGTTGGTGACGTTGCCCACCGCGACCGGTTGGCCGAACCCGTATCCGTTGGTCGAGCGGTACAGGATGTAGTTGGTGGCGGCCTGGCTGCCGCCGCTGCTGACCGGCGGCGTCCAGGCCAGGTGAATCCAGCCGTTGGACAGCGCCACCGCGCGCAGGTTCGTCGGCGGTTCGGGCAGAAATGCCAGCGGCGGCGGGTCGTTGGTGTCGTAGGTGTTCATGAACTTGATCACGCCATGGAGCGTGGCCCGCGCCACCGCGGCCCGCGCCTTGGGATCGCGCAACAGCAGCGTGTCCAGCGAGCTGTCGTGGAAGGCCACCTCGACGATCGTCGCCGCCATCTCGTAATTGAACAGGCTGCCGTCAATCTCCGAATAGCCGCCGCTGTAGGTGACGGTGGTGCGGTTGAACCAGGGCACTTCCAGGGGCGGCGAGCCCAGCGCGACCATGTCGTCGTTGACCTCACGGCCCACGATTTGCGCCAGTTGCGACTGATACGGCGTCGGGTCGCTGGTGATCAGCGCCAGTACGCCCCGGCCGCCGCCGGCGTTGGAGTGGAAACTGATGTGGATGCGATCGAAAATGTCGCCGGAGGCCTCGCGATTCATTTCGGCCGACATTTTGGGCGGGGCCGACCAACTGTCGCTCTCGTCGTTGCCCGAGCCGTCGTAGAGCGAGCTGGACTGACCCTGGCCGAGGTTGGCCTGAACCCAGTAGCGCATGCTCTCGTCTTCGCGGGGATAGCCCGAAACCCCGCCGCCGCGATCCACCGTACCCATGCCGTTGCCGAAACGGATGGCGTCGGCGATGACCACCGAGCCCTGGGGCGTGCCGCGCAGGTTGCTGATGATCACCGAGCCGGCCGCGGCGTTCGAGCCGGCGTTGAAATAGTATTCGCCCAGATAAATCCACCCGTTGCCCACCCGATGATGCGGCACGCGCACCCACGATTCGCCGCCGGTGTGACGGATGCGGTAGAGCTGATCACCCCGGTTGCCCCCGTGCACGACCCAGGTGTAAACGGGATAAAAACCTGCCGCCGGAAACGTGGGCGTGTAGCTGGCCGTGGCGGTCTCGGTGCTGCTCAAAGACGCGAATCGGTACGGCACATCGCCCGGGCTGCCCCAGAACACCGTGCCGCTGCTGTCGCTCCAGCTCCCGGCAAAGCTCACGCCCGGATCATCATTGTCCAGGATGATCTCGTTGGTCTGGTGGCCCAGCGGACGAAACGAGACCACCGTCGCGCCGGCATTGAAGCAGTACTGGGCAAAGAAATTCAACTGGTCGAGGTTGCCGTAATCCTCGTTCATTTCGTAGAGAATCGGCCGCTGCAACCGCCAGTAGCTCGGATCGTAAATCCAGCCGTGCCCGCTGTTCATGAACACGATCCTGCCCGAGAGCACTCCCTGCTGTTGCTGGACCGAGGAGGCGTACGCACCAAAGCCCATCGGTTCGACCGTCGGTTCACCCGCCGCCGGCACAACCTCGTCTCGCGGCAGGTCGGGCGTCAGAATTGCGTGCAGGTCTTCGGGCTCGGGCGCGAGCCGATCTTGCAAATCGGCCGGCGCGCTCGACGGGCCGACCAGGCTCAGCGCCAGCAATGCCAGAGCGCACCGGAGCATTCGTCTCCAGCGGGAACAGCGGGCAGGTCGCGTCATAACCAGAGTCGTTTGACCACAAAGTTAGCCCTCAGAGCGGACTGCACAAGGCCGGGTTGAGCGATGTCCGGACCGCGCGCCGCGCCGGCCTCGCGCGCACGGCCAGGACCCGAACGCGCCTTCAGCGCAGCAGCCGTTGTACGCGCCGGGCGATGTCCTCGACGGGCCAGAGCCGGCCCAGGCCTTCGTAACCGCAGGCCAGCAGTCCCTTGTCCGGCCCGATGAACTGCGCCCCACGCGCCTTGAGCGTGGCCACATGTTGCTGGGTGGCCGGATGCAGCCACATCTTGCCGTTCATCGCCGGAGCGATGATCACCCTGGCGTCGGGATTGAGCGCCAGCGCCAGACAACTGAGCGCGTCGTTGGCCAGTCCCAGCGCCAGCCGGGCGATGCAGTTGGCCGTGGCCGGGGCCACCAGCAGCAAATCGGCTTCATCGGCCAGCCGCACATGCAACGGTTGCCAGCCTTCGACCTCGTCGTACAAATCGGTCACCACCGGATGCCGCGAAAGCGTTTTGAAGGGCAGCGGCGTGGTGAACCGCTGCGCGTCGGCGGTCAAAACCACGTGCACGTCGTAACCGGCGCGGGTCAGCAGGCTGGTCAGCTCCACCGCGCGCGGCGCGGCAATCGAGCCGGTCACTCCCAGAACGATGTTGCGGCGCTGGCTCATGGCATCTTGGATGCGACGGCGACCGGGCGGTTGCCCGGCGCGCACGGCGCTGTCCGGAGCCGGAACTGTAGCGATTGGGTCGGCGGCGTCACTTAAAATTCCAGCGGCGGCAGCCGGTGCGTGCGCATTTTCTCGGCGTCCAGAATGGCCAGCATCCGTTGCAAATCCTCCTGCTGGGAACGGCTCAGGATCAGGTAATCAAAATGGCGCCACTGGGCGACCTCCTGCCGGGCCACGCTGAGGCGCTTCTGAATCGTCGCCGGGCTGTCGGTGCCGCGCCGCCGCAACCGCTCCTCCAGCACCGCGGCGCTCGGCGGCGTCAGAAACACCGTCACCAGCGCGCGTTTGAGTTCCGGGTCCTCCTGGGCGCGCTGGCGGATGGTCGCCGCGCCCTGCACATCCACGCTCAGGAGCACATCCTGACCGGCGCGCAACTTGCCGAGCACTTCGGCTTTGAGCGTGCCGTAGCTGTGGCCATAAACGGTGGCGTGTTCGAGAAAATTGCCCGCCTGCACCCGCTTGAGGAACGAGGCGGCATCCAGGAAATAATAGTCCACTCCGTCGGTCTCACCGGGGCGGGGCGGACGTGTGGTGCAGGTAACCGCCCGGGTGATGCCGGGCCGCGCGGCCAGCAGACCCTGGCAAAGCGTGGTTTTGCCCCCGCCGGAAGGAGCGGAGATGACGATCAACAGGGGCGAGGCAGCCTCGGGCATGGCGACACTCAGCGCGGACCCGCTCCGCCCGCAGCCAGGTTGAAGGCAAACAGATTCATTCGACGTTTTGGGCCTGTTCGCGGAAGCGTTCCACTTCGGCCTTGAGCGCCACGACGTAGCGGGAAATGAGCGCGTCGTTGGCCTTGGCGCCGATGGTGTTGATTTCGCGGTTCATTTCCTGGGCCAGGAAATCGAGCATGCGCCCGACCGGTTCGCGGGAACGCAGGCAGTCCTGGAACTGACGAAAATGGCTTTGCAGCCGCGCCAGCTCCTCGGAAATGTCCGACCGATCGGCAAACAGCACCACCTCGCGCAACAGCCGCTCGTCCTCGCCGGCAGCCGGCTTGAGCCCGGCCCGCCGGATGCGCTGCAGCAACTGACGCCGATACTGCTCGGCCACCCGCGGGGCGCGCGCCTGGATGCGCGCCGCGGCCCGGCGCATCGCCGCGACCCGCCGCGCCAGATCCCGCGCCAGATGCGCCCCCTCGCGTTGACGGGTTTTGATCAGGGCCGCCAGCGCGCGCCGCAACGCCGCCTCGACCGCGGGCCAGAGGCGTTCGGCGTCCACCAACTCCTCGTCGGTCTGGAACACACCCGGAGCACGCAGCAAATGATCGAGCGTCACCGGGCCGGGCAGGTGCAGTTGGCGCGCCAGCCGGCTCAGCTCTCGGGCGTAGGCCCGCGCCAGCCGCACGTTCAGGTGCAATCGCGCCGCCGCACCGCCGTTGGCGCTGTGCAAACTGATGCGCACCGTCAGCCGCCCGCGCGAGATGTGACGGTGGATCAAATCGCGCATGGGCGCTTCGAGCGACTCGATTTCCCGCGGCATGTGGAAGGAGATCTCGGTCTGCCGGCGGTTCACCGAGCTGAGTTCCACGGTAACCTTGAAACCGTCCCGGGCGCATTCGCCCCGCCCGTAGCCCGTCATGGACTTCATCCGGGCCGGATATTGGCGCGCGCTGCAGCGAAATGAAAGTCCCAACCCGATGCCGCGCGCTTCGATGCCGCGGCTTGTGCCAACGCGCTCCGGAGCATTCCCATTCCCGAGCCGGCGCGACTAGCAGGATGTTGGAAAAGTCTTTATGCGGACGAAAAACATGCGGATTTCCGCGAAAAATCGAGGGTTATTTTCGGATAAGACCACTTTTTCAACAGCCCGTTAACCGACAAGGTCGCTGCGCTCAGAGTCTCGCCGACCAGCAATACCCCTCCAACAGGGGGGCTGGAAAGAGGCAACGAGACGGGGTTGACCATGCTGGCGCAAGATCTCAAGCTGTCGTCGTGGAACCGGGCGCAAACTCTCCTGTGGCGATCCTCCTTTCTCCCAGTATAATTTAAGCGGCCATGACGCCCATCCTCGCGAACGTTGGGATTCCGATGATTTTCCCGCAGATGATTCTAATGGCCTTTGCGCTGGTTCCAGTTGTTGTTATCGAGTGTGCCATCGTCCACAAGCCCATGGGAATCCCAATGCGCAAAGCTTTTTTGGATGTCGGACTCGCCAATGTTTCCACGACGATTCTCGGGGTTCCTTTGGCGTGGGGGATCGTGCTCGGGTTGGATATACTCACGACGGGCGGCTACGCATTGGGTATGGACACGCCGGCCAAGATGCTCGCGGCCGTGACTTTGCAAGCTGCATGGTTGATTCCGTACGAGGAGCATTTGTTCTGGATGATTCCGGCTGCTGCGATGGTATTGCTCATTCCATGCTTTTTATTATCTGTTGTCATCGAGTTTCGGGTGCTTATTCGTCTTTGGCCTGAGCACTCGCGGCGGGCGGTTCTCTCAGCCGTGTTGCGCGCCAACGTCTGGTCTTATTTGTTTCTTTTTGCCGCGGGCACTCTGTGGCTCACGTTCAGTGTGAGATGAGTTGGCGGTCCAGACATGCCCCTGTATTGATTGGTGCGGAAGCATCCGCGCGGCGCCGAAGCGGCGCAGTGGCGTTGGGCTGGTGGTGGGGACGCAGGGAGGCCGGAGCGGAGGCCGACCGGATTCCCCCACCGCCCGACGAACCGGAAACAACAACCGAGGGGGACATTTCCTCCCGAGTTCTTTTTGCGGACATGGCTAAAGAGTTTTCAGACGGTCCGCCATTTGGGTTTAATGTTCAGCGATAATGCACGAGATTTCAGACAGAGACTTGCATCGAGATTCGAGAAGGGCGTCGGCTAACCAGATCACCGTAGCGAACCACCGCTTCGCTGGGCAGCCGAGCGGTTTGGACGATTTCCCAGCAGTTGTTGCAGCGGGCCGGGCGTTCCCGGCGGCGGCCGCTGAGTTTGGGCCGGTGGCCGCTCCCCCTCGTTGACCTTGCCTTTCTGGGAATTCGGCCCGGCGGCGCGGTTTGCAATTCATGGCTGCCGGGCGCTGGGTTGGCAAGGCCGAGTGGTTGTTGATTTTTCCACGCCGATGAATCCCTCCGGGGGTTCATCCAATGGCCCCCGGCTCGAAAGCGCTCGCGCGTCCGCGCCTCGGGCGGTATGGTACGAGCGCGTCGGGTCGGGACGACCATGGCCGTGACCGCTGCGGAGCGGGGCGGGTGCGAGAGCGATCGGCCCGGCGGTTGGAGCGAGTGATTATGTTGCGATTTTGGGCAGCATTGCGAATTGCCTTCCGGGCGCTGATGCGGAACAAGACGCGCGCGGCGCTGACGATGCTGGGCGTGATTTTTGGCGTCGGAGCGGTCATCACCACCGTGAGCCTGGGCGACGGCGCGCGGCACATGATTCACCAGCAGATTGCCATGATGGGCGAGAACGTGATGCTCATCTACGCGGGCAATTTCAGTCGCGGCGGGGTCAGTTACGGCTTCGGCACCATGCCCACACTCACGCAGGAGGATCTGGAGGCGATCCGGCGCGAGATTCCGGGCGTGCGGAATGTGAGTCCGGAGGTCCGCACCTCGCGGCAGGTGATCGCCGGCGGCCAGAATGCGTTTACGACCGTTTACGGCGTCTCGCCGGAGTATTTTCCGATTCGGGGCTGGACGTTGAAGGACGGCGAGTTTTTCACCGAAAACGACGTGCGTCGGGCGGCCAAGGTGGCGGTTATCGGAAAAACGCTCTCGCAGGAGCTGTTCGGCGGAGACGAGGCCGTGGGACAGGTTGTGCGCGTGGGCAATGTGCCCTTTGTGGTGGTGGGCGAACTCAACCCCAAGGGCACTTCGATCGGCGGCAGCGATTATGACGATTGCCTCATCGTGCCCTACACCAGCGCGATGAAACGGTTGCTGGGCGTGACCTCGTTTCGCGCGATCAATTTGCAGACCGAGAGCATGGACATCATGCCCGCGGTGCAGGAGCAGGTGACGGCGCTGTTGCGGCAATTGCACAATATTCCACCGGGCCGGGAGGATGACTTTACCATTCGCAGCCAGGAAGAACTCATGAGCGCAATGACGCAGACCGCCGACACGATGCGGTATCTGCTGGCGGGCGTGGCCGTGGTGTCGCTGCTGGTCGGGGGCATCGGCATCATGAACATCATGCTGGTGAGCGTGACCGAGCGGACGCGGGAGATCGGCATTCGGATGGCGCTGGGCGCGCGCACGCGCGATGTGCTGGCGCAATTTCTGATCGAAGCCGTCACGCTCAGTTGCACCGGCGGGCTGATCGGCATTCTGGCCGGGATCGTCGCCTCCAAGGCGCTCACGGCGGCGAAGAACTGGCCGACGCTCACCTCGCCGCCGGCCATGGTGGTGGCGTTTTTGTTCAGCGCGGCGGTGGGGATCTTCTTCGGGTTTTATCCGGCGCGCAAAGCCTCGCGACTCGATCCCATCGAGGCGCTGCGGTACGAGTAAGACGCGGGTCGAGCCGGAGGGCGACGCGACCCGGGCGAGGCGAACCGACGCACCGGTCGGTGTCGGCGGTGCGGCTTCAAATTCCGCTTCGGATCGTGGGGGCGGGTTTGCGGGCTCTGGCTTCGAGCGCGAGCCGATCGATCCGGTTGCGCGCCTGATCGGCGGCGGCCAGATGCGGGTAACGTTCGATGATCCGCAACAACGTGTCGCGGACCGTGTCCAGATCGGCCCCGTGGCGCAGTTGCAGGTCGGCCAAGAGGTTGAGCCAGTGCACGACCAGCCGCGCGGGTTGATTGGGCTGCTCGATGAGCTGGTTGAGTTCGAGCGTTGCCAGATCGAGTCGGTGGTAGTGGTCGGCGTAAAGCACGGCGAGTTTTTCGCGCACTTCGCTGTCGTCGGGATGCACCTGCAGATGCGCGACGTATTCGGCGGCGAGGCGGGCCGGGTCGGGCGCGGGCGGCTGGAGATGTTTCGAGGAGGGCATCAGACCGATGTCCTGGGCGGCGTGCGTCACGGGAATGGGCGTGCCGGCACGGCGGGTGCCTTCGGGATGGGTCAGGTGGGCGATGCGCTGGGCGGCCAGGATGGCCAGTTCGGTATTCGGCCAGCGCTCGACGATGCGCTGCAGGGTGGCGCGTGCCGCGTCGCGATCCTGCGCAAATTTGAGCTGCCAGTCGGCGAGGGTGTTGAGCGCAAAGGCCAGTTGATGGGGCGGATGTTGGGGCTGCTCGCACAGGCGCAGCAGCGTTTGCTCGGCAGCGGGCAGGTCTTTGAGGTCCTCGGCCTGAATGGTGGCGAGCAGCATCTGGCCTTCGAAATCGCCGGGGAATTTTTCGAGTTGTTTTTCGACCTCGGCGATCGCTTCGGCGTAGCGGCCCTGTTTGCGGCGGGCCTGGGCGATGGAATAAAAGGGGCGTGGTTCGACCCGTTCGCGACCGCCGTCGTAGAGCGAGGTCAACGGGCGGGCGAAGAACTCGCCCAGCTCCTCGCGCCATAGAAAGGCCAGGGCCACGCCCCAGCCGGCGATCAGCGGGATGCCGATGAAAGGTTGCGCCAGGGCCAGCGGCACGAGCACCCAGCGGAAGAGCACCAGCGACGCAGCGGTCAGTGCCCATTTGAAGATGAGGCGGCCAGGACTTTCGGTCTTGCGCAACGCATGGATCGCCCCGGCGATCAGAGCGGCGGCCACCAGCAGGCCCACCGCCACTTTGCCGACCAACACCAGGATGGAGTCGGACGTGTTCATGCTCGCGATCGCCGGCGCGGCCTCCGGCGGGCTGTTTCGAGTTCGATTCAAACATTCGGCCTTTGGGAGCGGGCCGCAAGCTCCTTTGCGGGATCGGTTTTTTTGCCGCTTGGCGTTTCGAGATTCGGGTTACAGATTAGAAGCATGAGCCAGGAGCTGTTCCCCTCCGGACCGTGGACGGGGTTTTACACCTACCGGCCCAGGGACAAGCACCGGATGGATCTGGAATTGACCTTCGAGGCCGGTCGGCTCAGCGGCGTGGGCGTGGACGACGTGGGGCGTTTCCGCATTCAGGGCCGCTACGACGTCCAGACGCTGGAGTGTTCCTGGATCAAGACCTACCTGGGCGCGCACAGCGTTTTTTATCGCGGTTTCCGCGAGGGCAAGGGCATCTGGGGCACGTGGGAAATCACCGCGTTTCATCGCGGGGGATTCCACATCTGGCCCCGGGCCGCCGGGGAAGGAGACGCGGAAACCGAAGCCGCCGAGCAGCTCGATCCAGCGGTTGCGGCGCTGGCGCAAGCCCGGGCCGGCTCTTGAACGGCGGGCGGCCGCTCGGGCCGAGCCGCGGGTTGCCGGAATGCCCGCCGGTGCGTTGCCAGCGGTCCGGCGGCTCAGCCGCCGACTCCGGCGTATTCTTCCTCCACCCGCAGATCCATCCCCATGAGCACGTAGTCGTGCATCACGGCTTTCATGTCCATGACGTAGTCGGTCTGGTACATGAGCTCGTGGAAGCCCAGTTGCGAGAGGGCGCGGATGGCGACGCGACGTTCGCCGTTGAGCTCGGCTTCGAGTTTTCGCAAACCGCAATGGCGGGCGATCTCGATCAGCTCGGCGACCAGGATTTTGGCCACGTCGCGCCCCCGATACTGCGGGTGGGTGAGCACGGTGACTAGACCGATGTGGCGTTTCCAGCCGCCGGCGCGCTGATGGAGGGTGGCCTCGCCGATGACTTTTTTGCCGTGAAGCATCAGCAACGGCAGGTTGCGCTCGAAGTCCGGCTGGCGACACCACTGGCGGAAGAGGGTCCGATCGGTGATCGGCTGTTTGATAAAGAGCCGTTCCTCCTCCGGCACGGCGAGGAAGAATTTCTGCAGCCGGACGTCGTCGCGCTTTTCGACGGGCCGGACGATGCATCGGGTGCCGTCCCAGAGCGTGACTTCCTTGGGATATTTTTCCAGTGCCTCTTCGAGGAGCATAAACTCACCGTCCCTTTCCCCTGCAATAAATGCCGCAGAGGTGCGGTGGGCCGAAACCCGTTTCTTGCGATTCGTTTAGCGTGATTTGGCGCGCTCAGAAGGGCGCAACCGCCCGGCGTCAGCCGCGGCTCGGGAGCGTTGCCCCCCGGGCCGGGTCAGCCCTCTGCATCGGACCGGCGCGGGCCGATGTGTCTGATTTGCGACCCGGGCGTTTGCAAAATTGGACAGCGGCGGCCCGGGGGCAACGACTCCGGCGCGGTAGGGGGCGCGCAAATTCAGGACGGTTTGACGCGGCGGGGAAATGGCCAGCGGTTTGCTAGGGCTGAGGATGTTCCGGCGCGTTCCTGCGGGCAGGGACGCCGCCAACCACGTAGAGAATGGCCATGGCGAGCACGCTCAGTTCGAGTGAAGAGGCTCAATTGCTGCAAACGATTGAGATGTTCGAAATCATCACTCAATCGCAGCCCAACGATTACCAGTCGCTGGAAATTCTCAAAGAAGCCTACAGCAAACTCGGACGCGAGGCCGACGTGATCGCCACCTCCAAACGCATCGCCCAGGCCTACATGCAGATGGGCCAGTTCTCCTCGGCCATCCTCGAATACGAAACCATCCTCCAACGCCATCCCAACGATCCGGACGTGCAGGCCGCCCTCAAGGAGATCGAAGCCCGCTCGCGCAGCGTGGCGGCACCGCCGGCCCTGGCCACGCCGACCCCGCCGCCCAAAACACGCGAATCGGGCACGCGCCTGCTCAAAAAAAGCGCCCTGCGAGCCGACCTGGACGACGGACGCAAGGCGATGTACCGGATCTTTGTCGAGAGCAAGCTCGTCGCCGCCGGAGATTTCGACCTGTGCTGGCCCACACCCGATCCGCTCACCCCGCCGACGGGCGTGGTCGAACCGTTCATTCAGGTGCTTTCCGACAAGGGCATTTATCCGGTGGACAAATCCCTCAAGCTGCTCACCGACAAGGCCCGCATGGCCTATCTGCCGCTGGAACGCTACGACGTGGATTTGGAACTGACGCGCGGTTTCCCGGCCGACACCTGCCGGCGCTGGTGCGTGCTGCCGTTCGATCGGATGAGCAAATCCGTGCTGGTGGCCACCGCCAATCCGTTCAACCAGCAGGCCGCCCGCGAACTGGCCGCCGCCACGCCCCACCGGCTGGTCTGGTATCTGGCCGCGCCGATCGAACTGGTCAACAACCTCCGCAAAGCCTTCCGTTAAACCATGCCGCCGATTCGCACTTTCGGAGAACGCATCGCCGACGCGCTGGTCGAGGACGGCCTGCTGACCCCCCAGCAGGTGGCCGAACTGATGGAGCAGCAGAAAAAAGAGGGCACGCGCTTCATCAAACTGGTCCTGGACAAAGCCTACGTCAGCGAGCAGGACATGACCGTCTGCATGGGCCGGGTGCTCAACGTGCCCCCGATCAACCTCACCCGCATGAGCATCCCCGCCGAGCTGGCCGACCTGGTCCCGCGCGAACTGGCGCAAAACCACAAGATCGTCCCCGTCTGCCGGCTCGAAAACAAACTCTTCGTCGCCATGGCCGACCCGCTCAACGTGCTGGCCATGGACGACATCAAGCGCATCACCAAGCTCGACGTCAGCCCGCTGATTGCCTCCGAAAAAGCCATTCTCGACAAGCTCACGAGCCTCGATGCGGCCAAGAGCGGCAGCATGGAGGACATCATCCAAAACGCCCAGAAACAGGCCGACGCCGAGGAAATGACCGAAAGCGTCGAGACCGTCAAAGAAGCCATCGAAGAGGTCAACCTCGACCAGTTGGCCGCCTCCAGCGAAGAAGCGCCGGTCATCAAACTGGCCAACCTCATCATCGTGCAGGCCATCAAAGACCGCGCCAGTGACGTGCACATCGAGCCGTTCGAGAAAACCATGCGCCTGCGCTACCGCATTGACGGCGTGCTGGTGGACGCCACCCCGCCGCCCAAGCAACTCCAACTGGCCCTGGCCTCGCGGTTCAAAATCATGGCCAGCCTCGACATCGCCGAGCGGCGTCTGCCCCAGGACGGCCGCATGCGCGTGCGGGTCGCCGGCAAGGACTACGACATCCGCGTCTCGATCCTGCCCACCGTCCACGGCGAAAAAATCGTCCTGCGCATCCTGGACAAATCCAACCTCTCGGCCAGCCTCGACAAGCTGGGCCTGGACCCGGACACCTTCCAGCAGGTCAAAGCCGCCGTGGACGCACCGCACGGGCTGATCCTGGTGACCGGGCCGACCGGCTCGGGCAAAACCACCACGCTCTACTCGGCCCTCAACGAGCTCAACAACCCCATCTACAACATCATCACCGTCGAAGACCCCGTCGAATTCCAGATCCCGGGCATCAACCAGGTCGCCGTCAAAAAAGAAATCGGCCTGACCTTCGCCAACGCCCTGCGCTCGATCCTGCGCCAGGACCCGGACATCATCATGATCGGCGAAATCCGCGACACCGAAACGGCCGAAATCGCCATCGA
>CAYXJB010000023.1:0-4733 GCA_964465445.1 uncultured Verrucomicrobiota bacterium
TCGTGGAAACGTCCCACGACCTGATCTGGACCACCGATGCGCAGGGCCGGTTCAGCCTCAGTTGGCAACCGTTGCCGGGCGAAGCGGGCTATTACGAAATCTCGGCCGGGCATCCGGGCGAGCCCGTTCCTCCGACGCAGGACAGCTTTTATCTGTTGGGCATGAAGGCGCAACCGGCGCAGCCCTCGGTGCGTCTGAGCGAGGGCAGCAGCGCCGGCGGCACCGTCGAGATTCAGAACCTCAGCGATGTACCGTTGACGGCCCTGAGCGCAGAGGTGGTGAGCAAACCGCCCAACGTCAACGTCACGCTGACGTTGCAAACGAACCTTCTGGCGGGCAACGCCACCACGGCCCTGGCCTTCGGCATCTCCGCGCTCAATGCGACCTACACCTGGGGTTACGTCCAGGCGCGCATTACCAACGCCCAGGGCGCGACGCTCGACATTCCGATCCGGGTGGACATTGATCCGCTCGTGCCGCGGCTCGTGGCGATTCCGGGCCGACTCGAAGGCGGCATGAAGCGCGGCGCTTCGCGCACGGTTTCGTTCCAGATTGTCAACGTCGGCGGGTTGGAGACAGGGCCGGTCACCGTGTCATTGCCGCCGGTCCCATGGATGGCGCTCAGCTCGCCCAATCCAATGCCCTCGCTGGCGCCGGGCCAGACGAACATCGTCACTCTGCAGCTCAACCCCCCGGAGGACATTGCGTTGACGGTGCATCAAGGGAGTCTGGCGGTAAACGGCGTGGGCACGGGAATCTCGGTGCCGTTCTCGTTCCGGGCGCTTTCTGAGGCCAAGGGTGCGCTGCGGATCACCTCCGTGGACGAATTCTCGTATTACGCTCAGGGCGCGCCGCCCTTGACCAACGCCATCGTTCGGGTGCGCGACGCCGTCAGCAGTGCTCTGGTGACCAACGGCGTGACCGACACCCAGGGCCGCTTCTTCGTGCCCGAATTGATGGAGGGCTATTACAACCTCGAGCTGGACGCCGAGCAGCACAACGGCCATCGCAGCACGATCTTTGTCGAACCGGGCATCACCAACGAGGTCACCGCCTTCCTGTCCTACCAGGCGGTGCGTTACACCTGGACGGTCGAGCGCATCGAGATCGAGGATCATTACCGCATTAGCATCGAAACCGAATTCGAGACGGTCGTGCCCAAGCCCGTGGTGACGGTCGAACCCGCGGTGTTGGACGTCAGCGACCTGAAGATCGTCGGCCAGACCAAACAGGTGAACCTGACGATCCGCAACCACGGCCTGATCGCGGCCGACGACACCAAGATCAGGTTCAGCTCGCATCCGTTCTATTCAATCGAACCGCTGATCAGCGATTTGGGCCGCCTGCCGGCCAAATCATCGCTGACCATTCCCGTGACGCTGCGGCGAATTGGCGATTTCTCCGGCAGCGGCTCCGAGGGGGTACGCGCGGCCGAGGGCGTTCCCTGCGGCATGAACGGCAACGTGAACTACGCCTTTGAATGCGGTCCGTTCAAGGTGCCGGGCGGCTCGCCGGTCGGGGTCAGCGGCGTGCAGGGCAACTGCGGTGGTGGTGGTGGCGGCGGTGGCGGCGGCGGCGGTGGCTGGGGCGGTTGGGGTGGCGGTGGCGGCGGTGGCGGTGGCGGTGGCGGCAGTACCAGCTACAGCGCGCCTTCGATCAACATCAACGTCCCGTGCGACGCTTTGTGTTACATCCTGGCAGCGGCCGGCTGTGTTCCCGGACCGGTCGGGTGTTTCTTTGCGGGCTTTGGTTGCAGCGTCGGCATTGGCGGCGATCCGGGCAGCGTGATGAGTTATGTGGATTGCGCCGTGGGGATTGCCGGGTGTTTGGTGCCGGGAGCGGGCTTCCCGGCGTGCATTTACGGGATCGCCCGGTGCATCCAGGGCTCGTTGAGCAGTGGCGATGCGGTGACGGCCGCAGGCGGACCGCAGGACCCGGCCGCCTATTTTGCCGAGGGCGTTCGCAAGGCGCTGGCTGTGTTCGATGAATTGACCGGCGCCCCGCCGGGCGTCTGGCTCAATCCACAGGCCGACAATCGCACCGGCGATTGGGTCGCACGATTTGCGACCGCAGTGGCCGAGGTCTCCGATGGCGGACGCACAATCACCGCCGCAGAACGGCTTGATTTGCTCGCCGGAGAACAGCCGCCGGGCGTACCGCCCGAAGAGGTCAACCGGGTGCTCGATCGGTGGAATCGCACCGTCGAAAACTGGTCTCAGGGCATCCTGCGCCCGGCCGACGCGCCGCCCGGGGCGAACCTGGATTTCATTGATGCGGTGCTGTTGCGCGACAAACTCATCGCTCTTGGCACCTACCAGCAGGCTGCGCAGGACGCCGGCTACACCGACCCGATCAACGCGCTGGTCGAAACGGTCCGGCTGCGCGCCCAGCAGGGCGAAGGCGGCGGCGTTTGCGCGAAGGTCAAAATCAAGCTCGACCAGGAGGCCGTGCTCAGCCGCGAGGCTTTCCGCGCCACGCTGGACATTGACAACGCCACCGCGTTCGCCGTGGACAAGATTCAGGTCACCGTGCGGTTGACCGACGCTCAGGGCAACGACGCCACCGACCTGTTTGGCATCCGGCCGCCGGAATTGACCGGTTTGAGTGACGTCAACGGCACCGGGCGCGTCGCCGGCGGGGCCAAGGGCACGGCGCGCTGGACGATTGTGCCGACGGTGGACGCCGCGCCCACCACGCCGACCGTTTACTACGTGACGGGCGAGTTCCGCTACGAGTTCAACGGCGCGATCGTCGCCGTGCCGTTGACGCCCGTACCGATCACCGTCAACCCCACCGCGCGCCTGACGCTGGATTACTTCCATCAGCGCGATGTGTATGCCGATGATCCGTTCACCGACGAGGTCGAGCCAAGCATTCCGTTCAGCCTGGCGGTGATGGTCAACAACTGGGGCGCCGGCGCCGCCCGGAACTTCCGCATCACCTCGGCGCAGCCGGAGATCATTGACAACGAGAAGGGGCTCTTGATTGACTTCAAGATCATCGCCACCGAGGTGGCCGGACAGAACATGACGCCGACGCTCACGGCCAACTTCGGCGATCTCAACCCGGGTCAGATCAAGATCGCTCGTTGGCTGATGACCTCCACCCTCCAGGGCCTGTTCATCAACTACAGCGCCACTTTCGAGCACCTCGACGGCCAGGGCAACCCGCGCCTCTCGATCATTGACCAGGTCCGCATCCATGAAATGATCCGGCTGGTTCAGGCCGGCGGGTCGTTTGCCGACGGTCTGCCCGACTTCCTGGTCAACGACATCGCCGATTCGCGCGATTTGCCCGACACGCTCTGGCTCAGCGACGGTTCGTCCAACCGCGTGGAGGTTGTCACCAACGCCACCGTCACCGGTGTGCTCTCGGCGACGAATCTGCAGGTGCAACTGAGCGCCGATATGCCGCCGGGTTGGGTCTATTTGCGCGTGTCCGATCCGGCTGACGGCCAGTACCGGCTGGCGGCGGTGGTGCGCTCCGATCAGGGGCGCATTGGAGTGGACACCAACGTGTGGGTGACCGACCGGACCTTCATCGGGCAGGGCAAGCGCCCGAAGAAGGAGAACATTCTGCACCTGCTCGATTACAACAGCACCGGGCAATACACGCTCGTTTACGAACCGCTGCCGGTCGCAGACACACAGCCGCCCGAAAGCACCGTCGAACCGCTCCCGGCCGAGAGCCGCTCGGCCTTCCTGGTGCGCTGGAGCGGCCAGGACAACCCCGGCGGCAGCGGTATTGTGAGCTTCGACATCTACTACAGCGAAGACGGTGGGCCGTTCCAGCGCTGGCTCAACGCCACCCCGGCCAGCAGTGCCGTCTTCCAGGGCGATGTCGGCAAACGTTACGCCTTCTACAGCGTCGCCGTGGACGCCGCCGGAAACCGCCAGCCCCAGCCCGCCGCGCCGCAGGCCCAAACCCTCGTGACGCTGGAAAATCGTCCGCCGGCCTTCGCCCCGCAAACCAACGTCCTGATCTGGGAAGGCCAGACGCTCTCGCTCGTAGCCTCGGCCAGCGATCCGGACGGCGACGCGCTGACCTACGAACTCGGCCCGGGCGCGCCGCCCGGTCTGGTTCTGAATCCTCTCAGCGGTCAGATGAACTGGATCACCGCCGAGCCGCACGGGCCCGGAACCAACCTGATTACGCTGCTGGCCCGCGACAGTGGCACACCGTCGCTCAGCGCCACCCAAACGTTCGCCATCATCGTGCTCGAATCGAACAGGCCGCCGGTGCTGGCGCCGATCGCCGGTTACACGGTGGACGAAGGCACATTGCTCGCGATCACGAACGCAGCCAGCGACGCCGATCTGCCGGCGCAGAGGTTGACCTTCAGCCTGGGCGATGATGCGCCGCCGGGCGCGGACATCAATCCGACCAACGGCCTGTTCACGTGGCGTCCGGCCGAATTCCAGGGCGGCACCAACTACACCATCACCGTCCGGGTGACCGACGACGCCTCGCCGGCGATGAGCGCGACGCAGACGTTTGTCGTGACCGTGGTGGACACGTTGCCGGACTTCCGCCTGCACCTGGGCAGCGTGGCTGTGAGGACCAACGATTCGGGCCGCGTGGCGCTGATTTTGGATTCGAATGCCGAGCTGCTACGCGTGCTGTTGGAGTTCCAGCTCAGTGGCGAGCGCCTGACCAATCTGCATCTGACCAACATCGCGTCCGCCATCCGCGCCCACAGCCTGGTGCCGTTGGGATCGAACCGCTTCCGCGCC
>CAYXJB010000023.1:4765-22116 GCA_964465445.1 uncultured Verrucomicrobiota bacterium
CTTTGGCGTGACCTTGCAAGGTGGTTTCCCGCTGGCCGACCTGGCGTTCGACGTGCTGCCCAGTGAACACTCCGAGGTGATCGTCTTGCGCGGCGAATCGCTGACCGGTCTGCAGGCCGACGAGCGATTGGCCAGCGGCGCGGCCGGGCTCGGCCGGGTGTTTGTCGTCGGACGCGAGCCGATCCTCGACCTGGGCTGGACCAACGGCGAGATCGCGCTCACGTTGTACGCACTGCCGGACCAGCTTTATGCGATCGAGCGCGTCGGAGCACCCGTGCCGAACAGCGGCTGGGTCTTTGATGGAGTCGTCACGCCTGCGGATTTGCGCACGGTGCTGCCGCCACGCCCGAGCCGGCGCTCGGCCGAGTTCTTCCGCGCCCGGGTCGTGCCGGACGATCCGTCGCGTTTGGGCATCCGGCTTGAAGGCGGCCAGGTGGTGCTCGAATGGTCGCTCGATTGCACCGGCTGCGTGCTGTTGCAATCGCCCACGGTGGGCCCGGACGCGGTGTGGTCGCCGGTCGGCGTGCAACCGCAAATCGTAAACGGCCGCTACCGGCTCACGCTGCCGCTGACCGCGCAACGGCAGTTTCTGCGATTGATTCCGCAACTCTGAGCGCGCCGCTCGAAGTCGCTTCGCCCGGGGCCAATCCGCTTGCGCACCGGAGTGTGCCGCCTACACTCCGCCCGCCCGATGTTGGACCTGGGTGGACTCAACCCGCAGCAGCGACGCGCCGTCGAAACACTCGACGGCCCGGTGCTGGTCCTGGCCGGCGCGGGCACGGGCAAAACCCGCGTCATCACCTGGCGCATTGCGCATCTGATCGCCCGCGGTGTGCCGCCGGAAAACATCCTCGCCGTCACCTTCACGAACAAGGCGGCCCGCGAGATGCGCGAGCGCCTGGCCACGCTGCTGGCGGGCGGGACGGCGAGTGGCGCGGCCCGAGCACGCCAGGCGCGCTACGGCGTGGCGGGGGCCGCAGGCCGATTGACCGTGTGCACGTTTCATTCGCTGTGCGTGCGCATTTTGCGCCGGTACATCGCCCGGCTCGGGTACAAACCCAATTTCGTGATCTACGACGAAAGCGATCAGCTCGGCGTGGTGCGACGGATTCTGGCCGGGATTTCCAACGGGCCGAACCGGGCCGATCCGGCGGCGGTGCTGGCCATGCTCAGCCGCGTGCGCAACGGGGGCGAATCCTCCCGGCTGTGGGGCGAGCCGGACCTGCAGGCTCTGGCTGAGCACATCCGGGCGCGATACGAGGCGGCGCTGAAGGCCTGCAATGCGGTGGACTTCGATGATCTGTTGCTGCTGACGTTGCGCCTGTTCGAGTCGCATCCGGACGTGCTCGAGCAGTGTCGCGCCCGCTACCGGTACGTGATGGTGGACGAATATCAGGACACCAACGCGGTGCAGTTGCGGCTGTTGCTGGCATTGACCGGTCAGCACCGCAACCTTTGCGTGGTGGGCGACGATGATCAGAGCGTGTACGGCTGGCGCGGGGCCGAGATCGCCAATCTGCTCGAGCTGGAAACGCACTTTCCGGACGTGCGCATCATCAAGCTCGAACAGAATTACCGTTCGACCAACACGATTTTGGCCGCAGCCAACGCGCTGATCGAGCACAACGGTCGCCGTCGCCCCAAGCGCCTCTGGTCGGCCAAAGGCGACGGGCCGAAGCTGCGGCTGCTCTGCTGCGCCGACGAGGAAGCCGAGGCGCACGCCCTGGTGACGCGCCTCGAACGGGCGCGGTTGATCGAGCGCGTGCCCTGGTCGCATCACGCGGTGTTGTTCCGAATCAATCAGCAGGCCCGCCCGCTGGAGATGGCGCTGCGCCGAGCGCGGATTCCGTATCGGGTCGTCGGCGGGTGGAGCTGGCTGGATCGGCGCGAGGTGCGGGATTTCCTGGCCTGGCTCAAGGTGCTGGTCAATCCCGACGATGACGCGAGCCTGTTGCGCATTGCCAACGTGCCGGCCCGCGGTCTGAGCGAAGCCACGCTGGAACGGCTGCTGGCGGCCAGCCACCAACGGGGCGGATCGGTCTTTGCCGCGATGCAAACGCCGGCGGTGACGGCGGCCTTTGCCGAGCGCACGCGCCAGTGCATCGCCGCCTTTGTGGCCCTGGTGGAGCGGATGCGGGAGCGGCTGCGGTGCGGCGGCACGAACGGACCGGCTGCCGCCCGTGGCGAAGCGTTGCCGCGCGGCTGGGCCGACGCGTTTCTGGATCAGCTCGGGTACTACGCCGAGGTGCGCCGCTGGGAAAAAGACGCCGAGTCGGCCGAAAACCGCGTTCGGAATCTCAAGGATTTGGTGGCGGCGATGGAAGCGGCGCGCTCGCCCGGACGTTCGTGGCTCGAAGCGATCCAGGATTTTCTGGAGGAGATTTGTCTGGACGCTGACCGGGAGGAGACCGGGTCGGATGCGGCTGATGTGGTGACGCTCATCACCATGCACAGTTGCAAGGGGCTGGAGTTCCGTCGCGTGCACATTGTCGGGCTGGAGGATGGCCTGCTGCCGCATGCCCGGGCGCGAGAGGATGGAACGCTGGAGGAGGAGCGGCGGCTGTTCTACGTGGCGCTGACGCGCGCGATGGAGTCGGTCACTCTTAGCCATTGCGCGACGCGCCGGAAGTTCGGTCAACGCACGCCGTGTCGGCTCTCCCCGTTTCTGGCCGAATTGCCGTCCGCGTTGGTCGAGGCCGAGGAGGCCGGGACGCGGCCGGTGTCGCAGGAGGCCGCGCGGCAATGGTTCGAGGTGCTGCGCGGCTCGCTGGGCTGAATCGGTGCCGAAGGCGGGCCGGGTCGTTCAGGCGGACTTTTTCTTTTCGGCCGCGTCGGTGTTGGATTTGCGCTGATGCAGCGGTACGTAGTGCCGGAGGGTCGGGCCGACGTAGATCTGGCGGGGGCGGTAGATGCGGCTCTTGGGATCTTCAGCGATTTCCTTGTAATTGGCGATCCAGCCGGGCATGCGTCCGATGGCGAAGATGACCGGGAACATCTCCAGCGGGATGCCGATGGCGCGCATGATGATGCCGCTGTAAAAGTCCACGTTCGGATAGAGCTTGCGCTCGATGAAATACGGATCCCGCAGCGCGGTTTCCTCCAGATGCTTGGCCACGTCCAGCAGCGGATCGGAGATCTGGAGCACGTTGAGCAGGTTGTCGCAGGCCTGTTTGATGATCTTGGCGCGCGGATCGTAGTTCTTGTAAACGCGATGGCCAAAACCCATGAGGCGTTTGCCCGAGGTCTTGTCCTTGACCGCGGCGATGAATTTCGAGCCGTCGTCGCCGGAGCGGTGGATTTCTTCGAGCATTTCGACGACGGCCTGATTGGCCCCGCCGTGCAACGGTCCCCAGAGGGCGCACACGCCGGCGGCTGCCGAAGCAAAGAGGTTCGCCTGGCTGGAGGCGACCATCCGGACCGTGGCGGTCGAACAGTTCTGTTCGTGGTCGGCGTGCAGCAGGAAGATCAGGTCCAGCGCCCGCACCACCTCGGGCTTGATCTCGTAGTCCTCGTAGGGCTGCGAGAACATCATGTGCAGGAAATTGGCGGTGTATTTGTAGGCGCTCTTGGGATAGATGATCGGCAGCCCGCGCGATTTGCGGTAGGAAAACGCCGCAATGGTCCGCACCTGCGAGATCAGACGCGCGGCGTGGATGTCGAAGCGCCCGTTGTCGAAGCGCCCCATCAGCGTCGGATCGAAACAACTGGCCGCGTTGATCATCGCCGAGAGAATCGCCATCGGGTGCGCATGGGGCGGGAATCCCTCGAAGTGGTACTTGAGGTCTTCGTGCAGGATGGCGTTCTCGGTGAGCAGATCCGAAAAGCGTTTCAGCTCGGCGCGGGTCGGCAGATGGCCGTAGATGATCAGGTAGGCCGTTTCAATGAAGGTGGATTTTTCGGCCAGCTCCTCGATGGGAATGCCGCGGTAACGCAGAATGCCCCGCTCCCCGTCAATGAAGGTGATCGCGCTCTTGCACGAGCCGGTGTTGGCGTAACCGTCGTCAAGCGTGATGTAGCCCGTCTGGTTGCGGAGGTTCGAGATGTCAATCGCCTTCTCGTGCTCGGTCCCCTCGACCGTGGGCAGTAGATAAACTTTCCCTTCCAGTTCCAGTTTGGCCTCGGTGCTCATGTCTGAAAGCCTCACGCGAGCTTTCAGTTTGCGCCACCAACAGCAACGCGCAAGGGCAAACCATGAAAAAATCGCCTGCAAATGCCCCACGACGCGCTCGCGCCGGCCGGCCTGTGACCGGTAGGGCGACTCGGCCCGAGGCCCGGGCGAGGGGCGGGTCGGTTTGGAAGCACCGCGCCACCGGCCGGGTGCGCCCGCAGCCGGTGCGGCGTGGGAGCGATTCGCCCTAGCGCCTGAGATTGGCCGGGTTGAGTGGCTGGAGGTCTTTGGGCACGAACAGGCCGTCTTTGCGGATGAGTTCTCCGTCGAACCAGATTTCCCCGCCGCCCCATTCCTTGCGTTGGATGAGCACCATGTCCCAGTGCACGGCGCTGCGGTTGCCGTTGTCGCACTCCTCGTAGGCCTGGCCGGGTGTCAGATGCAGCGAGCCGGCGATCTTTTCGTCGAAGAGAATGTCGCACATCGGCTGGAGAATGTAGGGATTGAACCCGAGCGAAAATTCGCCCACGTAGCGCGCGCCCGGATCGGTGTCGAGAATCTCGTTGAGCTTGCGGGTGTGGTTGCTGGTGGCCTCGACGATGCGGCCGTCGCGGAACACCAGCCGGACGTTTTCGAAGCGCGTGCCCGAATAGATCGTCGGGGCGTTGAACTGGATGACGCCGTTGACCGAATTTTTGACCGGGCAGGAGAACACCTCCCCGTCGGGGATGTTGAGCCGGCCGTCGCACATTTTGGCGCCGATGCCCTTGATGCTGAAGCTCAGGTCGGTGCCCGGTCCTTTGATCTGCACGCGATCGGCGCGTTGCATCCGTTTCCAGAGCGGCACCATCGCCCGGGCCATGCGCCGGTAATCCATCGTGCAGACGTCGAAATAAAGGTTCTCGAACGCCTCGGTGCTCATGCCGGCGCTCTGGGCCAGGCTCGGAGTGGGCCAGCGCAGCACGCACCAGCGGGTGCGGTTGACCCGCCAGTCCAGGACCGGCCGCGTCAGGCGCGAAAACAGCGCCATGCGATCCGAGGGCACGTCGGAATTCTCGTTCATGTTGGCCGAACCGCGCACAGCGATGTAGGCCTGCATCTTCTTGATCCGGAACAGCTCCAGATCCCGCACCAGCGCCGCATGACGCGAATCGGTGTTCCGGAGCAGCTCGCGGCTCACGCGGGTGTGGCGCACTTCGACCACCGGGATGCCGCCCGCGGCCCGCACCGCGCGGATCAACTCGACGGTGAACTCATCGGGCACTTCGATCATGTCCAGCAACACGCGGTCGCCCCGTCGGATGCGGGTCGAGTAGCTGACCAGTAGTTGCGCCAGTTTTTTGTAACGCGGGTCAGTCATATGGCCTGCGAGCCTAGCGGTTGGCGCGGCGCTGTCGAGTGCCCAAGCGTGCGGCGGCAGCCGGGCCTTTGGGCGAGCCGGTGGCCGTGCCGGGCCGGCGGCGTTCGATCCGGCGCAGCCGCGTTTCCTGTCGGCGGACCTCGGCGGCGAGCAATTCCTCGGCCGACCAGCCGTGCGCCTGCGCCACGGCGGTCAGTTCGAAAAGCTGGCGCGCCAGAGCGCGCCGGCCGCCGGGCCAGCGCCGGCGGTGCTCGGGCAGCAGGGCGGCTTTGCGCGCTTTGCGGAGCAGTTTTTCGGCGCGCAACAGGGCGGGTAGATGCCGCGGAATACCGTCCAGGACCGAATGGCGGGCGCGCGGGGTGCCGTGTTTCTCGGCGTGTTTGATTTGTTCCCAGTTGGCCCAGACTTCATCCACGTTGCGCACGCGCACCTTGCCGAAAACGTGCGGATGTCGCCGGACGAGCTTTTCGACCAGACGGCGGCACACCGTCTCGAAATCGAATGCGCCTCGTTCCCGGGCCAGTTGACAGTGAAAGACCACCTGCAGGAGCAGATCGCCCAGCTCCTCGAGCATTTCATGATCGTCGCCGGCTTCGATCGCATCAATCAACTCATAGACTTCCTCGATGGCGTGGCGGCGGAGGGAGCGGTGGGTTTGCTGCCGATCCCAGGGACAGCCCCTTGGCGACCGGAGTCTGGCCATCACACGCAGCAGTTGTTGGATGGCCGGGCGCGATTTCTTGCGGGTTTGACGGCCGCCAGCGCGCGTGCGTGCGGCGTGGCCGGAGCGGGCCGGGGCGTGCATCTACAGAATCACCAGATCGTCCCGGTGGACGACTTCGACGCGCGCCAACCGGCGGGCGCGGATTTCTTCGGCGCTGAACCGGCTGATACCCCGGGCAAACTCGGTGCCGTCGAGGTCGCAGATTCGCACCACCTCACCGGCGGCGAACTGGCCTTCGCACCGGGCCACGCCCGGCGGCAGCAGGCTCTTGCCCCGCTCCCGCAGGGCCTGCTTGGCCCCGTCGTCCACGAACAACGCGCCTTTGGGCCGGTGAAAGAAGGCGATCCAGCGTTTGCGACCTTTGAGTTTGCCGGGTCGGGGCACAAACAGCGTGCCCTCCTCTTCGCCCGCCAACACGGCGTCCAAGGTGTGTTTTTTCCTGCCCGAGGCGATCACCAGCGGAATGCCAGCGCGGGTGACGATGCGTGCGGCTTCGATTTTGGAGCGCATGCCGCCGACCGAGGTGGTGGGGCTGTCAGTGCCGCGGGCCAGTTTCTCGACTGCCGCGTCAATGCGCTCGACCAGTCGGATCGTGCGCGGGTTGGGACGACCGAAGTTTTCGATCAACCCGTCCACGGTCGTCAGAATCACCAGCAGGTCGGCCGGCAGGAGCGTGGCCACCAGCGCGGAGAGCTCGTCGTTGTCGCCGAACTTGATTTCGGTGAACGAGACGGCGTCGTTTTCGTTGACGATGGGCACCACGCCGCGGGCCAGCAACGTTACGAGCGTGTTGCGGGCGTTGAGATGCCGCTCGTGATCGCGCAGGTCCTCGTGCGTCAGCAGCACCTGCGCCACGTGCAGGCCGTGCGCGGCAAAGAGTCGCTCGTACATTGCCATGAGCCGCGACTGGCCCACCGCGGCGCACGCCTGCAACTCGGTCAGGTCGGTGGGCCGCTTGTCCAGTCCCAGCGCGCCCATCCCGGCGCCGACCGCGCCGCTGGTGACGATGACCATTTCGCGGCCGGCCTGGCGCTGGCGGGCCACCTGTGCCACCAGTTGTTCGAGCTGGGCCGGGTCCGGCTGCTTGCGGCTGTCGGTGACCACGCCGGTGCCGAATTTGACGACGACCCGGGAGACGTCTTTGAGCCAGGTATGGCGCACGAGGATGTGGTAGCAAACCGGGGTGAGGCTGACAATGCCGCCGGGGGTGCGGCGGCCCAGAGAGCGGTCGGGGCGGGGCGGATTTTCGACTCGCCCCTGCGGTGGAGCTTTTGTAGTTAGCGCGCATGGTTGTGTTCCTGAACGGTCAATTCGTGCCGGAATCCCAGGCGCTGATTCCGGTCACCGACCGCGGGTTCATGTACGGTGACGGTTTGTTCGAGACGATGCGCGTCTTCAACGGGCGGCCCTTCCGCATGGCGCAGCATCTGGAGCGGATGGTGCGCGGGGCCAATTACCTCAACATCCCGATGCCCTGCACGCCCCGGGAACTGCAACAGTTCGCCGCGCGCCTGATCGAGGAAAATCAGATGCCCGACGCGGTGCTGCGGGTGACGCTCACCCGCGGGCCGGGGCCGCGGGGTTATTCGCCCAAACAGGCCGGCCCTTCGACGCTGGTCATGAGCCTGCATCCGGTCGAGCCGCTCGATCCGGTGCAACCGCCGCGCTGGAGCATGGTCACCTCGACCTTCACGCTGCCGGCCAACGATCCGCTGGCGTCGTTCAAAACGCTCAACAAACTCCTGCACATTGCCGCGCGCGCACAGGCCGAGGCCCGGGACGCCGACGAGGCGTTGTTGATGAACACCAACGGCGAGGTCACCGAAGCTTCCGGCGCCAACCTCTTCTGGATCTACCGCGACAAGGTCTGCACACCGCCCACCGGACGCGGTGCGCTGCCGGGCATCACCCGCGCGGTGATCCTGGAGATTTGTCAGGTGCTGGGCCTGCCCACCAACAAACGCGTCATCAAGCGTGAGGCGCTTCGCAACGCAGAAGCCATCTTCCTGTCTCAAAGCGCGCTGGGCATGATCTCGATCGTGAGCCTGGACGGCGAACCGGTGCCGCATTCGCCTCTGGTGGACCGGATCTACAACACCTACTGCGAGATGCTCGCCCGGGAGTGAGCGCGCCGGGGTGCGGCGGCGCTCGAACGCTCCTGGCGGCGCCTGCGCTCCCGGCCCGCGCCGCTCAGGCCACGCGCAGCCAGAGCGTTTTGAGATGCGCCGGCTCGGCCCGGTGCACCGGGAAATCCGGCGGCTGGGGCGCGTAATGTTCCTGCAGGATGCGGCGACCCGACCCGGCCACAGCGCGGCGCACGGTGTGCAGAAACGCCGCCGGCGCCCAGCCCGCCGCGTTGGTCGATGCGAACAACACTCCGCCCGGGCGCAGCACGGTCAGGGCCGCCGTCACCAGCCGGGCGAAATCGGCTTCGGCACGAAACACGCCGCTGATTTTCGAGCGCGAAAACGTCGGTGGGTCGAGCAATACGACGTGGAACTGCCGCTGTCGTTTGGCCAGCCATTTGAGCCGATCGAACACATCGCCCTGCACGAAATCGTGCGCGGCCGCATCGAGCCCGTTCAACGCGAAGTTGCGTCGTCCCCAGTCCAGCCAGCGGCGGGACAGGTCCAGGCTGGTCGTGCGCGCACCGGCCAGCGCCGCGCACACCGAAAAGCCGCAGGTGTAGGCGAAGGTGTTGAGCAGCTCGATGCGGGCGGCTTCCTCCGCCGGGTTCCACAGTTCGAATCCAGCCGCCACATGGCCGCTCAGCAGCCGGCGACGATTGTCCCGCTGGTCCAGAAACAGCCCCACGGCCGCGCCGGCCCGGAAGCTCAGCTCGAAGCGCACGCCGTTTTCTCGCACCGGGAACGCGTGCGGCGCCGTTTCGCCGCACAATCGTTCCGGCAGCGGTTCGCCACCCGGTGCGTCGCCGGAGGCGCGTGGCAACGCGCGCTGATACACGCCCCGACAACCGAGCGCTTCGCACCAGCGCGCCGGCTCGGCGGCATCAGGCGGTCCGGCTTGGGGTTTCCACTGCCAGAGCAGATACGCGCCCAGCCGATCCAGATAAACGCCCGGCCGTCCGTCCGCCGCACCGTGCCAGAGCCGATATGCATCGGTCAGCTCCGGCTCGATGAACGCCTCGCGCAGCGCCAGACGCGGATCGGCGGTGAAATTCACCGGTGCCTCGAAGCGGACCGGCTGGCCGCTGGCCGGATGGCGGAAGGCGATTTCGTCCGCGTGCAAACAAACGCGCGCAAAAACCGGGCCGCCGTAAAGCACGTCGCCCAGCACCGGGAAACCGTTTTCGGCCGCGTGAACGCGGATCTGATGCGTCCGTCCGGTGAGCGGTTCGATTCGCACCAGCGTGCTGCCCTGCGGGAAGCGATTGCGCTCGCCCACCGACGCGATCCAGTCCATGCGCTCGAATCGGGTCGCAGCGGGCTGGCCGTCACGCCGGCTGGCGTACCGTTCGCCGGTGCGGGCCAGGCGCGATTCGATGTGCATTCGGGCTCGAGGCGGCGGGCAGGCGGTGATGGCCAGGTAGAGTTTGCGGACCTGGCGCGCGGTGAACTGTTCGGTGAGCGAGCGGCTGGCGCGGGAGGTTTTGGCAAACACCAGCACGCCGCTGGTTTCCTTGTCGAGCCGGTGCACGATGGCCAGGTGCGCCCAGCGTCGTTGGCGGTGTTTGAGCCAGTCGTAAATTCCCTCGCCCGCGGTCGGTGACGGCGCGTGCGTGTTCCAGCCCGCGGGTTTGTTTACCACCAGCAGGTCGTCATCTTCGAACAACACGCATCGGATCATGCTGCAAAGCCGGTGCCCGGAGCGGCCGGTGAACGGGCACGACCCGCCGGCGCCCGGGCCGGAGGGCCGTTTACCAGAATCGCCAGTCCCCACGCCAGATGACCCAAAGGGCGAGCAGAAAATTCGTGATGCCGTGCGCGACGATGGCGTCGCCCAGGCGGCCTTTGCGCAGCACCAGCGCCTGATAGGCAAAGCCGCAGAGCAAACCCGCCAGCCATTGTTCGTGCTCCAGCGCAAAAACCAGCCCCGTGAGCACAAATGCCACGGTGTGAAACCGGTTCAGCGGGACATTCAAAAAATCCAGCCGCAGCAGATACCGGTAGAGAAACGACCGGAAAAACACCTCCTCCAGCGGCGGCACGACCAGCGTCGAGCCGGCCACGCGCACGGCGATGACAGCCCAGGCCAGCGCGCTGTCGTCACCGAATTGCGCGTGTGGATTCCACGGTTTGGGCGTGCCCGAGTGACCGCCCATGCCCAGGTTTGCCGTCAGTTCGCTCAACTTGGGATAGAACCCGTCCAGCCCGATCCACATCACCACCACGGCCACGCCCACTGCCACCGCTTCCCAGCTCCAGGCCAGCCGCAGCTCGCTCACGAACGGACGCATCGCCCAGACCAGCCACGCGCCCACCAGCGTCTTGAGCGCATAAATCCAGTAGCGCGACGCCTCGCCGAACCAACCCTGCATGAAGGTCAACGCCAGGAAGATGACGAAAGGCAACACGCGGGCGGCGATGGGCGATCGAGCGAAGAGCTGGTGCGGCCACATATGGCGCGGCAGCTTGGCAAGAGCCTTCCCCGCCCGCAAGAGCGCGAACGCGTTCATGCCCGGGGTGAACCAGCCGGGAAAAAGATCCGCCGCCCGGGTCGAACGGCCTTGCTCGGCGGCAGCGCCAAATCGGGAACGGGACGATCCGGGCTCGCGCGCCCGGATCAATCCAGCGTCAGCACGTTGGTCTGGCCGGCCCGCACGAGGGTGACCGTGTTCGGGCTGATGGCCGTGACACGGTGTTCACCCACCAGGCCGCCGATCAGGACCATCTTGCCATCGAGCAACGCCGCCGGTCGCTGGGTTCGATAAAAAATGCCCTGGAGTTTCGGCAGCGTGCGTACCGGTGGCGACGCTGCGGCCCCGCCGGTCTGATCCGCGCTCGCAGCCGATCGCGCTGAAGCCGCTTCTGCAGTTACAGACGCGCCCGGCGACGGCGAGACCGAGCCGACCGGTTGCAGCGAGGTTTCCGGTGCGGAAACGGCGTTTTGTGTCGGCAGTGGCTCGGGGCGGGTCACCGGTTTCACGGCAGTCGCAGCCGGCGCATCGGGCTGTTGTTGGGGCGAGAGCATCGGCTGCGCCTGTGCAACCGTAGCGGGAGTTGCAGCGACTGGCAGCGCAGTTGGCGTGTCTGGCTTGCGCAACGCCAGCCAGCCCAGGCCGGCGACCACGAGCGCCGGCGCAGCGAGCGCCAGAGACGCGAGCCGAAGGCTGCGGGCCGGGCGCGCGAGCGACGGCTCGACGGGCCGCAGCGGCAGCGTCGCAGCCGGTGGCGGCGCGAGGTTTTTTTGAGCGAGTCGGGCGCGTTTGAGCGCGTCGTTAATCAGGCTCATGGCGTTGAATGCGTGCGGGTTGAAGGCGGATGCGACCGGGTATGGAGGACCGGTCTTGTGCCGGGAACGGACCGGCGCATCCGAACCTGGTCGGGCGGCAAGGGTGTTGCGTTGCGATCATGGCGCATCCACATGCCCTTCGAGTTCGCGGATGGCCAGGCCGACGAGCTTGAAGGTGATGCGTTCGGTCTGGTGGACATAGCCGGCGAGCAGGGCTTTGTCGCAGACAGCGTTGACCAGTCGCGGGATGCCGCGGCTGTAGCGGAACACGCGCCAGAGCGCGGCGCGGGTGAAACAGGGCGTGCCGTTGGCGCCCGAGACGTGGAGTCGGTGCTCGACGTAGCGGCAGACCTCCTGGTGCGTGAGCGGTTTGAGGTGATAGCGCACGGTGATGCGCTGGCGGAGTTGGCGCAGGCGGGGATGATTCAGCCGCTGGCGCAACTCCGGCTGGCCCAGCAGCACGATCTGCAACAGCTTGCGATCGTCGGTTTCCAGATTCGAGAGCAGGCGCACCTGTTCGAGCAGTTCGTCGGTCAGGTCCTGCGCCTCGTCAATGATGAGGACCGATTCGCGGCTCTGCTCGACCTGCCGGAGCAGGAACTCGTTGAGCGCGGCCACCGTTTCCAGACGATCCAGCCCGCGAACATTCAGGCCGAACTCGGTTGCGATGGCTTTCATGAGTTCGTCGGCGCTCAGGACCGGGTTGAAGATCAGCGCCGTCGAATACGCGCCATCGAGCTGCTCGAGCAGGGCGCGGCAGAGGGTCGTTTTGCCGGCGCCGACCTCGCCGGTCAGTTGCACAAAGCCCTTCCGCTCGCGAATGCCGTAGAGCAGATGATTGAAGGCCTCGCGATGCTTGTCGCTGTAGAACAGAAACCGCGGGTTCGGCGTGATGTCGAACGGCGGCTCGTTCAGGCCGTAATAGTCGAGATACACGCCTGAATCGGAGCAAAACGCGCGCCGCCGGCCCGCCCGCACGGCCCCGGGCACGGCGGGGCGGCCCGCGTCCAAACTTTGGACCGCACTGACCGGAGCCCGGACAGGATTTTTTGCGTGTCTGCCGCCGGCCGGGTCGCTAATAACTCCGTCATGTCGCAATACCGGATCGGGATCATCGGCGGCAGCGGGCTGTATCGGATGGAGGGCTTTTCGCAGGGCCGCTGGGTGCGCGTGCGCACGCCCTTCGGGTCGCCCTCCGACGCGCTGCTGGTGGGACGGCTGGCGGATCGGGAGGTGGTGTTTCTGCCGCGACACGGACGCGGCCATCGCATCCTGCCCTCGGAGCTGAATCATCGCGCCAACATCTGGGCGATGAAACATCTGGGCGTGGCCTGGATTATCAGCGTCAGCGCCGTCGGCTCGCTCCAGCGCAAATACCGTCCCTGCGACATCGTGCTGGTGGACCAGTTCTACGACCGCACCAAGCAGTCGGCTGGCCAGACATTTTTCGGCTCGGGCATTGTGGCGCACGTGGCGTTTGCGCATCCGATCTGCGAAGAGCTGCGGCGGCTGTTGCTCTCCAGCGCCCGGGCGTTGAAGTTGCGCGTCCACGACGGCGGTGTGTACGTGAACATGGAAGGACCGGCCTTCAGCACCCGCGCCGAATCGCTCACGCATCACCGGCTGGGCTACGACGTGATCGGCATGACGAATCTGGGCGAGGCCAAGTGCGCCCGTGAGGCCGAGATCGCCTACGCGACGCTGGCGATGGTGACCGATTACGATTGCTGGAACGAGGCGCACGATCATGTGACCGTCGAGATGGTCGTGGCCAACCTGCAGCGCAACGCGGCGGCGGCCCAGACCATCATCGCGCGGACCGTGCCGCAGGTTCCGGCCACGCCCGGCTGCACGTGCCATCGTGCCCTGCAAAACGCGATCATGACCGATCGCAAACTCTGGCCGAAGCGAACCGTGGCGGCGTTGAGACCCATCCTGGCGAAATACCTTTGAGCCGACGCCCGCCCGGGTTACAACCAACGCATGGCGACCAAACGAATCATCCGCGCGGCCGGCGCACCGGCGGCGCTCGGCCCTTACAGCCAGGCGGTGCGCTGCGGCGATCTGCTCTTCTGCGCCGGGCAGATCCCCGTGGATCCGGCCACCGGCCAGATGGTCGGCGGCGACATTCAAGCCCAGACCGAACGCGTCCTGCTCAACATCCGGGCCGTGTTGCAGGCCGAGCAGCTCGACCTGGATCATGTGGTCAAGACCACCGTGTTCCTGACCGATCTGGCGGATTTTGCGGCGATGAACGAGGTCTATGCGCGATTTTTCCAGAGCGATTTTCCGGCGCGCACGACCGTGCAGGTGGCCGCGCTGCCCAAAGGAGCGCGCGTTGAAATCGAAGCCGTGGTGCAGTATCCACAGGACCGGGGGAAAGCGCCGGGCCACGGGCCCGCGCCGAAGTCGGACTGATCCGCTGCGATGCCGCTGGGGATTCAGTTGCTGATCGCATTTGTGCTGGGCGGCCTGCTGGGCTGGCTGTTGGGCTGGCTCTGGGCGCGGGGCCGGGCCGCGGCGGGCGAGACGCGGCTCGAGGCCGAGCTGCGTCAGCAGTTGCAGCAACGTGACGCCGAGCTGGCACAGCAGCGCGCCAGAACCGAGAGCCTGCAGGCGGAGCTGAGCCGCGCCCGGGCCGAGCAGGCCGCCGCTGAGCGATTGCTGGCCGAATTGAAGCAAACCCGCGAGCAGGCGCTGGCCGAGTTGCGCGACGCGTTCAAGGCATTGAGCGCCGAGACGCTGCGGCAGACGGCACCGGATTTTGTGCGGCTGGCCGAGCAAACGCTGGACAAAATTCAGGAGGCGGCCAGGGGCGATCTGGACAAGCGGCAGGAAGCCATTCAAGGGTTGGTGCAGCCGCTCAAAGAACAACTCCAACGCTACCAGCAACAGTTGCAACTGAGCGAACGCCAACAGGCCGACGAGCTGGGTCGGTTGAAAAACCAGCTCGAGGCGCTCACCCAGACCAGCCAGGCACTGGCCCGCGAAACCCAGCAGTTCCGGGAGGTTCTCAAGTCCTCTCAAACGCGCGGTCGCTGGGGCGAGGAAACGCTCCGCCGCGTCGTCGAGGCCGCGGGCATGAGTGCCCATTGCGATTTCAGCGAACAAACCCAGACCGGCGACAACCGGCCGGATTTGATCGTGCATTTGCCCGGCGACCGACATGTGATCGTGGACGCCAAAGTGCCGGAGCTGGAGTTTTTGCAGGAGATCGAGACGGCCGATCCGGGCCGACGCCGCGCACTGGTGCAGGAGCACGCGCGCAAACTGCGCGAGACCATCCGTGCGCTGGCCGAGCGGGATTATCCACGCCTGTTCCCCAACGCGCTGGATCACGTGGTCCTGTTTCTGCCGGCCGAATCGCTCTTCAGCACGGCACTGGAGGGCGACCCGGACCTGATCGTCTGGGCCGAGCGGCAGCGGGTATATCTGGCCACGCCGGCCTCGTTCATCGCCGTGCTGCGCACGATCAATTTCATCTGGCAACAACACCAGCAGTCCGAAAACGCCCGCCGCATCGCCGAAGCCGCACAGGAATTCTTCAGCCGCGTCGTCAAATTCACCGAGCACTTCGAAAAAATCCGCGCCGGGCTGGAACGCGCCCAGAGCGCCTTCAACGAGGCGGTCGGTAGTTACGAACGCATGGTGCGTCCGGCCGGCGAACGGCTCAAAGAACTCGGCGCCGGCGCGCCCGGCAAGGATCTGGCCCAGGTCGGTCCGCTGGAACAGCCGCTGCGCCTGCCGCCCTCGAGCGCTTGAGTCGGCTCGCAGCGGGCGTGAGCCAATCCGCCGGGCGCAAACCGGTTCCCATCGGTCCGGTGTGTGGTTGGAGACGATGCCCTGCGGGCTGCCTGCATAATTTGCAACGGCGATTGGCGTGCGCGCTTGACCCGCTGCGAGCCCGATGGCAGGAAGGGGCAGCGTGAGAACCATTCGCTTCGGGATCATCGGTTGCGGTTTGATGGGACGGGAATTTGCCAGCGCCGCGGCGCGCTGGTGTCATTTGCTCGATCCGCCGGCGCGACCCGAGCTGGTGGCGGTGTGCAACCGCAGCTCCGCCCCGTTCGAGTGGTTTCGTCGTCATTTCCCGGGCGTCCGCCAGTACACGGCCGATTACCGTGAGTTGCTGGCCAATCCGGAGGTCGAGGCGGTGTATGTCGCCGTGCCGCATCATTTGCACCGGGAGGTCTATTGCGCAGCGATCACGGCCGGAAAGCATCTGCTGGGTGAGAAACCTTTCGGCATGGACCGGCCCGCCAACGCGGCGATTCTGGCAGCGCTGCGGCAGCACGGAGCGGTGTTCGCCCGGTGCGCCTCGGAATTCCCGTTCTATCCGGCTGTGCAGCAAATTGCGGCGATGATCGAGCAGGATGCCTTCGGGCGGATCATCGAGTTGAACACGGGTTTTCTGCACTCGAGCGATCTGGACCCGGGCAAACCGATCAACTGGAAGCGTCAGCAGGCCTTCAATGGCGAGTACGGCGTGCTGGGCGATCTGGGCATGCACGTGCTGCACCTGCCGTTGCGCGCCGGGTGGCGGCCCTGCGGCGTGCGGGCCGTGCTTTCCAAAATTGTGACCGAGCGACCGGATGCGAGCGGGCGACAGGTGGCGTGTGACACCTGGGACAACGGCACGCTGCTGATCGAGGGCCGGGACGAGCGAACCGGCGAACGGTTTCCATGGACGATGCGGCTGCAGCGCATCGCGCCGGGACAGCGCAACACCTGGTATCTGGAGCTGTTGGGCACGCGCGCTTCGGTGCGCTGGTCCAGCGCCAACCCACGGTTGCTGGAGCGGCTGCGGTACAGCCCCGGCGGTCCGCAGATCTGGGAACAGATTCAAACCGGTTACGAGCCGGCCTTCCCGACGATCACCGGCGCGATCTTCGAGTTCGGGTTCACCGACGCGATTCTTCAGATGTGGGCCGCCTTTGTGTACGAACTGGTCGAGGGCCGACCGCTGAAGCGCTTCGCCGGCCTGCCGACCCCGGAGGAAACCGCCCTGAGCCATGCACTCTTCACGGCGGCGCTGGAATCCCAACGCACCGCACAGGTGGTGAGCGTGGCAGGGTGAACCACGGTGGCAAGGGTTGGGAATTAACCGCTCGCCAGCCGGGCCGGAAGACCGACGACGCGGCTGCGCAGCCGGCGCAAGTTGGCTGCGCCAACCCGTAAGGGCTCAACGCCCGTGTCGAGCGTCAACGACCGCGGTGTCGGCTTACGGACCGGCGCTGCCGACCAGCCGGAAGAACTTGATCGCCCCGGTGAAGGTGTTGGTCCAGGGACCGCTCGTCACGCCGGCAACGTCGCTGTACGGACCGGCGACGGCATCAGCAGCCTGCAGTTGATAGCTGCCGGTCCAGTTCAGGACGATTTGACCGGCCAGGAGTGCGGCGGTGATGCGCGGTGGCTGCGGCGGCGGGGGCGGTGTGGCGCCGGGAGGTAGCAGCAAGATCTTGAACGAAATCGGCTCGGCGATTTGCACCTGCGGATTGGCCACGGGCGTGGCGCCGCTGGTCACGATGCGCACCCATTTGGTGTTGCTTTCGCTGTTGAACTGGAAACGGATGCGACAGCAGTTGGTGCCGCGGTAGGCGGTGTTGTTGACCACAACCGATTCATTTGGCGCCGAAAGGAGATTTCCGGAGGTGCTGCCTGAGAAGCTCGGCTGGCTGAAACCGCGGCTGGCCGTGCCGGGCGCAACACCCTCCCAATCCTGGAACACGCCGTTGGTGCCGTTGGCG
>CAYXJB010000024.1:0-7530 GCA_964465445.1 uncultured Verrucomicrobiota bacterium
ATAGGCACCGGCCATGCCTCCGCTGTGGTAGAGCCATCGTGGCACACAGTCGCGGGCTGAGCGAGGGCCACCCGGCCGAAGTTCAGCCTGACAGCGTGAGGACGGCAGCGCCCCGCACCCGCCCTTCGGCCAAAGCGCGGAGCGCATCGTTCGCCCGTTCGAGCGGAAAGACGTCGAACTCCGTGCGGATAGGAATCTCCGCCGCCAGAGCGAGGAACTCGGCCGCATCGCGGCGGGTGAAGTTGGCGACGCTGCAGATCGAACGCTCGAGCCAGAGCCAGTCGTACGAGAACTCCGGGATGCGGTCGAGGTGGATGGCGTTGATAGCGACCGTGCCGCCCCGCTCGAGCCGGCGGAGCGCTTCGATGACCACGCTTCCGACCGGCGCAAAGGTAACCGCCGCGTCGAGGGGTTCGGGGCCTGGCTCGCCGTAGCCCCCCGCCCATTCGGCGCCGAGGCGGCGGGCGCGCTCCTGCTCTTCGAGCGACCGCGTGAAGACGAACACCCGGCACCCCCAGTGCACCGCTACTTGGATGGCGAGTGTGGCCGAGGCGCCGAATCCGAAGAGGCCGAGCCGCTCGCCCGGCCGGATGCCGGAACGGAGGAGGGAGCGGTATCCGATGACCCCGCCGCAGAGCAGCGGAGCGGCAGCCACGTCGTCGAATCCCGCCGGAAGGCGGAGGGCGAAGCGGGCATCGGCGACGATGTACTCGGCGAGTCCGCCGTCGCGGTCCCAGCCCGTGAAGCGGGCATCGGGGCAGAGGTTTTCCCGGCCGGAGGTGCAGAACGTGCATACGCCGCACGCCCAGCCAAGCCACGCCACCCCGGCCCGCTCGCCCACCCGCCACCCCTCGGTGCCGGGTCCGACGGCAGCGACTTCGCCCTCTTGCATACCTTTACCAACAGTCCGGACGGAGCGAGGCCTTATGCAGGGTTGATCGAGGGCAGCGACGGCGCGCTCTACGGAACCACGGTCTTCGGCGGAACCAATGGCGGAGGCACCGTGTTCAGGCTCGACCGCAACGGCAACAATTTCCAGGTCCTCCATCACTTCGATTCCAACGGCGTCGCCCCTCAGTTTCCCCGGGGAGAACTGGTCTCGGGTCTGAACAGCCTGTTGTATGGGAGCACGGCCGAAGGTGGCACGAACGACCTGGGAAGCATCTTCCGCATCGGTCAGGACGGCAGCAGGTTCGAGGTGGTGCGCTGGTTGGGGTCGAACGCCTACACGCCCTATGCCGGGCTGATTCAGGGCCCGGCCAGTGACGGCAGCGGCGTGTTGTATGGAGTGACCTTTACAGGCGTTATCGATGGTACGCTGTTCGCCCTCATCGTCAATCCGCCCCTAGAAATCACGCCGCTTGCGGGCCAGTCGGCCGGCCAGCCGGTCGTGTTCTGGCCGGCTTGGGCGATCAACTACCAGTTGCAAACCACGACCAATCCAGCCACAGGTCCGTGGGAGCCGGCCACCAACGGCGTTCTGGTCACCGGTTTCCGGCCCACGAACGCCGCGCCGGCCGCGTTCTATCGCCTGGTCTGGCCCCAATGAACGCCTCGCCGTCTTTCAAGTGCTCATTGCCAAAGTGAAAAGGCAAACGGCCGAACTTTGAGCGAAACACACCGCGCTTGAAGCCCCGGCTCGAAAAACCGAACAAGTCCTGATCGAAAAATTTCTCGGGGTTGCCCGGCGAAGCGTGCGAACTTCGTTGTAGCGCAGGCCGGCAGCCTGCCGTATCGCGGATTGTTAATTCGCAAGCCGCTTGAAACGACCGACGCTGCGCCGGCTGTCAGCCGGCGATACAGCAGTTTGACAAACTGCGCTACAAACCGCCAATCCGCGCCACCTGTAGCGCAGGCTTCCAGCCTGCCGTATCGCGGATTTCCAATCCGCAACGCAGCCGGGGCGGCCGGCCTCCGCTGACTGCCCGTCGGCGAAACGGCAGATTTCCAATCTGTGCCAGCGGGAGCGCTCGCTGTCAGCCTGCCAAGACAACCGGTCGGGAGCGAAGAGACCACGCAACGGTCAAAACGGCGCATCGGGCCAGAATTGCGTTGTCCGGGCGTGACGTTTTGGGCACGCTCTTTTCATGCTTCGGCAGGTCCAACTGGGGATGTTGGGCGGCGGGACGGTGGGCAGCGGTGTGTTCCACGCACTGGAGCGCAACGCCGACCTGCTGGCCGCGCGCATTGGCGTGCCGGTGCGCATTCGCAAGGTGGCCGTCAAAGCGTTCGACGAACCGCGACCGTACCCGATCCCGCGCTCGTTGATGACCACGCGCTGGCAGGAGGTGGTGGAGGATCCAGAGGTGAACGTGGTGCTGGAGCTGGTGGGCGGCACCGGCGTGGCGCGGCAGATGGTGCTGGCGGCGTTGGAGCGGGGCAAAACGGTGGTCACGGCCAACAAAGCGCTGCTCTCGGCCGACGGACCGGAATTGTTTGCCGCCGCCGAGCGCCACGGCGTCAATCTCTACTACGAAGCCAGCGTCTGCGGCGGTATCCCCATCATCAAGGCGCTGCGCGAGGGATTCGTCATCAACCGCTTCGAGGCCATCTACGGCATCGTCAACGGCACCTGCAACTACATCCTCACGCGCATGAAACAGGAGGGCGCGGATTTTGCCCAGGTGCTGGCCGAGGCGCAAAAGCTGGGCTACGCCGAGACGCCGCCGGACCTGGATGTGGACGGGCACGATGCGCGCCACAAAATTGGCATCCTGGCCTCGCTGGCGCACGGCTTCTGGGTGGACGCCGAGCGGATTCACACCGAGGGCATCCGGGAAGTGTCGCGGCTGGACATGCAATTTGCGGCGCAACTGGGTTACACGATCAAGCTGCTGGGCATCGTCAAACGGATCGAGGACGCCGCAGCGAAACCCGCCGGATCGAGAACCGGGCGCAGCGGGCACACCAACGCGGGCATCCAGGTGTCGGTTTATCCGGCTTTGATTCCCAGCGGGCACGTGCTGGCGGATGTTAACCACGTCTTCAACGCGGTGTTCGTGCGGGGCGATGTGGTGGGCGAAACGATGTTTTACGGGCGCGGGGCCGGCAAGGACGCCACCGCCAGCGCGGTGTTGAGCGATGTGGCCGATGCGGCGCTGGATTTGAAGCTGGGCGGCCGGGTGCGTGTGCCGCCCTTTGTGCGGCATGCTCACGGCGGGCGTCTGTTGCCGATGGACCGGATCGTGTCGCGCTATTATGTGCGGCTCAACGTGGTGGATCGGCCGGGCGTGCTGGCGCGGATTGCGGCGATTTTCGCCCGGGCGCGCATCGGCATTTCGTCGGTGTTTCAACCCGAAGGGCACGAGGGCCAGAGCGTGCCGCTGATTTTGATGCTGCACGAGGCGCCCAACGCGGCGATGCGCCGTGCGCTGGCACAGATCGCCCGTTTGCCGGTGGTGCGTGCCCGACCAGTGATGTTCCGCGTCGAAACGCTCGATTAGGGTTCGGGGAACATGGGGATGTTGTTGTTTCGAAGCACCAACCGCCAATCGCCGCCGGTCAATCTGCGCGAGGCGTTGCTGCAGGGGCAGGCGCCGGATCGCGGCCTGTATCTGCCGGTCGCATTCCCGCAATTGAGTCGCGAGGCGATCGCCGCGTTTGCAGACCTGTCCTACGCCCAGGTCGCCTTTCGCGTGCTCCGGCCCTATTTGGAGGGGGTGCTGGAGGCCGCCGAGCTGGAGGCGATCTGTCGGCAGGCCTACGATTTCGAACTGCCGCTCGAACCGGTCGCCGGTCTGCACCGCGTGTATTGTCTGCGGTTGGATCGCGGGCCGACGGCGTCGTTCAAGGACTTTGCCGCCCGGATGATGGCGCGGTTGTTCGGGCGTTTCCTGCGCGAAACAGGCCGGGAGGTAACGATTCTGACGGCGACCAGCGGCGACACCGGCTCGGCCGTGGCGCACGCATTCCACAACGTGCCCGGGGTTCGGGTGCTGGTGCTTTTCCCCTTCGCCGAGGTGAGCCCGCGCCAGCGCAAGCTCATGACGACGCTGCGCGGCAACGTGCGCACGATCGCGCTGGAGGGCAAATTCGATGACTGTCAGGCGCTGGTCAAACGCGCCTTTGCCGATCCGGCGCTGCGGCACATCCCGCTTTCCTCGGCCAACTCGATCAACATCGGCCGGCTGCTGCCCCAGAGCGTCTATTACTTTTTTGCCGCGGCGCGCGTGGCCGCTCCGGGTGAGGCGGTGGTGTTTTCGGTGCCCAGCGGCAATTTCGGCGACATGATGGGCGCGGTCATCGCCCGGCTGATGGGGCTGCCGGTGAAAAAGATCCTCGCACCGGTCAACGACAACGATGCGTTCCCGCGATTCCTGGCCACCGGCCAGTACCAGAAGATCGTTCCCTCGCGCAACTCGCTCTCCAACGCGATGAACGTGGGACACCCCAGCAACCTGGCCCGGCTGGTGGATGTTTACGGCGGCCAGATGGACGAGACCGGTCGGCTGCATCGGATGCCGGACATGGAGGCGTTGCGCCGGGATGTATTTTCCAGCTCGGTGTCCGACGAGCGCACGCGGGCGGCGCTGCGCCACGCCTGGCAAGAGCACCGATTGTTGGTCGAACCGCACGGGGCGGTGGCCTGGCAGGGATTTCTGGACTGGGAAGCGGTCGAATCACGCAACGGCGCGCCGGTGATCATCCTCGAGACAGCGCATCCGGCAAAATTTCCCGAGGAAATCGAGCGCAATCTCGGGTTCACTCCGGACGTACCGCCCTCGCTGGCGGAGGCCGAACGGCGTCCGGAGGACTACGATCGGCTGCCGCCCGATTACGACGCGTTCGTCGAGTACCTGTTGGAACGTTACGGGCGTGGCGGCTCGGGCGCGGGCCCTTGAGCGATCGCACGCTGCGGCCCGGGCGGCGCAGGAGCATCTGGCATGGCATTGATCGTTCAGAAATACGGCGGTACGTCGGTGGCCAACACCGAACGCATCCGGAATGTGGCGCGGCGCGTGGCCGAATATCACCGCCGCGGCGACCAACTGGTGGTGGTGGTGTCGGCCATGAGCGGGGTGACCGACAACCTCATCCGGCTGGCCAAAGAAATCATGCCCCTGCCCAGTGAACGGGAGCTGGACATGTTGCTGGCCACCGGCGAACAGCAGACCATCGCGCTGACGGCCATGGCGTTGCAGGCGCTGGGCGTGCCGGCGATCTCGCTCACCGGCGCGCAGGCCGGCATCGTCACCGACGGCGTTCACACCAAGGCCAAAATTCACAACATCACCCCGCGCAAGGTCCACGAGTACCTCAACGCGGGCAACGTCGTGATCGTCGCCGGTTTCCAGGGTGAAACGCCCGAGGGCCAGATCACCACGCTGGGCCGGGGCGGATCGGACTTGACGGCGATTGCCCTGGCGGCGGCGCTCAAGGCCGATCTGTGCCAGATTTACACCGATGTGGACGGCGTGTACACGGCCGACCCGCGCATCGTGCCCGGGGCGCGAAAGCTGGCTGAGATTTCCTACGACGAGATGCTCGAGCTGGCCAGCCTCGGGGCCAAGGTCATGCAGTCCCGTTCGGTCGAGTTCGCCAAAAAATTTGGCGTCGTGTTCGAAGTCCGCTCCAGTCTCAACGACAACCCCGGAACGATTGTGAAAGCCGAAACCAAAAGCATGGAGGACGTCGTCGTGCGCGGCGTCTCACTGGACAAAAACCAGGCCAAGATCACGCTCGTGGCCGTGCCGGATCGCCCCGGTGTGGCGGCGCGCATCTTCAAAGCCCTGGGCGATGCCGCGATCAACGTGGATATGATCGTGCAAAACGTCAGCCACGGCTCGGGCGCGCCCGCTACCGACCTGTCGTTCACCGTGGACAAGGCCGACCTGCTCAAGTCGCGCCGCGTCATCGAGGGCCTGCAGGCCGAGATTGGCTACCGCTCGGTGCTGGCCGACGAAAAAATCGCCAAACTCTCGATTGTGGGTGTGGGCATGAAAAGCCACACCGGCGTGGCGGGCAAAATGTTCGAGACCCTCGCGCGCGAGGGCATCAACATTGACATGATCTCGACCAGCGAAATCAAAATCTCGGTCGTCATTGATCTGGCCAAAGCCGAACAGGGCATGCGCGCCGTCCACGCCGCGTTCCTGGGTTCATGATCCGGGCGGCGGGGGCGAAGGGAAATACGCCGCCACGGGCTTGAGCACGCCGAACTTGATCAGCACCACGATCAACGCGGTGTAACCGAGCGAGATCAGCACCTGCTTTTTCCAGCCGCCGCGCAATTGCGGGTGCGACTCGCTCAAGAGCCGTCGCGCACCGGTGTGCAACAGAATGAAGCCCACCAGGTTCGTCGCCCAGTACCCGCCGATCAACGCCGCTTCGAAAACCCGCTCGCGCACCGATTCGGGGCAAAGCGAGCTGACCAACCAGGCAAATCCCAGCGCCAGGGGCAGGTTCACAAACGCGTCGTTCCACCACGACAACGGCGAGAGCATGAAGCCCACCACCGCGAGCAACCCGCCGGTGATCTTTCTCCGCCAGCGCACGGCCCGCCACCTAAACCAAGACAATCCGCCCGGGCAAGCGCCAAAAACGGACTTCATCCCGCAGTCAATTCATTCCAACGATCACCAGCCCAACATCCCCGGCTCGCCGCCCGCTCCGGGTCGCAGGCGGGATCCCGCACGCATTTCCCTTGGAACGAACCCCATCGGCCTGCCGAACACAGGGCTGCGCGATGCTTCGTCTGGTGAGCGAGCAGACCGAGAATGAGCCGCGGCAGGATGTCTAACCGCCCGGTTGCGGCGGCAATATCTCGACGATTTCGGACAGCGGTCGCCCCTGCGGATCAGAAATCACCGCCTTGCGCCCGTAAAGCGTCGTCGGCGCGCTCAATTCGAACGCTTCGGCGATCAGGTCATCCGATTGTACGCGCAGGAACGCCCGGGCCGTGGTCGTGTGCGGCAGCTCGAATTCGCGCAAGATGCGGCCCAGCGGCACATCATCGGCCAGAATCAGTTCGCGCAAATCCTCGGGAAAACGCCCCAGATAGATTTTGTTCGCGCCGAATTCCACCGGCCGCTCATCGCGCACCAGACGCAAAATGACCTGGCGAAAATAAAAATCGCCCCGTCGCTCGCGGTTGAGCACCTCCAGATGAATCCGCCCCTCGTAAAAGCCCTCCAACGTGGGGGTCATGTCCGAGCCGTGAACGAGTAGTCCCCGGTACGGCTCGGGCAACGCCTCGCCCGGGATGGTCTCGACCGGCGGCAACGGGCGACGGGCACGGGCGTAGAATTCTGACAGCGGATAAATGTGGGCCGAGTTGCTCGAATCAGGCATAACGTCCGGTGCGGTGTTCGGGTTTGAAAAATTCCAGTAACAGCCGATCAATCTGCAGTAGGCCCCGGCGCGTAACGCAGATGCGATCTCCGTTTTCGACGACAAATCCCTGCGCCTGCAGCGAGGCCAGCGGCGCGGCAAATTGCACGCGCGGATCGGTGCCGAACTTCCGGGCGAAGCGCCCGGCGCTCACCTCGCCGAGTTTGAGCTGGAGAATGAACTCTCGGATGTAGCGCTCCT
>CAYXJB010000024.1:7570-21745 GCA_964465445.1 uncultured Verrucomicrobiota bacterium
CGAGTTACGGGCCAAAATCGTGGTGGTTCTGGTAGTGGACCCCGTTGAGATGGCCGAAACTGGCGACACCGATCGCCAGAATGTCCGCCCCGGAGAACAGGCCCTCACGATAGACAAACTTCACCCGGGCCGCGTCGCGCACCACGGTCGTGCTGCTGGTCACCGTGTAACCCTGTTGCTCGAACTGTCCGAAGGCGTAGTCCACCCACCGGCGTTTGGTTTCCCAGTCGGCGACCGGCGCCACCAGCCGTCCCTCGGCTTTCATTCGCTGGTAGAGCATCGTGTTGTAGGGCACTTCCATCTGATAGACCGTCACCGAGTCGGGCCGCAGCGCCACGGCGCGCGCCACGGTTTGGCGCCAGCGCAACTCGGTTTCCTCGACCATGCCGGCGATCAGATCAATGTTGATCTGCGGGAAACCGGCCTGCTGCGCCCATTCCCAGGCCCGCAGAATCTCCCGGGAGCGGTGTGCCCGGCCGTTGATCTCCAGCACATGGTCATCGAAGTGCTCGATGCCCAGCGAAAGCCGTGTCACACCCAGGGCGCGGATGGCCTGCAGTTTGGCGGCGCTGAGCGTGCCCGGCTCGGCTTCGAAGGTGATTTCCCCGGCTTCATCCCAGGGCAACAGCCGCTTGAGCCCGTCGGTCAAATACCGCAACTGCTCGATCGAGAGATAGCTCGGCGTGCCGCCGCCGAAATAAATGAACCGCGGTTTGCGTCCCGCCAGCGCCGGCCGCCCCACATACCCCGCCAGCTCGGCCAGCAACGCGTCCAGATACGCCCGCACCTCGGCGGCGTCCTTGTCGGTGTACACCTTGAAATAGCAGAAATGACAGCGCTTGCGGCAAAACGGGATGTGCACGTACAGGCCCAGCGGCCGCGCGTGCTCCGGCGGTTCGCCTGCCGGCGGGCGCTCCAGCGCTGCAAACAGCTCCGGCACAAACTCCGGTTTCCAGAACGCGAAGGGCGGATAGTTGCTGATGAAATAATTGCCCGGCGTTGTCGCCTGCACGGGCGGCAGCGGACTGCGATTGGTGGACGCGACGCTCACGGCTTTCAGCAATTTCAGAATCGCGACGGCACAACAAGGTTACACACAAATCGCCGCCCGCAAAGCCGCGCGTGCCGGAGTTCGGTTTGGCCGGAGGCCCGGCCCGATTGTGCACCCATCCGCCGCCATGAGCGTCTGCCGTCTCAGTACACCACCATCGCGCGCACCGGGTAGCCCTTGAGCCGCTCACGCCCGCGCAGAAAACTCAGCTCGATCAGAAAACTGATTTCCAGAATCCGCGCGCCGAGGCGTTCGACCAGTCGGGCCGCGGCCGCCGCCGTGCCGCCGGTGGCCAGCAAATCGTCCACCAGCAACACCCGGTCGCCGCGCCGCAGCGCATCCACGTGCATCGCCACGGTCGCCGTCCCGTATTCGAGCGCGTACTCCTGCTCGATCGTCTGATACGGCAACTTGCCTTTTTTGCGCACCGGCACAAAACCGGCCCGCAGCCGCGCGGCAACCGCCGCGGCAAAGATGAATCCGCGCGCGTCAATGCCCACCACCGCGTCCACCGAACCGGGTTTGTGGTTGTCGGCCAGCCATTCGATCGTGCCGCAAAACAGACGTGCATCGGCCAGCACCGGGGTGATGTCCTTGAACTGTATGCCCGGCTGGGGAAAGTCCGGCACGTTCCGGATGGCGCGCTGAATTTCGTCCGGCGTGGGCAGGGTGAGGTTGGACGTGGCCGCCGCCGGGCTTGCGGGGGCAGCGGTCGCGTCAGGAGATGGTTCAGAAGTGTTCACAGTTCGGGCCGTGCCGGTTCGAGCCGGTCGCTCAGGTTTTGGTCGCTTCGAGTTTCTCGATCATCTTGCGCAGTTTGCGCAGAGCGATGTTCTGGATCTGGCGGATGCGCTCGCGCGTGACGCCGAACTTTGCGCCGACCTCCTCGAGGGTTTTCTCCGGTCCGCCATCCAGACCGAAGCGCTCCCGCAAAATCGTCGCCTCCCGTTCGTCGAGCTTCTCGATGAGGCTGCGCAACATGCTGGTGACGGTTTTTTCCTCCAGATGTTCATAGGGCGTTTCGGCCGACTCGTCCTGGACGATCTCCGAGAAGTTGTTCGAGTCCTCGTCGCCGATCGGCGCATCGAGCGAGGCGGGTCGGATGGCCGCCAGACGCATTTGCGTCACCCGGGAAGTCGGCAGGCCCATTTCGATGGCGATTTCCTCATCGGTGGGCTCGCGACCCAGTTCCTCCTGCAACTGCATCGCCACACGGCGCATTTTGGAAATCTTGTCCACCAGATGCACTGGCAGGCGGATGGTTTTGGACTGGTTGGCCAGGGCGCGTTTGATGGACTGCTTGATCCACCACGAACCGTAGGTCGAGAGCTTGCCGCCCTTGGACGGATCAAATCGCTCGACGGCTTTCATCAGGCCGATGTTGCCCTCGCTGATCAGGTCCAGCAGTGGCAGGCCGATGCCCTCGTAATCGCGGGCGATTTTGACCACCAGGCGCAGGTTGGCCTTGATCATCTGCTCGCGCGCTTTTTTGTCGCCCTTTTTGATTCGGGCCGCCAGTTCTATCTCCTCCTGCGGCGTGAGCAGTTTCACCTGCCCGATTTCCCGCAGGTAAAGCTTGATGGCCGAATCGCTGTCATACCCGCCCCGATCCTCCTCGCGCAGGGGTTCTTCACGGTGTTCGGCCTCGGTCGGTGCGGCAGGTTGCGGCGCGGTGCTCTGGGCTGCGACCACCGGAAGGAGGCTGCTCGACGACGATTCAGCCGGGGCGGTCGGCGCGGTCGCCGGAGCGGCGGACGGCTTGCGGAGACGACCTTTCTTTCGGGCCCGGGTGGCACGGACGCCTCGCGCGATCGAACGTCGCTTCCCCCTTTTCCCCCGGACCGGCGTTTTCGCCGCGCGTCGGGCAAGTGCCCTGGCCCTGCGCGTTGGCTGCTTCGTCCGCATGGGCAAAACCACGTTACGAACCAGCTAGCCCGCCGCAAGCAAAATGCCATCCGGTCCGCTGACCAACGTGCCCCGGGACGCTCACGTTCAGCGGCTCTGGCCCGGCATGGGAAAGATGCGCTTCTGCTCGGCGAGCCGACGGGCCAGTTCGATGGTGGCGAAGTATTCCCGCGACAACTGCCTCCAGAGCCCGGGCTGTTGTGCCGCCAGATCGGTCGCATCCAGCCGACCGTTTCGCAGCCCGAACAGATGCGGCTCCGGTCCGCGCGGGTTGTATCGCAACACGCGCTCGCCTTTGACGAACCAGCCTTCCAAAGAGGAGCCGCTCACACAACCGGTTTGGGGCGGATCGGGCTCGAGCAGGTTGCGTCCCATGCCCGCGTAGAGATGTTCGCCCGCAAACAAAGCCAGCGCCGTCGGTAGCACGTCCACCTGACTGGCCCGGCGCGGATCGGGATTGGGCCGGGGCGGCAGCGCCGGATGGTAAAACACCAGCGGCACGCGCAGCCGTTCCAGCCACGTGTCGCCGAAATTCACACTGGTATGATCGCCCAAAATGACCAGCAGCGTGCGCTCCCACAGACCGGGCCGGCTTTGCAACCGCTCGCAGAACCGGCGGATCGCGTCGTCCAGGTAGGCGAAGGTGTTGAGCGCCGGCTCGTCGAATCGCCGCTCGAATTCCGGCGGCGTCGCCCAGGGCGAATGCGTGGTCGCAGTGACCAGGTGCGCCGTGAAGCGCGTGGGACAGGACAGGAGCACCGTGGCGCATTCCTCCAGAAAATAGCCGTCAAAGATGCCCAGCAGCGTGTCGGCCTGCGCCAGTTGTTTGCGCCGGCGGAATCGCTCGGCGAACTCGAAGTAGCCCAGCACCGTGCAACCCTGATTGGCGGCAAACGCCGTGAAATCGCCGCAGCTTTGCCGGAACGCAAACATGAAATAATGCGTGTAATCCTTCGTGTCAAACAGCCGCGCCGGCGAACCGTAATAGCCGTGCAGCTCGTAGGAGGTGAAACGCCGCCCCGGCTCGTCGTACGTCGCCCGCGGCATGCTCACCAGCGTCGAAAACACCCCGCCGGAGGTGAAATTGGCGCACTGGAGCGTGTCCGGAAAGTAGTAGCCCGAGCACGCCAGCCCGCACACAAACGGCATCACGGCGCGACCCTGTCGCTCCTGTTCGAGCACCGATTGGGAGAAGCCCTCGACCTGCAGAATGACGAGATTCTCGATTGGCGACCCGGCCCAACCCACAATCGAACGCAGCAGAGGAAATTCCCTGCGAGCGCCGGTGGCTGCAGGCGACGTCGTTTCGTCGGCTGCGCGCCGGTGTACTCGCCGCCTAATCTCCAGCGCCTCGGCTTCACCGAGCCGGTAGCGGATGGTGCGTCGGAAATGCGACGGCACCTGCTCGAACACAAACTCCAACAGCGGATTCATCACCGCCTGGTTGCACGCGTAGTCGGGGAAAACCATGTAATAGCGGGCCTCGACGTTGGTGAGCCGCCAACCGCCGCGCACCCGGCCCGCCGGTCCGGCCTTGCGACGGGGCACGAAGTGGAACAGTGCCAGCAAAGGCACCAGACTCCAGAGCGCCCCGCCAAGGAGCTGACGCGATCGCTGCGCATGGTGATGAACGACAGGCGACGAGGACCGGATCGCGCGGTCGGCCCGGGCGTCGGCCACCCGGTCACCGGCCAGCGGGTAGAGGACGCATGCCGATGCAATTCCCAGCATCAGCCGCCAACGCCGGAACACAAAGGGCATCACGGCCAGATACACCTGGTAGGGCGCCGTGATGTAGGGCAGCAGCAACTCGCCCGCGCCCTGGGCGCGTTCGGCAAAGGTAAAAAGTTCGCCACGCACACGAAGCCGTGAGCGCCTGTGGCCAGCCACCACGCCCGGAACAGCAGCTCCGACGGCGGCCCGCTTTGGGGCCACCACCACGCGCCCAGCAACCACACCACGCCGCTCAGCGCCAGGCAGAGTCCCAGCCAGGCCGCGTCCAGGCGCGCCCCGGCGCGCAGCACCCGCCGCAGGGTCGCGGCGTCTGCGCCGGGCGCAAAGCGCTTGAGGAATCGCCAGCGATAGAAGGCGAACAGTGCGCAGTTGATCAGCGCGGCGGCGGCTGTTGCTGGCGTTGGGCGGGGTGGTGATCGCCCTGACCGACCTGCTGCAAGAGGTGCGTTCAATTTCACGCACGTTTGGGTTCACGCCCGATCCGCTGGGGGCAGCGGCGGTTGTGGTCGTGGTGGCCGGTTTTGCATGGGCTTGGTATGCGCTGGCGCGACGCTTCGCGTCCTGGCCGGGCTGGCCCAAACCTCATCCACAATTGGCGCTGCACGCGTGTTTTGGAGCGTGGCTGGTGGCGGTCTGGACGATGCCGGCGGCGCATCCGGCGCTGCGCACGGTGCTGCTCGGTGTGGGGCTGGTGTTTCCGCTCTTGTTGTGGCGGCTGGGCTACATGCTCATGACGGCGCAGCGCGGCAGAATGCCCGGCACGACGCTGGCCGATCACTGGTTTTATCTCCGGCCGGTCTGGGGCGGCTCGAGCGTGCCGTACGGCAAGGGCCTGGATTATCTCTCGAGCTGCGAGGCCAGGGACACCGAGGCCCTGGCGCGGTCGCAACTGGCCGGGCTGAAGCTCTTCGTGCTGGCGGCGCTGTGCGGTGCGGGCAAGGGGCTGATGGACGGCGTGGTGTTCGGCGAGAACAACGCGTGGCGTCGGGCGCTGGGCGGCGCGACGCTGGGCCTGAGCCGCTCCTCGGAGTTGCTGGCCGGCTCGGTGGTGCTGCCGCTTTGGAAAAGCTGGGCTTCGATCTATGCCGAGCTGTTTCGCGCGGTGCTGGCCTGGGGCGCCAAGGGTCACGTGGTGATCGGCTATCTGCGGCTGGCGGGCTTCAACGTGTTCCGCAACACCTACAAACCCCTGCTGGCCTAGACGATCGTCGAGTTCTGGAACCGCTACTACTACTACTTCAAGGAACTGCTGGTGCATTTTTTCTTTCTGCCGACCTACGCACGCTGGTTCAAACGCCATCCCCGTTTGCGAATGTGCAGCGCGGTGTTCGCGGCGGCGTTCCTCGGGAACATGTACTATCACATCCTCAAGTCGCCCTCGTTGCTGCGCGGGGACTGGGCGGCGGTGTGGGCCGGGTTCGGTCCGCGGCTGGTGTATTGTTTTGCCCTGGCGTTGGGCATTTACGTTTCGATGCGGCGCGAACAGCGCCGGCCGCGCGGCCGGGTCCGTCCGCCGCTGCGGCGGGCGGCGGCCATTTTCGGAGTTTGGACCTTCTTCGCCTTCATTCATCTGTGGGCGCACGGCAGCCAGACCTATGGGCAGCGGCTGCAATTTTTGCTTGGACTTTTCGGCCTGGGTTGAAATCGTCTCAAGCCGTCGAACATGTTCACCGAACTGCGCCTGGGACACCTGATCGAGCCCTTCGGCCCGAACCGCTGGAGTCCGGCGGAAGCGCGGCGGCAAATCCGCCGACGGGTCGCGCGATGGCAGCGGCTGGGGCTGCAGCGCGGCGAGCGGGTTTTGTTGTTGTTCGGCAACCGGGCGGAGTTTTTTGCCGAACTGCTGGCGATCTGGAAACTCGCCGGCTGCGCCGTGCCGGTGGATGCGCGCCTGACGGCGTTCGAGGTCCAGACCCTGGCCCGCGCCGCCGCTCCCAAACTGGCCGTGGCCGAGGAGCCACTGCCACCGAAATCATCGAAGCGCTCGAACGCGCCGGCATCCGCACGATCCTGACCACCGAAACCGATTCCTCGGAAGCAGAGGCGGCGCGCGTGCGGCTGGACGATGAGGCGCTGATTCTGTTCACCTCCGGCTCGACCGGCGATCCCAAGGGTGTGGTTCACACGCACCGGTCGTTGCGGGCGCGGTGGATGGGGCTGCGCGAGCACCTGCCCGCCGGGGCGCTGGCACGCACGCTTTGTCTGTTGCCCACGCATTTCGGCCACGGGCTGATTTGCAACTGCCTGTTTCCCTGGCTTTCGGGCAACGATCTGTTCTTTACCCCGCCGTTCCGGCCCGATCTGGTGGCCCAACTGGGCCGGTTGCTCGATCAACATGCCATCACGTTCATGTCGAGCGTGCCGCCGATCTGGAAACTGGCGCTCAAACTCGCCCGCCCGCCCCAACGCGGCACGCTCCAGCGCGTGCACGTGGGCTCGGCTCCGCTTTCGGCTGCGCTCTGGGAGGACATCCGGCGTTGGACCGGCACGCGCCAGGTTTGCAACGCCTACGGAATCACCGAGACCGGCAGTTGGGTGGCGGGGTTGGATGACGCCGATGTGCCGGTGCAGGACGGTCTGATCGGGCATGGCTGGGGCGCGGTCATTCAGGTGCTCAAGACCAACGCCTGCGCGCAACCGCTGGATCCGGAGCTGGCCTGCGCACCGGGCGAACCGGGCTACGTGTGGCTCAACACACCGGCGCTGATGAAGGGCTATTTCCAGCGCGAGGATCTCACCGCGCAGGTTGTGGTGGACGGCTGGTTCATGACCGGCGATATCGGTCTGTTGGACGAAGCCGGGCGACTGGTGCTACGTGGACGCGAGCGTGATGAGATCAACAAAGGCGGCATGAAGATTTATCCCGCTGATGTGGACGCGGTGGTCGAACGCTTCGACGGGGTGAGCGACGTTTGCACCTTTGCGCTGGAGGACGCCATCTACGGACAATCGGTGGGCATGGCCGTGGTGCTTCAAAACGGATCGGATCGAACGCTGGCGGCCCTGTACGCGTGGATGAAATCGCACCTGGCCGAACACAAACTGCCCTCGCGCTGGTGGCTGTTGGAGAGCATCCCGCGCACCTCCCGCGGCAAGGTCAACCGCGACGCTGTCAAAACCCTATGCCAGCGCCAGCCGCCGCTGGACCTGCCGGCCATCCTGGCCCGCACCCCACACTGATGCACCCGCTCCGCGCCGAACGCCGCCAACGGCTCGTCGAGTTCCTGCGCACGATCCAAAAAGCGGGCGTGCCGGTCGAATCCCTCCGGGACGATGACCGGCTGGTCGCCTCCGGGCTGATTGATTCGCTGGCGATCTTGCAAATCGTCGCCTGGCTGCAAACCAACTACGGGATTGATTTTTCGGTGCGCGGCGTCTCGCCCGAGGACCTGGGTTCGATTGGCGGCATTCTGGATGTGATCGAGCAGGAAAAGGACGCCGCTCCGGCAACCCGACCATGAACGCCGATCCCGCAGCCGCTCTGAGCCCGGGCGCGCGGCTTCGCCTGGCTGTGCAGCAACGCGACCTGATCCCGTTCATCAGGGTTTACGATGTGTTCTCGGCCTCGCTGGCCGGACGGCATTTCGACGCATTGTTTGCCAGCGGGTTTGGCTTTGCCGCCAGCCATTACGGCCTGCCGGACGTGGGCTTCATCACCTGGTCGGAGATGGTCAACTACGTGCAGCGGATTCGCACCGTGCTACCGGAGCATCATCTGCTGGTGGACATTGACGACGGCTACTGCGACGCGGAGGTGGCCTGTCACGTCGTGTCGGTGCTCGAGGCCTCGGGCGCCTCGGGCGTGGTGCTCGAAGACCAGAAACGGCCGCGCCGCTGCGGGCATTTCGAAGGCAAACAGCTCCTGGAACTGGACCAGTATCTGGCCAAGCTGCGTCAGGTGCTGGCCACCCGACGGGAGTTGTTCGTCATCGCCCGCACCGACAGCACCGAGCCGGAGGACATCCAGCGACGGGTGCTGGCGTTTGCGGAAGCGGGCGCCGATGCCGTGCTGGTGGACGGGCTCAAGAGCCTCGAGACCGTGCGCGCGCTGAGCCGGCAGGTGCGCGTTCCGTTTTGTTTCAACCAGATCGCCGGCGGCAAATCGCCGCCCTGCACTTTCACCGAGCTGCGACAGGCCGGTGCGCGGCTGGTCATTTACAGCACCCCCTGCCTCTTCGCCGCCCAGCCGGCGATCGAAGAGGCGCTCGTGAGCCTCAAACAAGCCGATGGCTCGCTGGCGGGCAGCCGCGTCGGCGTCAAAGACTGCACGCGCGTGCAGGAGGAAAATCTCGCCCGGCGTCGCCCACCGCGCGTGATACCGGCCAATTCCCGGCCTGCGGGCGATTGAAGCCTCGTGCGCTGGTGCGCGGCAAGGGCGTCGCCGACGACGTCAGTGCCCGGCCGGAGACGCCAGAAAATCCACCCGCGCGGTCAGTTCCGGCGTCAGATACCGATCCGGATCCACGATTTGGACCTTGATCTGGAGTGTGCCTTTGGCGCGGTCGGCTTCGGGCGCAATCTCGGCCACGTAACCGGCGTAGGTGCGTTCCGGATAGGCTTCCGGGCTGACGCGGCAGCGCTGGTTGAGATGGATTTTCGACAGATCGGCCTCGTTGACGTCAATTTCGACCTGCAAATCTTTCGGATCGGCCAGCGCCAGCAGCGCCGTGCTGGGGCCGCGCGCGCCGCCGAAGCTCTGCGGCACGACCAGCTCGTTGGGGTCCACCAGCCGCTCCAGCACCACGCCGTTGATCGGCGAACGGATGGTGCACCAGTCCAGGTACGTCTGGGCCAACTGCCGCGCGCCCTCGGCCTCGCGCAACGCGGCTCGCGCCGCCTCCAACGCCAGGCGCGCATCGTCCTGCGCCTGGCGCGACTCGATGTCGGTGGCCGCCAGTTGATTGACGCGCTCGTACCAGAGCTCGGCTTTTTTGAGATTGGCAGCGGCAACGGCGACCGCGCCCTCGGCCTGGGCCAGGCGCGCGCGAAATTCCGAATCGTCCAGCAACACGACGACCTGTCCGTTGGTGACGGCGTCGCCCTTTTTGACGCCGATCCATTTGACCACACCCAGGAAGCGCGGGCTCAGTTCGATTCGCTCGCGGTTGATGATGTAACCGCTGACGGTCAGCACGACGTCGCCGGCCGGCGCGCCGGAGTTGGTCGTCCCGGGCGCGGAGCCGTTGCCGGCCGTGCCTCGCCCGGTCGGCTCGGCCGCAGCGGTGGAGAAGCCCGTCTTGAGCACGCGCACGTTGTCGCCCGGACGCGGGCGGGCCAAATACAGCGCCGCGAGCGTCACCACCACCACAACGCCAAAAATCGTCCAGACGGCGCGTTGCGGTCGGCGCTTGCGCCCTTCCTCGATGCGCAAGGTCTTGAGTTTGTCAGCATCCATGATCCGGCGGTGCGCCGCGGGGCGTTCCCAGGTCGGGGCTGGCGTTGGCGCCGGCCGGCTGCCCCCGGGGCGCGATGCGCGCCAATCTACTGCAAAAGCCGCCCACGTAAACGCAAACTTCAACCCCGGTCCTGGGCTGCGGCAGCGCGGATTCGTTCGGCGGGGCCGCGCAGCGGGCTTGTCGTCGGCAGACCCAAAATCTTCTCGCGGCCCGGAGCCGATTCGGGCAGGTTGACGGCGGTTTTTCCGAGGCAACGCGCCGGGATGAAAGCCAGAATCATCATTACCCCGAAAAAGGCCGTGCTCGATCCGCAGGGCAAGGCGGTCCAAAACGCCCTGGCGCATCTGGGCTACCGCGGCGTCACCGACGTGCACGTGGGCAAGTACATTGAAATCGAGCTGGCCCCCGGCACCGAGCCGGCCGCCGCCGAACGCGCGCTGCACGAGGCAGCCCGACGGTTTTTGAGCAACCCGATCATCGAGGATTACCGGCTCGAACTGGAAGGAGCGTGAGTGCATTGGCGCAGAATACCGGCGCGGCGCAACGAGCGCGGTCGGGTCGCGGTTGAAAACTGCGGCGACCCGGGCGGCGCGCCGCGGTGCGCGGCTCGGAGCAGGAGGTTTCGATGAATGTCGCGGTGATCCAGTTTCCGGGCAGCAATTGCGATCAGGACGCGGTCCATGCGGTGCGGCGGCTGGGCCACAGCGCGCGACTGGTCTGGCACAAGAGCGCGTCGCTGGGCGCGGTCGAGTGCGTGATCATCCCGGGCGGGTTCAGCTACGGCGATTATCTGCGGTGCGGGGCGATCGCGCGGTTCAGTCCGGTGATGCAGGCGGTGCAGCAGTTTGCCGACAACGGTGGTCTGGTGCTGGGCATCTGCAACGGATTTCAGGTGCTGACCGAGGCGGGGCTGCTGCCCGGAGCGCTGGTGCGCAATCGCGATCTGCAGTTCCATTGCGAACACGTGTTTCTCAAAACCGTGACGCGTCATTCGCCGTTCACGGCGGCGGTGCCGCCCGACAAACTGCTGCGGATTCCCATCGCCCACGGTGAAGGCTGCTTTTTCGCCGATCCGGACACGTTGGCGTCGGTGCGCGCCAACGATCAGATCCTCTGGCAATATTGCGACGCCACGGGCGCGCTCACCGACGCGGCCAATCCCAACGGCTCGCTCTGGAACATTGCCGGCATCTGCAACGCGCGTCGGAACGTGGCCGGGTTGATGCCGCACCCGGAACGGGCCTGTGAACCGGCGCTGGGCAGCGAGGACGGACGCTGGATTTTCGAGAGTCTTTTTGCCGCGGTGCAGCCGCCGGTCGCCGCCCGCGCGGCCTGAAGCAAGCCGATGCGACCACGATGCAGCCCTCGCCACCGATGATCGAACCGGTTGTCACACCCGAGCTGGTCCGCCAACACAATCTCAGCCCCGAGGAGTACGAGCGGATTCGGGAAATCCTCGGTCGCGAGCCGACCTACACCGAGCTGGGCATCTTCTCGGTGATGTGGAGCGAGCATTGCAGCTACAAGAACACCCGACCGCTGTTGAAGCTCTTCCCGACCCGCTCGCCCCGGGTGCTGGTGGGCGCGGGCGAGGAAAACGCCGGCATTGTGGACATCGGCGACGGGCTGGCGATCGCGTTCAAAATCGAGTCGCACAATCACCCCAGCGCGGTCGAGCCGTTCCAGGGCGCGGCCACCGGCGTGGGCGGCATCATCCGCGACATTTTCACGATGGGCGCGCGCCCGGTGGCCGTCGTCAACTCGCTGCGATTCGGACCAATCCGCGCCGAGGATTTCGACTCGAACGCGACTGCGAGCCCGGGCCCGGGCAACGCGCAGAGCCGGGAATCGGCCGCGGACGAAACGGCACTCGAGCGTGCGCTGGCGACCAACCGACGGCTCTTCGCCGGCGTGGTGGCCGGCATTGCCCATTACGGCAATTGTTTCGGCATCCCGACCGTTGCGGGCGAAGTGTACTTCGACGCCTGTTATCAGGGCAATCCGCTGGTGAACGCGTTTTGCCTGGGTGTGCTGCGGCACGAGCAGATCGTGCGCGGGCGCGCCAGCGGCGTGGGCAACCCGGTCTTTTACGTCGGCCCGGCGACCGGACGCGACGGGTTGGCGGGCGCGGCGTTTGCCTCGCAGGACCTGACCGAGGAATCGGCCGAACAACAGCGCGGCGCAGTGCAGGTGGGCGATCCGTTCATGGAAAAGCTCGTGTGCGAGGCGTGTCTGGAGTTGCTGGCCACCGGTGCGGTCGCCGGCATGCAGGACATGGGTGCGGCGGGGCTGACCTGTTCGACCTGCGAAACCGCCGCGCGCGCCGGCACGGGTATCGAGATCGAGCTGGACCGCGTACCGCAACGCGCCCCGAACATGTCCAGTTACGAGATCATGCTTTCCGAATCGCAGGAGCGCATGTTACTGGTCGTTCACAAGGGTCGCGAAGAGGAGGTGAAACGGATTTTCGAAAAATGGGATCTGCCCTGGGCGCAAATCGGCGTGGTGACTGACACCGGGCGGATGGTCGTGCGCCATCACGGGCGCGTGGTCGCCGACATCCCGGCCAGGAAAATCGCCGACGAATCCCCGGTCTATCATCGCCAGGGCCGCGAACCGGCGTATCTGCAGGCGGTGCGTGCGTTTCGATTGAGCGACGTGCCCCGGGCGAGCGATCCGGCGCAGGCGCTCAAACGCCTGCTGGCCTGGCCCACGATCGCCTCCAAAAACTGGGTTTACCGCCAGTACGACCACATGGTCCGCAACAACACGCTGGTCTGTCCGGGCAGCGACGCCGCGGTGCTGCGCATCAAGGCCGACTGTCTGCCCAACCCGAACCCGGATGCGGCGGCGGCGTTTCCGGAAAAAATTCTCGCCCTGAGCGTGGATTGCAACGGCGTGTACTGCCGGCTCGATCCCTTCGAGGGCGCAAAAGCCGCGCTGGTCGAGGCGTGTCGCAATCTGGCCTGCTCCGGCGCCGTTCCGCTGGGCGTCACTGACAATCTGAACATGCCCAGCCCGCTGCAGCCGGAATTGTTCTGGCAAATCGAGCAGAGCGTGCGCGGTCTGGCCGAGGCCTGCCGCGCCTTCAACCTGCCGGTCACCGGCGGCAATTGCTCGCTCTACAACCAGAGTCCGGCCGGGCCGATTGATCCGACGCCCGTCGTGGCGGTCGTGGGCCAGATCGAACGCGCCGAACACATCACCACGCAGTGGTTCAAAGACGAGGGCGACGCGGTGATTCTGCTCGGCACGCCGGTGGACCGCGCCGACCCGCTCCAGGGGCTGGGTGGCAGCGCCTACCTGCAGGCCCTTCATCACCTCAAAACCGGCACGCCGCCGCGATGCGATCTGCAAACCGGGCGCACCCTGCACACGACCCTGCTGGGGCTCATCCAGTCGGGCCTGATCAAGAGCGCGCACGATTGCAGCGAAGGCGGCCTGGCGGTGTGCCTGGCCGAATGCTGCATCAGCCAGTGCATCGCCCGGAACACACCCCGATTGATCGGTGCCACGCTCGACCTGCGCCCCGCTCTGCAGCACCCCGGCCCGGGCGCAACCGCCGCTCCGGACGATGCCGCGCTGTTGGGCGAGCTGCGCACCGAGGCGTTGTTGTTCGGCGAAACGCAACACCGTGTCGTGGTGAGCTGCGCACCGTTGGATGCGGTCAAGGTTGTCGAGCGCGCCAAACTCATGGGCGTGCCGGCGGTGCGCATTGGCACGGTGGGCGGGGACGTGCTTTCAGTGCGTTTTCCCGGCGGGGAGATGCACCTGCCGGTCGCCGAGCTGCACGATCTGTGGTGGAACGCCATCGCCCGCGCGATGGCCTAGCCGATCACCGGCGCACCGGATCGCAGCCTCGATCCGATGTCGGGCGCGCCTTGCGGGCCCGGCGTTGGGTTTGGCAGCCACCCCGGTTGCAGGCTTGCCAGTTCCGGGCCGACCGCCGAAGATTCACTCATGCCGCCCGAGCATCATCGGCCCGGACACCGGTTGCGACGATTCCTGCGCAGAAATCGGGCAGCGATGTTCGCGCTGAGTTTCCTGCTGCTGATCCTGGTGGTGGTGGCGTTCCTGTTCTGGCTGACG
>CAYXJB010000025.1:0-21448 GCA_964465445.1 uncultured Verrucomicrobiota bacterium
GCGACGGTGCCGAACGAGTACGGCACGATCGAGTTCACCGATGCGGCATTGAACGGAAGCGCAGCCGCGTTCTACCGCGTGCGCCAGCCGTGAGTCGCCTTGATCAACCCGGCAGGGGCAGACCAAGCAGTTCCCGTCGCAACAGGTCCATCGCCTGAGTGGCGATCACCTGCTTGAAGGTTTCGCGGTCGAGCGGGTGAAAGGCCTTGAGCACGCGCGTTTGTTGCGGCGTGTCCAGGGCGATGAACGCCGTGCCGACGGGTTTTTCAGGCGTACCGCCGCCCGGGCCGGCGATGCCGGTGATCGCCAGCGCATAATCGCCGTGCAGCCGCTGGCGGGCACCGGCGGCCATTTCGCCGGCCACCGCTTCGCTCACAGCGCCATGTCGCGCGAGCGTTTCGGGCCGGACGCCCAGGAGCGTTTCCTTGACCTCGTTGGCGTAGGCCACCACGCCGCCGCGGAACACGGCCGAGGCGCCGGGCACGTTGGTGAGCCGATGCGCCAGCGCCCCGCCCGTGCAGGATTCGGCGACCGCCAGCGTTCGTCCGCGCCCGGTGAGCAACCGCACCAGGACCGTTTCCAGTTCCTCCTCTTCGATGCCGTAAATGAACGGGCCGAGCCTGGCGCGCACGATCCCCTCGGCTTCGCTCACACGGGTCGCTGCCTCCGGACCGCGCGCCGAGAGGCACACGTCCACCTGCAGGGGCCGCGCGCAGTAGCCGATCTGGAGACCGTTTGCCATCAGCGGTAAGAGCGGCGCTTCGAGCAGTTCCTGTACGGCGGATTCTCCGATGCCGGTGCTGCGGAGCGTCCGGCAGCACCACTGCGGCGGCGGGGCCGTGCGCGTCAACCAGGGCAGGACCGATTCCAAAAACATCGGGCGCAACTCGCGCGGCGGCCCGGGCAACATGATCAGCCAACTGCCGGTGCCCTCCGGGCGAAACGGATTGGGCCGAACCTCCAGAATCAAACCCGGCGCGGTGCCGTGCGCATTCGGCAGTACGCGGGCGCCCTGCGGCACCAGCGCCTGCACCCGCGTCCGGCTCGGGGCCGGGCGTTTGCGCAGGGCGAAGAACGCCTCGATGTGAGCCACCAGCGCCGGATCTTCGCGCAGCTCGCGTCCGAGCAGTTGTGCAATCGCTTCTCGCGTCAGATCATCCGAGGTTGGCCCGAGCCCGCCGGTGGTGATCACCAAATCGGCTCGTCCCAGCGCGTCGCGCACGGTGTTGGCGATCTCGACGGCGGTGTCGGCCACGGCAACTTGGCGGGTCACTGCGTAGCCCCGGTCGGTGAGCTGCCGACACAGCCATTGCTGGTGGGTGTTCAAAACGCGTCCGAGCAGCAATTCGCTCCCGGTGTTGATCAGTTCCACGGTCATGCGCGAGCAGTGTTCGGACCGGCGCCGGCGCTGACAAGCTCGCAGGGCTCGACGCGGGCGAATCGGAGTCGCGACGAAGTCGGTACGGAACCCCGTTCGGAATGAGGCTCAGCGGCGTTGTTTGGCGGGACCGGTTTTGGGCGGAGGCGGATTGCGAATTTCAGCCTCGAACGTTCCGGCAGCCCAGCTCCGAGCGGTGTCCGGTGCGGCAAAGTACAGTTGGCCGGGCATGCGCCGGTCCCGGGGCGTTCCGAACTCCAGCCGCAGCGCGTAGCCGCGCGTGAAACTGTCGGTGACACTGCGCCCGTCCTCGGTCCGCGTGCGGATCTGCACCCGGGGCGCGTTGGTGCGGACCGGCTCGATGAGGATTTTTTGCCGGGCTAGGTCTTCACCCTGACGGGCAAAAAGCTGGATGATGAGCGTCGTTTCCGGAAAGCCGTCGCTGCGGCGCAATTCCAGCGTGCCGCCGCGCAAGCGGGCCTGCCCGACACTGAAAGGATGACCTTTGATGCGGCCGGATACGGGCGCGTTCGGCCAGATGGCTTCGGCGAGATTCAATGTCCAGTTGGTGTCCGGCGGCGCAGGCGGGGCCGACTCGAGCGGGGCCGCGGTTTGCGAGCGGGCTGCGGGCGAGCCGGTGTGGGAGAAAATCTTTTCGCGCCACATCCAGGCGGCGCCGGCCAGCACAGCGGCGAGCAACACCAACAACGCCAGAGCCGGAACGGTTCGCGGGTTGTCCCTGGGCAGGACGGCGGGCTGGGTTTTGGTCTCGGCGATCGGATAACGGCGGCCGTTGGCCAGCGAGGCGGTCAGCAGCAGGCTGGAGCCGTTCCCCTTGGGTGGTTCGGGCACGCGGAGCTGTTGGAAACAGGTGGGGCATTCGACCACCGAGCCGCTTCGGGCGGCATCGCACTTGATGTGCTGGCCGCACACCGGACAAGCGAATTTGAATTCGCTCATGCCACCGGTACCGGCACAGCCCATGCCAGAGTCAGCGCCGCCCCGGGGCCGATCCGCCGGGCGGGCCTGGCCCGAGCCGGTCTTCCGAAAGACTTGATTTTGGCGCGGATGCAACCAGAGTCAGCCCGTTATGAGACGCTCCAAAAGTTCCCGCCCGGTTTCGCGCAGCGGTCGGTTCGCGCGTGAAGTTGACGCGCAAGTGACGCAATTCACGCAGTCGGTCAGCTTCGATCAACGGCTGTGGCGTTATGACATTTTGGGGTCCATGGCCCACGCGGCGATGCTGCGGAAGGTCGGCCTGCTCAGCGCCCGCGAGGAGAAGGCCATTCGGCGCGGGCTCGATCAAATTGCGCGCGAGATCCGCCTGGGGCGCTTCCGCTGGCGGGAGGACCTCGAAGATGTCCACATGAACATCGAGGCGGAGCTGACGCGGCGCGTGCCCGCCGGGGCCAAGCTCCACACCGGTCGCTCGCGCAACGATCAGATCGCGCTGGATATGCGGCTGTACGTGGCCGCCGAGATGCTGGCGCTGGGCGAAGAAATCGAGGCACTCCAGAAAGAACTGGTCCGGCTGGCGGACAAAAACCGCGATGTGCCGCTGCCCGGCTACACGCATTTGCAACGCGCCCAGCCGGTGAGCGTCGCCCATCATCTGCTGGCCTACGTGGAAATGCTCGACCGCGATCTGGGCCGCATGGCCGACGCGTTTCATCGGTTGCGGGAATGTCCGCTGGGGGCCGGGGCGCTGGCCGGCTCGACATTGCCGCTGGACCGCGAATTTGTGGCGCGCGCGCTGGGTTTTGTGGACGAGCGGGGCCGGGCGCGGGTGTGTCGCAACTCGATGGACGCGGTCAGCGACCGGGATTTTGTGGTCGAGTTTTGCGCCGCCGCGGCGCTGGTGGCCGTGCATCTGTCGCGTCTGGCCGAGGACCTCATTCTCTGGTCGAGCGCCGAGTTCAACTTCGTGCGGATCAGCGACGCGTTTACAACCGGTTCATCGCTCATGCCGCAGAAAAAAAATCCCGACGTGGCCGAACTGATCCGGGGCAAGACCGGTCGGGTGATCGGCAATCTGGTCGCGCTGCTGGTGCTGCTCAAGGGTCTGCCCTTGACCTACAACCGCGATTTGCAGGAGGACAAGGAACGGTTGTTCGACACGGCTGACACGGTGCGCGCCAGCGTGCGGCTGATGGCGGCAATGCTGCCGCATCTGCAGGTCAATCGCGCCGCCTGTGAAGCGGCGGCGAGCGATCCGGCGCTGTTGGCGACCGATCTGGTGGATCACCTGGTCCTCAAGGGTGTGCCGTTTCGCCAGGCGCATCATCTGGTCGGCGCACTGGTGGCCCGCGCCGAACAGCTTGGCAAACCGCTCGATCGTCTGAGCGTGGCAGAGGCCCGCGCGGTGCATCCGGCGCTGGATCGCGACGCGCTGGCGGTGCTGGATTTGAAACGGGCGTTGACGCGCCGCACCATGCTTGGTTCGCCCGGCTTCAAGGCTGTGGCGCGTCAGATCGCGTGGTGGAAGAAGCAGCTTCGGATCTGAGCCCGGCCGGGCCCTCAGCGGTGCGGTCCCTCGCGCCTTGTTGGGGACGGAGCACGCACACCAGCCAGAGCCAGCCGGCCAGCAGGCTCACGCCGCCCAGGGGCGTGATCAGACCCAGCCAGCGCGCGTTGGTGAGCGCCAGCAGATACAACGAGCCGGAGAACAGCGCAATGCCCGCCACAAAACACCACCACGGACCGCGCCGGAGCGGCGACTGGCGCGTCAGAACCAGGAGCACCACCGCGTGAATGAAGTGGTAAAAGACCGCTGTCTGCCAGTGATCCTCCGTGCCGTGTCGAGCCAGGGTGGATTTGAGGCCGTGCGCACCGAAGGCGCCCAGCGCCACCGCCAGCGCCCCCAGCATCGCAGCGATGCGTCCGGCCAGAACCGTGTCCATGTTTCGAGGTGAAGGGTCGGGGACGGATCAGCCCGACTCCTGTTCCTGGATGCCGAGTTTTTTCTCGACGGCGCGGAGACGTTTCAGGGCCTCGGGCAGATGTCGCAGCGCGACCATCTGACGTTTGGTGTCTTTGTCCGGGCCGGCGGGTGTGCCCAGCCACTTCTGACCGTCGGGAATGTCGTTCATGACACCGGACTGGGCGGCGACGGTGACGCCGTGGCCGAGCCGAAGATGACCAGCCACACCGACCTGGCCGGCCAGCACGACGTAATTACCCAGCCGCGTGCTGCCGGCGATGCCGACCTGCCCGACGAGCAGGCAGTGTTCACCGATCTCGACGTTGTGGGCGATCATCACCAGGTTATCAATCTTGGTGCCCCTGCCGATGCGCGTCGGGCCCAGCGCGCCGCGGTCCACGGTTGTGTTGGCGCCGATTTCGACGTCGTCGCCGATGATGACGTTGCCGACCTGGGGGACTTTGCGGTGCACGCCGTTGTCCAGCACGTAGCCGAAACCGTCGGCGCCGATCACCGCTCCGGCGTGGATGCGCACCCGGTTGCCGACCTCGGTGCGGGCATAGAGGGTGACATGGGGAAAGAGAATCACCTCTTCGCCCAGCCGGCAGTCCTCGCCCACGAACACACTCGCATGCAGCACGCAGCGCGGGCCGATCTGCGTCCGTTCGCCCACCACGCAGTACGGGCCGATGTGCGCGCTGGGATCCACCGTTGCGCCGGGGGCGATGACGGCGGTGGGGTGCACGCCCGGCTCGGGTCGGTGCTCGGGGAAAAACAGCGTCAGTGCCTTGGCAAAGGCCACCCGCGCGTCGGCCACCTGAATGAGCGTCTTGCGTTCGGAGCGGAACGGGCCGCTGACGATGATTGCCGAGGCGGCGCTTTGTTCGGCCCGGGCGAAAAAGGCCTCGTTTTCAGCGAAGGTCAGGTCGCCGGGCCGGGCGCGTTCGGCCGGGGCAAAGCCCTCCAGGAGCGTGGCCGGGTCACCGATTACCCGGCCCTGCAAATACTGAGCCACTTCTGCGGCGGAGAAGGACATACCCACGGTCGAACCAAGTCATCCGTTGACTTGCCAAAACGGGGTCACTATAAAGGCGGCGGCGGCCAATTCAACCCTGATCAACCCGAATCGCTCTATGGCCAGAACGTTGAGGGTCGGCCTGATCGGCTACCGGTTCATGGGCAAGGCTCACTCCAATGCGTGGCGACAGGCACCACGATTTTTCCCGCTCAAGGCGCACATCGAGTTGCACACCATTTGTGGTCGGGACGCCGCCGGCGTGCAGGCGGCCCGGGCGCAACTGGGCTGGCAACACGCCACCACCGACTGGCGCGAGGTCGTCGAGTCGCCGCTCATTGACATTGTGGACATCTGCACGCCGAACGATTCGCACGCGCCGATTGCCATTGCCGCGGCCCGGAACGGCAAGCACATCCTGTGCGAAAAGCCGCTGGCGCTGAACGTGGCGCAGGCCGACCAGATGCTCGCTGCCGTGCAAAAGGCCCGGGTCGTGCACATGGTCTGTCACAACTACCGGCGCATCCCGGCGATTGCGCTGGCCAAAAAACTCATCAGCGAGGGTGCGCTGGGCCGGCTCTACCACTACCGCGCCCGCTACGCCCAGGACTGGATCGTGGATCCGGAATTCCCCCTGGTCTGGCGATTGCGCAAGGACATCAGCGGCAGCGGCGCGCACGGGGACATCAACGCGCACATCATTGACCTGGCGCGGTATCTGGTGGGCGAATTCACCGAGGTCTGCGGTCAGCTCCGGACCTTCATCACCGAACGGCCGCTGCCGGAGGAATCGCGGAAAAGCGCCCTCCCGGCAGCCCGCAACCTGCCGCGCAAGATGGGCCAGGTCACCGTGGATGACGCGGTCATGTTCCTGGGCCGCTTCGAGAACGGCGCGCTGGCCAATCTGGAAGCGACGCGCCTGGCGCCGGGTCGCAAGAACCACATCCAGATCGAAATCAACGGCAGCAAGGGATCGCTGTACTTCGATTTCGAGGACATGAACCGGTTGAAGTTCTACAACACCGACGATCCGAAGGACCGGCAGGGTTTTCGTGACATTCTGGTGACGCAGCCCGGCGGGGTGCATCCGTATGTTGCTCAGTGGTGGCCGCCGGGTCACATCATCGGGTACGAACACACCTTCATCCACACGGTGGCCGATTTTGTGAACGCGTGTGTGGATGGCAAACCGGTGCATCCGACCTTCGAGGACGGTCTCAAAAACCAGAAGGTCCTGGCCGCCGTCGAAACTTCGGCGGCCAAAAACCGCTGGGTCAGGGTTTGAGCCTCACGCCCGCGCGCGGCCCGTGCGCGGACGGGCAACCGCAGCGTCGCTGAAGCGATCGGGTCGCCGCGCGGGTGGCGAACCGGATCGGTCGCCGGTCAGATCTTGCGGGGCATGGGCGTCCAGGCGCCTTTTTTTGCGCTGCTCTTGAGGCAGGTCTCGATGAACGCCATGCCCATCCAGCCGTCTTCCACCGTGGCGTATTTGGAGCCGTCGGCCTTGAACGGCTTGCCGGCTTTCCAGGCGCGCACGTCGGCCTCGAAGCAGCGATGCAGGCGCGCAAAGGCGTCGTGGAACGCCTCGGGATGACCCGGCGGCAGGGTCGGCTCGCTCATCAAGTCGGCGGGCATGTCCTTGGGCAGGAAACCGTCGCCGGGCGTGACCGCTCCGCGCCAATAGACGCGATCGGGCTGACCGTTGAGATGGATGACGAGCTGTTCGGGCTCTTCCTGTCGCCAGACCAGTGTTCCCTTGGTGCCGGCGATTTCGATGCCCAGATCGTTTTTGTGGCCGATGCAAATCTGCGAGGCGCGGACCAGAGCGCGGGCGCCGTTGTTGAGTTTGCAATAGACGGTGAAATGATCGTCGAGCTTGCGGCCCTCGACGAAGGTTTCCAGTTGGGCCGAGACGTGGGTGACTTCCAGACCGGTGACAAACCGCAGTTGCATCAGCGCATGCGTGCCGATGTCCCCGCCGCAACCCGAGCCGCCCGCCAGCTTCGGGTTGGTGCGCCAGGCGGCCTGAATCTGGCCGGTGTCCTCGAGCTTGGTCGCCAGCCAGCCCTGCAGATAGTAGCTGTCCACCCACCGGACCTCGCCGATCAATCCGTTCCGAACGATGTACCGCGCCAGGCGGCTGGTCCAGTGCCCGATGTACGTGTGCGCCACGGCAAAGGGCACGCCGCTCCGGCGCACGGCTTTGACCAGCGCGGTGGCCTCGCGCAGATTCAGACACAGCGGTTTCTCGCAAAACACCGCGATGCCCGCCTCGATCGCCTTCATCGCCGGATCGAAATGCACGTGGTTGGGCGTGACGATCAGGATGTAGTCCAGTTTTTGATCCTCCGGCAGGGTGGCGTTGGCCCGGATCATTTCGGTGTACGAGCCGTAACCGCGGATCGGGTAGGGCCACTCGGCGGCCTGGGCCAGCGACACTTTCGGATCGTGCGAAAGCGCGCCGGCGACGACCCGACGCGTGCCGTCAAAGTGAATGGCTTTTTCGTGCGGATGGATGATGAAGGCGCCTTTGCTGCCGCCCACCACACCGACGTTGAGAGGTCTGTTCGACATGGTTGAATCCTTTCCTGCGATGCGCTGGTTTCCGTCCCGCGCGCCCGCGACCCACCTCGGGCCAACCCCGTCGGGCCCGCGGTCGTTCGCTCCGCAGCGTAGCGGACAGCTCGCAGGCTTCAAGGTTTTTGCCGCCGTTGGTGACCAACCCGTGGCCCGTCCCGGCCCCGCGGTCGGGTCGAACCCGGATCGGTCGGGCCGTTTGGTGCCGGAAGGCTGCCGGAAGCGGGCGGATTGGCGCCGCGTTCAAAACCGTTTATGGTGGCAATGTGACGTCCCGGACCAAAACGCGGGTGCTTTGCGGCATGAGCGGTGGAGTGGATTCCTCCGCTGCGGCCGCGCTGTTGTTGGAGCAGGGCTACGAGGTGATCGGCATCACGCTCAAGCTCTGGCCGCAGGATTGCGTCAGCCGGGCCGAGGACAAGTGCTGCGGGCCGCAGGCGGTGGCCGATGCCCGGGCGGTCTGCCATCGGCTCAACATCCCCTTCTACCTCATGGATGAGGCCGAGGAGTTTCAGCGGTACGTCATCGGCTACTTCGCCCGGGAATACAAGGCCGGGCGCACGCCCAACCCGTGCGTGATGTGCAATCAACACCTCAAGTTCGGTCGGTTGATCGAGCGGGCCGATCATCTGGGCGCGGCGTTCGTGGCCACGGGCCATTACGCGCGGCTGGAGCGTTCCAACGGACGGGTGTTGCTGCGACGCGGACGGGATCTGCGCAAGGACCAGAGCTATTTTCTGTTCTCGTTGCGACAGGATCAGCTTGCCCGGGCGCTTTTTCCGCTGGGCGAACTGACCAAGGACCAAAGTCGTGAGGTGGCCCGGCACTGCCGCCTCAAGACCGCCGACAAGGACGAGAGCATGGAAATCTGTTTCGTGCCCGACAACGATTACGGTCGCTTCCTCCAGCAGGCCAATCTGGTGCAAAAGCGCCGCGGCGAAATCGTGGATCTGCAGGGCCGGGTGCTGGGATATCACGACGGGATCGAGTTTTACACCATCGGCCAGCGCAAGGGGTTGCGCCTGGCCTCGCCCCGGCCGCTCTACGTGGTGGACCTGGACGCCGCCAGCAATCGGGTCATCGTGGGCGAGGCGCCGGCGTTGCTGCGCGAGGAGTTTATCGTCGAGCGATGCAACTGGATCGCGTTCGAGGCGCCGCCCGGTCCGTTCGAGGCGAGCGTCAAAATCCGCTACAATCATCCCGGCGCGGCGGCGCGTGTCGAGCCGCTGGACACGGAGCGCGTTCGTGTGCGACTGACCGAACCGCAGCGGGCGATCACGCCCGGGCAGGCGGCGGTCTTTTACCAGGACGATCTGGTGCTGGGCGGCGGCTGGATCAGCCGCTGAGCGGGCGGGTCGGGGCAACCAGCGCCGGTTTGCACCGTTTCAGCGCAACCCCACTGTGCGGATACAGCCGGCGGATGGCTTCGAGCAGTTCCGGCGCTTGTGCCTCGATGTCCGCTTCAGTGGGCACACGCCCGAGCTTGCGGGCCAGTTCCTGCAGCCGGGTTTCGACGTCCTTTTTCCGAAAAGCGCGCGGCGGGCGGCGGGTCGGCGTGCGCGGGAGCTTGGGCGCGCCGAACAATCGGACCTGCTGGCGCAGCAGGGCGAGTTTGGCCCGCGTCAGGCGCACGTAGTTCGGGTCCGAATCCACCACGATGAATCGGCGGCCCAGTCGCGCCGCCACCACGGCCGTCGTGCCGGTGCCGCAGAACGGATCGAACACCCAGCCACCCGGGGGCGAGGCCAGCAGCACGATGCGCTCGAGCAGTTTCTCGGGCAATTGACACGGATGCGCGTCGCGATCGCGCCGGTGTCGGATGCGATGCACGTCGAACCAGATGTCGGAGAGTTCGACCCTGGCGTCCTGGCCGCGTTGTTTGCGGCGCTTCACACAGCCCGGGCGCAGACAATAGATCGGCGCGTCGGGCGGCTGCACGCACGTCGGGTCGGGTCTCGCGCCCAGGGGCGAGTAGTTGAAGACCGGGCGCGCGCCGGGTTTGGTGTAGTACAGCAACGCGTAATGGGCGGGCAACAGTTTGCCGCGCGGATCGGAGAGGGCATCCCACGCGATCCAGTGCCGGAACGTCAGGCGGCGATTCAAGAACACCGCGTGATGCATCGCCCAGCGGGGCAGGTTGAGCACAAACAGGCTGCCGCCGGGCTTGAGCGCCGCCGCCAGCGCCTCCAGCCAGCGCTCGCACCAGTCCAGATAATCCCGATCGGCCCGGGCATCGGCATACGCATCATAACGCTTGGCCAGATTGTACGGCGGATCGGCGAAGATCAGATCGAACACCCCCTGCGGATGGGCGCGGTTCAACCGATCCAAAAACGCCACGCAATCCGCCTCGATGACCTGGTCCGGCTCGAGTTCTGCGGCGGGCGGCGCGAGAACCGATTCCGGCACGTCGGGTTGAACGGGCGCTTCCGGAAGCGCCCGGCTCGCGCTCGCCGCAGGACCGATCAGATGCAAGCCGCGCCAGCCCTCGCGGGCCGTCAGGGCGCGAACGCGTTCCAGCACCGACGCCGGCGCGTGGTGCGAGGGCAGGCGGAGTTTCGGCAGGTCACGCCACACATCTGAAAGGGCCGTGCCCAGCGGGTGCATGAGATGTGTTTTGCCGCCCCAGTCCTTGAGATGCCGGCCGCAGGCGACGCAGAACCGGTGCGGCACCCGGACCGTGGCGGTGTTGAGTTCGCAGCGCGGCGGGCGACCGCCGTCCGGCCTCCTGCGTTGGAACATGAGCAAACCCCGGTGCGCCGGTTGCAGGAAATCGCCCCGCGGCGTCGCATCGAGCTCGAGCGCGATCCAGTATTTGAAAAGCCACGGGCCGGGAGTGCTTTCGCCGCCGCTCAGTTGCACGCCCCAGTCGGGCAGAACCTGCGGCATGCCGTACACGAACAACCAGCCGCCGGGCTGCACCACGCGGGCGCATTCGGCCAGCAGGGACGCTGCCTGCTCCGGCTGCGGCGGCGGCGGACCGTCCACGCTGAGCACCATCACATCCCGGCTGGCTCCGGGCAAATCGCCCAGCGATGCCGGGTCGAAGCCGACGCGTTCTTCCCAGGGCGCGAGGTTCATCGAGGCGGGCATGAAGCGTTCGTCGAGCGGGACGGGATTTTCCAAAAGGCGTTCTGTGCCGGTTTTGGCTTCGGACCGGCAACAGATTGCTGTGAGCTGCGCTGGAGCACGATCGGTGCGCTTGGCTAGGGCGCGGGCAGCAATGCGGTCCGGGCGAGCCGTCGCGCCAGGGGCGAGTCCCAATGCCCGAAGCGATCAGCCGGCAGGCGCGAGCCGGTGGGGTAAACCAGGTAAACGGTGTTGTGTTTGTAGGCCCAGGCATCCACCAGGTTGGCGCGCGGGAAAATCTTGCGCACATCCCGGCGCGTGCCCGGATCATTGACCACCACGTCGCCGTTTTCGGTAAAACCCACGCACACCACCAAATGTCCGCTGGCCGGACCGGTGCGTCCCCGCAGGCGGTTGTAGCAAAGCGAGAGTCCCACCGGAATGCCGCGCGCGATCCAGGATTCGAGTTCCGAGACGTCGCTCAACCGCGCCGTGTAGGCGCGCAGGCCCTTGAACGAGCCGGCGTAGGCGGTGTTGAAAACCCAGTTGCCCGTGCCGCCCCATTTGGGATCGAACACCCCGGCCGCCACTTCGGGCACGTCGCGATCCAGATCGCTCCGACCGAGGCGCTGCCCCCACCACGCCAGCAGCATCGAGAGCGTCGTGGGACTGCAGAGCACCTCGCCGTTTTCGTAGAGCATCTGGGAACGTTCGGGCACGGGGATGGATTTGCCCCAGGCGATGCGTTGCGGCGGCAACGGGGCGGGTCGGGCGCGGGTGTCGGCCAGACAAACGCTCAGGAACTTGATCCGCGGTTGCATCCGCTCCTCGCCGCCCAGGGTGAGGCGCAACTGGAAACGCCCGGCCGGCTGGCGCAGTATCAATGTGTCGGTGTCCACCTCGCCGTCCCGGTCGCTCTGGCCCGGAACGCTTTCGCGCGGATGGCGCGCCGGATCACCGGACCAAAGCCCCAGACAGTAAAATCGCGTGGCGCGCGTGCCGTCGAGCGCACGAGCTTCGATTTTCAGGAACGTGCCCGGCGGCGTTTCGGCGTTCCAGGACACGATCATCTCGTTCCAGCGGATGCGCGGCATGATTTCCCGCGACAGCAGCACCGTCGCCTGCGCCGTGCTTTCGGGGGCGCGGCGAAACGCGTTCAGCGAGTGAAACGGAATCAACTGGATGCCGCGGGCATCCAGCGATTCGGAGCGGGCGATTCCGGTCATGATGGTCAGCGCGCCCAGCGCGAAAATCGCTTTGCGCTCTCGATCGGTCATGCGTCAGAGAAGTTGGGCGAGCCGACGGCGCTTCGCCAGCCCAATTCCGGCGGCAGGGCGCGTCGGACGATGATGGCAAAACCGCGTTTTGCGCGGCGCAGTTTTGGTCCCGGTCCGGGCGAGCGTGTCGGCGTGCCGACCTCTCAGCCGCTGCCGGCATGCCGCAGTGCCAACGTCCAACTGCAGCCGATGAGAGCCCCGAACGCCAGCCCGGCAAGGAGATTGACCCCGGCGCGTTGCGTCAGTTTCGGAAACGGCGCGAGCAGAACGCCCAGAATCAGGCCGCCCAGGAATCCGCCGGCGTGCGCCACGATGTCGGTGCCGGGCGTCAATCCCAGCAGCACGAACAACATCACGCCACCGGACAGCCCGGCGGTGAGCATTCGCCACCAGCCCGGATGCTCGCGCAGCAGGCCCAGCGATTGAACCGCCATCAGGCCCAGGGCGCCCATAACGACGCCCGAGGCGCCCAGACTCCGATGGAGTGCTCCGCCGAGGGTGACCGTCAGCAGGTTGCCCGCTGCGCCGGCCAGTTGAGCGGCCAGCAGGCCCGTGCCCGGGCCGTAGCGGCCCATTGCCAGCCCCAGCAGCAGCAGACCCGCCACGGTGTTGAGCGCCAGGTGCGCCAGATCCCCGTGCAGACACGTGGCCGTGAACAGTCGCCACCATTGCCCGCGCTCAAACGCTGCGCTGTCCATGAGCCCGATTTCGCGCAGCGCTGTGTTTCGTTCCTCCAGGACAAAAAACGCGATCAACAGCGCCACCCAGGCCAGCACCGTCCAGTCGAACCACACCGCGCCGGCGAGGACCGGTTGCTGCCAGCGCCAGCGACGGTTCTCGGCCTCGTAGAGACGGATCGCTTCCCGGGCTCGCTCCAGGTCGGCGGGCGCGACCACCAGCGCCCAGCCCTGTTGCGGGTCGTGTTCGATGGTCGTCTCGATGTCCTGACTGGCCAGGACCAGACTCCACTCCATGGCGCGCCGCCGGCTGCGGGCGGGAATGCGCGCGGCTGCCTCGGAGGCCTGACCATTCATTGGACGGGCTGTTCCGGAATAGCGCAACGGCCGCACAGAGGCAACGCCGCGCGGGCTGGAACCGGTTTTGCTTTTGAATCGGGTTGTGACATCCTTGCGAGGGCGGCCTGAATGGGCGCGGGGCGGCGAGGGTCTAAACCGACAGAACGCCATGTGGATGAAGATGATTCAACCCAACTGCCGCGTGCAGTTCGCGGCCGAGGACGTGGATTTTGTCGTCTCGGTGCTCGGGCGGCGGCCCGGGTCGGCCGACGCGCTGGTGCGTTTGCTGGCCGACGAGGAGATGCGCGACCTGATCCTGGACGACGAGGCGTTGTTTCGGGCGTTGCTGGAGCAAACCGGCTGTCTGCGCGTGTCCACGCACTTTTACTTTTACGTGCTGGTGCGGCATGTGTTGCGGCGCGCGGGCATCGAAGATCGGGCGGTGGCCGATTATGTGGCGGAGGTGCTGGCCGAGTTTGCCCGCACCGAGCGGTTGCGGTGTGTGGTGCCGGGTCGGCCCGGACCGCTGGATTATTTCTTCGAGATGCTTTCGGCCCTGGAGACGGCCGACGAGCGCACGCGTTTTTGCCTTCGGGTGCACATCGGCAATCACTCGTTGTTCCTCTCGGGGGTGTTCCCGCAGCGGATTCGTTTCCGCGCCGAACAACGCGGTGCGCCGGACCTGAGCTACTACGTGCGCATCGGTCGGGCACAGTACCGCGCCGCCGGGGATCATCGGCTGGCCCAGCGCTACGAGTTGAGCGGGATTCTGCACACGCTGGCGGATCGGTTCGACACGGCGCGGCTGGCGCTCAATGACATCTCCGAACGGCTTTTCTCGATGAACGACCCGGTGCCGCTACTGCCCGCGGTCGGTTGAGGCCGCCGGTGCTGCGGCCCGCTGGCGCGCCGTTCAGCGCGCCGGACCGGGCGAGGCCTGTTCGCGAATCCAATCGCGCATCCGCGTTTCGAGTACATCCAGGGGCAACGCACCCTGGCCCAGCAACGCGTCGTGGAAGGCGCGCACGTCGAAGCGTTCACCCAGTTCTCGTGCGGCCCGCGAGCGCAATTCACGGATTTTGAGCTCGCCGATTTTGTAGGCCAGCGCCTGGCCGGGCCAGACGATGTAGCGATCCACCTCCACGGTGACGTCGTGTTGGTTTTTGCTGGCGTTGGCCAGGAAGTAGTCAATGGCCTGCTGGCGCGACCAGCCCAGTTCGTGCAGGCCGGTGTCCACGACCAGCCGCACGGCGCGCCACATCTCGTAAACCAGGCGCCCGAAGTTCATGTACGGGTCCTTGTAAAAGCCCATCTCCAGGCCCAGTCGCTCGGCGTACAGTCCCCAGCCTTCGACAAAGGCGGTGTAACCGCCGTGACGGCGGAACTCCGGCAGGTGGTCCATTTCCTGGGCCAGGGCGATTTGGAGGTGATGTCCGGGAACGGCCTCGTGCAGCGCCAGCGCCTCCATCTCCCATTTGGGCCGGGTGTCCAGCGCGTAGGTGTTGGCGTAGAAATAGGCCGGCCGACCCGCCCGCGGCGAGCCGGGCTGATAGTAGGCGGTGGGTTGGGAGGGCGCGGCGTAATCGGGCACGGGCAACACGCCGTAGGGCAGCCGGGGCAGTTTGCCAAACAGACGCGCCAGCTCCGGATCGGCGCGTTTGCAGATGTCCCGGTAACCGCGCAGCAGTTCCTCGGCGTTGGTGTAGAAGAAACGCGGGTCGCGCCGCAGAAATTCCAGGAAGGCGTCGAACCCGTCCCGAAAACCGGTCGTGGCCATCACCTGTTCCATTTCGGCGCGCAGGCGTTTGACCTCGGCCAGGCCGATGTCGTGGATTTGCTGCGGCGTCAAATCAGTCGTGGTGTGGAGCCGCACCAGGTGGGCATACCAGGCGCGGCCCTCGGGCAGATCGCGCCAGGCCACGGATTCGCGCGCCCCGGGCAGGTAGCGTTGCACCAGGAACTCGTGCAACCGGGCGAAGGCCGGGATCACCCTGGCCCGGAGCAGTTCTTCAGCGGTGTGCCGCAACCGGGTGCGTTGAGCGGGCTCGATCGTCGCGGGGAATTCCAGAAACGGCTTGAGCAGCGGATGTTTTTCCGGGTCGGGCTGCATCTGGTCCTGGAGCTGCCGTGGCACGTCGCGCAACGTGATCCGCGGCGGCGTGATGCCGCGGGCCAGACCGCGTTCCAGCAGCACGAGGGTTTGATCCACCAGCGCGGGCAGTGCTTCGAGGCGCGCGAGCATGTCCTCGTAGTCCCGGAGCGTGGTGCGCGGGGCGATTTCCAGAACCCGCGCCGTGTCCACCTGCACGCCGTTGAGCTGCGTCAGGGGCAGCAGCTCGGAGGGGAAACGCGCGCCATCGAGGGCATCCTGCAGGTTGCGTTTGAACAGATCGTAGTTCAACTGGTCGGCGGCGCTCAGCCGGGCGCGGCGGATGGATTCCAGCGCCCGCAGCGGGGCGAGCAGCTCGCGCTTGCGCCGCTCGATGGCCGCCAGCGACCAGTCGGTCCAGCGATGGTTCTGACCCGGGTAGCCCACCTCGGTGGCGAACTCCGGGTATTCGCGCATCGTGTAATCCCAGTGCAGCCGGAACAGCTCATGCAACCGCGCGGCGTCCCGTCCCACGCGCGCGGCCAGCCGGGCACAGTCCCGCTCGAAGGGACCGGGCTCGGCGCTTGCGGCAGCGATGGCAACACTCATAACCAGCGAAGCAGCGGCAGAACCGACGTGATTCATGCGGCGGCCCGTGCATACGGCATCGGCGCGGCCAAGGCAAGAGCGGGCGAGGCGACTTTGCGCTTTGCGCCGCCGCAGACCGCCCGCATATTGCCCGCGTGGACAAAGACCGCGTGGCAGAAATTCTGGTCGAGATCGGCACGTTGCTCGAACTCAAGGGCGAAAACCCGTTCAAAACCCGCGCCTATCTCAACGCGGCACGCGCGGTCGAGAACCTGGCCGAACCGCTCGAAAAACTCGTCGCCGAAAATCGCCTCGCCGAAGTCAAGGGCATCGGTGAGAGCACCGCGGCCAAAATCGCCGAGCTGGTCACGACCGGCAAACTCCGTTACTACGATGACCTGAAGGCTTCGATCCCGCCGGGACTGGTGGAGCTGTTGGAAATTCCAGGTCTGGGCCCAAAGCGCATTCAGGTGTTGCAGAAAAAACTCGGCGTGGATTCGGTCGAGAAACTCGAAGCCGCCTGCCGGGCCGGCAAGGTCGCCGCGCTGGAGGGCTTTGGCGAGAAAACGCAGGCCAACCTGCTGGAGGGCATCCAGCGTCGCCGCCAGTACGCCTCCAAACACCTGCTGGCCGAGGCGCTGGCCGCGGCCGAACCGCTGCTCCAGATGCTCCGGGCGCACCCGGATGTGATCCGGTGCAGCACCGCCGGCAGTTTGCGTCGTTGGAAGGAGGTCATCGGCGATCTGGATCTGCTGGCCTCCTCGAAAAAACCCGCGGCGGTGATCGAGGCGTTCGCCTCCCAACCGGGCGTGCTCAAGGTGCTGGCCAGGGGCGAGACCAAGGCCAGCGTGCTGCTGGAGGGCGGGCTGCAATCGGACCTGCGCGTGGTCAGCGACCGCGAATATCCCTTTGCCCTGATGTATTTCACCGGCAGCAAGGAGCACAACATCGTCATGCGCCAGCGCGCCATCGCCCGAGGCCTGCGTCTGAACGAGTACGGCCTGTTCCGCTCCAAGGAGGAAACCCGTGATCCGAAGCTGCTGCTGCCCTGCGCCGACGAGGCCGAGATTTTTGCGAAGCTCGATCTGCCCTACATCGAACCGGAACTGCGCGAGGATCACGGCGAGTTCGACGCCGCCGAAAAAGGTCGCCTGCCCCGGCTCATCGAATGGACCGATCTGCGCGGCGCCCTGCACGGGCACTCGACCTGGAGCGACGGTCACCACCGGATCGAGGAAATCGCCCGGCACATGGAGGAGCTGGGGCTCGAATACTGGGCGATCACCGATCATTCCAAATCCTCCTTCCAGGCCAACGGACTGGACGCCAAACGCCTGCGCGAACAACTCGTCGAGGTGCGTCGGCTCAACGAAACGCTCGCCGCCCGCGGCAGCCGCTTGCGCCTGCTCACCGGGATCGAAGTGGATATTCTCAAGGACCGGCTGGATTTGGAGGACGAGCTGCTGGCCGAACTGGACGTGGTGGTAGCCAGCCTGCACGTGCCGGCCAACAACGAGGCCGAGAACACCCGCCGGCTCATCGCCGCGGCCAGCAACCGGTTCGTCCACACGCTGGCGCATCCCTCCGGCCGGCTGTTGCTCGAACGGGAGGCCTACCCGGTCAACCTCCACGCGGTCATTGACGCCTGCGCGGAAACCGGCACGTGGATCGAGCTCAACTGCCACCCGCGCCGACTGGACCTGGACTGGCGACTCTGGCCCTACGCCAGGAGCAAGGGCGTCAAATGCGTCATCAACCCCGACGCGCACCGGAATGAACACGCCATGTTCCTGAGGTTGGGCGTGGGGATTGCGCGCAAGGGCTGGCTCGAAAAGGGCGACGTCATCAACACGCTGCCGCTGGAGAAGCTGCGCAAGGAACTGCGGCGCAAACGTAGCCATTGAGCCGGCCCGGGACTCACCGCCGGATCGCGCCCGGGAGCGCTCCGACCGGCTCAGGGCAGATCGGTGTGACCCATGAGGTAGCGGTCGCACTCGCGCGCCGCGCCGCGGCCCTCGTTGAAAGCCCACACCACCAGGCTCTGGCCGCGGCGGCAATCGCCGGCGGCGAACACGCCCGGGATGTTGGTGGCGTATTTTTCGTATTCGGCCTTGATGTTGCTGCGCGCATCGCGCTCGATGCCCAGGGCGTCCAGCAGCGGTTGTTCGGGCCCGAGGAATCCCATGGCCAGCAGCACCAGTTGAGCGGGCAGAATTTTCTCGGTTCCGGGCACGGGCCGGGGCACCCACTGGCCGCGCTCATCGCGCTCCCAGCGCACCTCGACGGTGTGCACGGCGCAGGCCCGGCCCTCGGCGTCGCCCTCGAATCGAGTGGCCGTGGTCAGATACACGCGCGGGTCGCCGCCGAACTTCGCGGCGGCTTCTTCCTGGCCGTAGTCGAGCCGGTAGATCTTGGGCCATTCGGGCCAGGGATTGTTCGGGGCGCGCTCGAGCGGCGGCCGGGGCAGGATCTCCAGTTGCACCAGGCGGCGGCAACCCTGGCGCAGGGCCGTGGCCACGCAGTCGGTGCCGGTGTCGCCGCCGCCGATGACGACGACGTCCTTGCCGGCGGCCGAGATCTCGGAGCCGTTGGACGAGCCGTCGAGCAACGCCTTGGTGTTGGCCGTGAGGTATTCCATGGCAAAGTGCACGCCGGCCAGATCGCGTCCGGGCACGGGCAAATCGCGGGGTTGCGTCGCCCCGGTGCAGAGGATGGTGGCGTCGAATTCCCGCAACAGCCGCTCGGCCGGATAGTTTTTACCGACCTCGGTGTTGCAGACAAAGCGAATGCCTTCGGCCTCCAACTGGCGGATGCGGCGCAGGACGACCTGTTGTTTGTCGAGTTTCATGTTCGGGATGCCGTACATGAGCAGGCCGCCGGGCCGATCAGCGCGTTCGAACACCGTGACCCAGTGTCCGGCGCGATTGAGCTGCGCGGCCGCGCAGAGTCCGGCGGGGCCGGAGCCGACGATGGCGACTTTTTTGCCGGTGCGCACGCGGGGCGGCTGGGGGACGATCCAGCCCTCGGTCCAGCCGCGATCGGCGATTTCGCATTCGATGGCTTTGATGGTGACCGGCGGGGCGTTGATGCCCAGCACGCAGGAGCCCTCGCAGGGGGCCGGACAAACGCGACCGGTGAACTCGGGGAAATTGTTGGTCTTGTGCAGCCGATCGAGCGCCTCTTTCCACAGACCGCGCCAGACCAGGTCGTTCCATTCGGGGATGAGATTGTGGATCGGACAGCCGGAGGCCATGCCGCTGAGCAGCGTGCCGGTGTGGCAGAACGGAACGCCGCAATCCATGCACCGGGCCGCCTGCTGGCGCATTCGCGCCTCGGGCAGGTGCAGGTGAAACTCGTTCCAATCAGCGATGCGCTCCAGCGGCGATCGTGCCGCCGGGGTTTCGCGCAAATATTCGATGAATCCGGTCGGTTTACCCATGGTTCAGAGCGGAAAGTCTCGACGCGCGGGCCGGTCGGCCGGCGGCGGCTGGGCCACAAGAATCAGCGGTTTTGCTTGGCCGGGCATGGAGGCTCTGAGCGCAGGAAACGTTCGGAACACCGCGGTCAGCCGGCTCAACCGCCGCCGATGCGGGCCACGTCGCGGGCGTTTTCCTCGAAGGCGGCCATGATGGCCTGTTCGCCGGTGAGGCCCTGTTCTTTGACCTTTCGCAAGGCCAGCAGCACGCGTTTGTAATCCTTGGGCATGACTTTGACGAAGCGCGGCACGTAGCGTTCCCAATCGGCGAGGATTTTGGCAGCGCGACGGCTCTGGGTGTAGGTCTGGTGACGTTGGATCATTTTCCAGAGCGCCTCGATTTCGTCCGGATCGGTGAGCGTCTCGAGCTCGACCATCTGGCGGTTGCAGCGCCGGGGGAAGTCGCCGGTTTCGTCCAGGACATACGCGATGCCGCCGCTCATGCCGGCGGCGAAGTTCCGTCCGGTGGGCCCGAGCACCACGACGCGACCGCCGGTCATGTATTCGCAACCGTGATCGCCGACGGCTTCGACGACGGCGGTGATGCCGCTGTTGCGGACGCAGAAGCGTTCGCCGGCCATGCCGCCGATGTAGGCTTCGCCGGCGGTGGCGCCGTAGAAGGCGACGTTGCCGATGATGATGTTTTCCTCGGGTACGAAGGTGGACTGGCGCGGCGGGAAGACGATGATCTTGCCGCCCGAGAGGCCCTTGCCGATGTAATCGTTGGCGTCGCCCTCCAGGATGAAGGTCATGCCCCTGGGGATGAAGGCGCCGAAGCTCTGACCGGCGCTGCCGGTGAAGTGGATTTCGATGGTGTCCTCGGGCAGGCCTTCGGCACCCCAGCGGCGGGTGATTTCGCTGCCGACGATCGTGCCCACGACGCGGTTGACGTTGCGGATGGGCAGGGCGGCGACGACCTTTTCTTTGCGTTCGATGGCCGGTTCGCAAAGCTTGAGCAACACGGTGTTGTCGAGCGCCTTCTCCAGGCCGTGGTCCTGCGGGATCATGCAGAAGCGGCCGACCTCCAGCGGGACCTCGGGTTGGTAGAGGATTTTGCTGAAATCCAGTCCCCTGGCTTTCCAGTGTTCGACGGCCTTGCGGACTTCGAGCCGGTCGGTGCGTCCGATCATTTTGTTCATCTGGCGGAAGCCCAGTTGGGCCATCAACTCGCGCACTTCCATGGCGATGAAGCGCATGAAGTTTTCGACGTGTTCGGGCTGGCCGGTGAAGCGTTTGCGCAACTCGGGGTCCTGGGTGGCCACGCCGACCGGGCAGGTGTTGAGATGGCAGACGCGCATCATCACGCAGCCCAGTGCCACCAGCGGCGCGGTGGCAAATCCGAATTCCTCGGCCCCGAGCAGCGCGGCGATTACGACATCGCGCCCGGTCTTCAACTGGCCGTCGGTCTCGACGATGATGCGCGAGCGCAGGTTGTTGAGCAGCAGGGTCTGGTGGGTTTCGGCCAGGCCCAGTTCCCAGGGGATGCCGGCATGCTTGATCGAAGTCTGCGGCGAGGCGCCCGTGCCGCCGTCATGGCCGCTGATCAGCACCACGTCGGCATGGGCCTTGGCGACGCCGGCGGCGATGGTGCCCACGCCCACTTCGGCGACCAGCTTGACGCTGATCCGCGCGTGGTGATTGGCGTTTTTGAGATCGTGAATCAGTTCGGCGAGGTCTTCGATCGAATAGATGTCGTGGTGCGGCGGCGGGGAGATGAGGCCCACGCCGGGGGTCGAATGGCGCACCCGGGCGATCCAAGGGTAAACTTTCTGGCCGGGCAACTGGCCGCCTTCGCCGGGTTTGGCGCCCTGGGCCATTTTGATCTGCAGTTCGCGGGCGTTGACCAGATAGAGGCTGGTGACGCCGAAGCGGCCGGAGGCGACCTGTTTGATGGCACTGTTTTTGGAGTCGCCGCGTTCGTTGGTCCAGGTGTAGCGCTCGGGGTCTTCGCCGCCTTCGCCGGTGTTGGACTTGCCGCCGATGCGGTTCATGGCGATGGCGAGCGTTTCGTGGGCTTCCTGGCTGATCGAGCCGTAGCTCATCG
>CAYXJB010000025.1:21488-21706 GCA_964465445.1 uncultured Verrucomicrobiota bacterium
CGCATGATCGCTTCGACCGGTTCGACCTCCTCGAGCGGGACGGGTTTGGCGGGTTTGAAGTCGAGCAGGCTGCGCAGGGTGCAAAGGTTGCGGGACTGGTCGTTGACCAGGCGCGAGTATTCCTTGAACAGCTCGTAGCTGCCGGTGCGGACGGCTTTTTGGAGCAGGTGAATGGTCTGGGGGTTGAAGAGGTGGAATTCGCCGTCGGCGCGCCACTG
>CAYXJB010000026.1:0-16088 GCA_964465445.1 uncultured Verrucomicrobiota bacterium
CGCCGGCCGACCCGACCCACCAGGTCTGGTTCCGCCTCGGTACGGGGCCGTGGATGCTTTACAGCGCACCGGTGCGCCTGTTCACCAATGTGACGGTGCGATTCTACGGGCAAACGCCCACTGGTCTGACCAAATCCTCGATCCGCACGGCCAATTACTCGTTCACCACGCCGCCTTCGACGCTCGACTCGGACGACGACGGCCTGCCGGATTTTGTCGAACTCGGCCGCGGTCTCGACCCGAACGGCGGGCCGGACTCGGATGACGACGGCTATTCCGATTTGGAGGAACTGTTGCGCGGGAGCAACCCGTCCTCGGCGGCCAGCGTACCGTCGGGCGGCGCGCGACTCGAATTCAACGCCGCCTTTGACCGCGCCGTGACGCCGCGGCCCTACGACGGCCCGGCGGACGTACCCACGTTTGCGGCCACGGGCACCGTGTTACGAGTGTACACCGCCGCGGGCGCGCTGCTCTCGGTCGGCTCGGTCACCAATGTCGGCATTCCGGGCGTGCTCGATCCGGCGGCGCGGCTGACCAACATTGTCGTCCAACCCGAGGACCGTCTGCTCGTCGAGGCGACCGAGTTGCACTACGACATCGTCACCGCCAACGCCGACAAGCGTCTGGGCCGCGAACTGGTGGGCTTGCTGCCGGCCCCGCGCTTCGCGCCGGTGTCGGTCAATTACACCTTCGGCGGCGGCAACCTGACCGCCGAGGCCAATGCCTGGATCGCCGCCGCCTCCAACACCTGGGCCGGAGCGACGCGCGCCATCAGCAAGGGCGATCTCACCGTGCGCGACACGCTCACCGCCGCGCTGGTTGAGCGCAAGATTGGCCAGATCCTGGTCGCGCGCGGGCTGCCCTGGGGCACGAACATCACGCTGTTTGGCTTCCGGCCCGGCGACGCCGGCCGCACCAACGTCACCCGCGACCTTCTGCTGTGGCTCGAACAAGAACCCACCAACGGCGTTCCGGCCTGGCGGCTGAGCGCGCTGTACCAAACCATCAGCAACCTGGTCGAAACTTCCAGCGTCGCCGGCGCCATGAACCTGCGCGCAGTCACGACCGAAATTTTCGACATCTGCAGCACGCATAATAACGCGTATCCCGCCCGGTTCATGCCGCCGCTGGATCAGTTGCGCTGGTTCTTGGAACACGGCAACTACGACGCCGAATACAGCGAGTTCTCGGTGTTCCACAGCATCTTCGCCAGCGCGTTTGCCGGCGCGCAAAGCATCCTGGCCGCCGTGCCGCCGCGGCCGGTGACCAACGTCCTGGTCGTCGCAACGCTGCCGGGCGGCGGCTCGTCGCAAATCCAGTTCACGCTCTATCCAGGCAGCACATCGGTGCAGCTCTACAAGGCCGACGGCTCGCCCTACGACCTGCCCGATTCGTTTGCCGTGTTGCCCGGCAGTTTGTTGCAAGTCCGCGCGTTCGCCGACCTGACCTCTCCGCCCGGCAGCCTGGCGCTGGAGGTCATCTCCGTCAGCCTCACCGGCATTCCCCTGGCGAGCGATTCGGACCTCGATGGCAACCTGCTGGTGGACACGTGGGAACGGCTGATCTTTGGCGACACGCAGGATGCCTTTGGCGACTGGGACGGCGACGGGTACCAGAATCTGCAGGAAATGTTCGAGGGCTCCGATCCGCGCGATCCGCTGGGCCGCCCTGCCGTGCCGCCCGTGAGTTTCACGCGACCGTATCTTGAATTGATTCCCGACGGCACACAAATCCGACTGCGGTTTAACTGGCCCGGGCTTTACATCAACCGGGTTCAGTTCGGCGTCAAAGCGGCGCCCGACGTGCACGCGCCGTTCACCGACGTGCCCGCGACCGGGCCGGTGGCCGCGCCGCTGTTACCGAACACGTTCGAGTTGATTCTGCCCGTGCCGCCGGCCAACAGCTCCTTCTACCTCGTCTATCTGCGGCTGCTGTAATCCGGGCGCGCGTTCAGGACCGGGGCTTTGTTCTTCCAGCGCGATCGTTGGCGATTCTCGTCGGGGGCCAGAGTCGGCGAGGTTGAAACACCGCGCGGTGAGCCGATGCATTCCGCCGCGCTGCTCCTGCGCGCAACCATCGGGACGCCGCCCGGCGCTGGTCACCGACCAAAATTTCCTCGGCAGCCGCTCCCCGGGCGGGGATAATTTGAGCGGATGAAAATACCGCGCATCAGCCAACGGTTCGCCGGCCGCAACGTGCCGCCGGCCTGGCGCAAGGACATCGCCCGGGTGCTCATCACAGAGGAGCAAATCATCCGGCGCATCCGTGCGATGGCGCGGGCCATTGAAAGGGACTTCCGCGGGCGCGAGATGGTGATTGTCTCGCTGCTCAACGGCACGGTCATGTTCCTGGGCGATCTGATCCGGCATTTGTCGCTGCCGCTGCGGCTCGATTTCATGGGCGTGTCCAGTTACGGTGCGGGCACGACGCCGGGCGAGCTGGTGTTCACCAAGGAGCTGCGCATGGATGTGCGCGGGCGCGACGTGCTGGTGGTGGATGACATTCTGGACACCGGTCGCACGCTCAGTCGTGTGCTGGCGCGGCTGCGCGCGCTCCGGCCGCGGCGCATCCGCGTGTGCGTGCTGCTGGACAAGCCGGCCCGGCGCGTCGAACCGGTGCGCGCCGATTACATCGGGTTTCGCATTCCGGATGTGTTCGTCGTGGGCTACGGACTGGACTACGCCGAACGGTATCGCAATCTGCCCTTTGTGGGCGTGCTGCACCCGCACATTTACAACGGCGCCGGCGGTGCGGCGTTGCCCGGGGCTCGGCCGTCCGCCCGGACTCGTCGCCGGCGTTGATCCGTATTTCATGATGCAGGTTCGCGTCAATTTTTACTCGTGGTTCAAAGACCTGACCGGTTGCGCGGTCACAACCGAGGTGTTGCCGGAGGGAACGACGGTCGGCGAGCTTCATGAGCGGTTGATGGCTCGTTTCCCGCGTCTGGCGCCGATGCGCCACGCCACATTGCTGGCCGTGGGCGTGGAATATCAACCGCGCGAATACGTCCTGCAGGAAGGCGACGAGGTGGCGCTGTTTCCGCCGGTGCAGGGTGGTTGAGCCGTGTCAAACGCACCCATCAACTGCCAACCCGATCGCGCGTACGGGCCGGGAGTCCGTCGCTCCGGCAATGTTTTTTCACTCGCGTCCGCCCGAGCATGCAGCGGGAAGTGATCATCACCAGCGAGCCGATTGACGAGGCGCGCCTGCAAGCGGGCCCTCGCTTCGATGGCCGGGCCGGGGCGGTGGTGCGTTTTCTGGGCGTGGTGCGTGACGTCGAACAAGACCGGCCCATCACCGCCCTCGAATACGAGGCGTTCCAGAAAATGGCCGAACACCAGTTCCATCGCATCCTCGACCAGATCCAGACACGCTGGCCGGTCCGCTCGGTCCGGGTGGTACATCGGATCGGTGTGGTCAGGGCCGGCGAACCTTCGCTCTGGGTCGAAGTTCAAGCCCCGCATCGCGCCGAGGCGTTTGCCGCCTGCCAGTGGCTCATAGACGAGATGAAACGGCTCGTGCCGATCTGGAAAAAGCCGCACCCCTGAAGCGACCCACCGAGCATTCCACCCCTGGGGCAATCCACCGCAGCAGCCGTTGCGCCGCGCGGTCGTCCCCGGTGTATCGTTTCGCCCGACCGGAGCGGGCTTTGCCCTTGTCAGCAACGCGGTCGGTTTCTAGTGTCGGGGCAATCGCCAGAACATTGCGACGATGATCGAGTTGATCCAGTTTCCGTGGAGTCCGTTCTGCATCGCGCAACGACGCATTCTGGAATTTGCCGGCGCGCGCTTCAAAATCACCAACATTCCCAGTGGCGACCGTTCCCTGGTCTGGAAGCTGACCCGCGAACGCTACTACGGGGTGCCGATCATACGGGACGGACGCACCGTGGTGTTCGAGACCAGCGACGAGTCGCAGGTCATCGCCAAGTACCTGGACGGGAAATTCGGTCTGGGGTTGTTTCCGCCGGAACTTGAGGGCATACAGTTCATCCTGTGGCGCAACATCGAGAACGAGATCGAAGAACCGTGCTTCAAACTCACCGACATTCACTGGCGCGAGGTGGTGCCCAGGGCCGACCAGTGCGCGTTTGTCCGGCACAAGGAGCGCAAGTTCGGTCGCGGCTGTCTGGAGCGCTGGCGCGCGCAGGAGCCGGAACTGCTGGCGATGCTCGAAGAACGGCTGCTGCCCTTCGAGCAAATGCTCGCCCACCGACCGTTTCTGTTGGATGTCCGCCCGCGCTTTGTGGATTTTGACCTGTTCGGGATGCTGGGCAATTTCCTCTACACCGGGCATTACGCGCTGCCGCTGTCCCGACCGCGGGTTTGCGAATGGCACCGGCGCATGAGCCGCACCCGCTGCAGCGAATGGCGTTGAGCCGCGCCCGCGCTCGGGCGCCGGCGTCGAAGCCGTGTTCCCTTCCGGATGAAAAACTACGTTCTGGACACCAACGTGCTGCTGCACGATCCGCATTCGCTGTTGAGTTTTGCGGACAACACCGTGCTGATTCCCATCGAGGTCATTGAAGAGATAGACCGGTTCAAACGCGAATCCACCGAGCTGGGCCAGAACGCGCGGACCGTCTCGCGCATGCTCGACGGTTACCGCGCCCAGGGCCGCCTGAGCGAGGGCGTACCGCTGCCCAACGGCGGACGGCTGCGCGTGCTGGTCTCGCCGCGTCCCGGTCGCAACGGCAACGGACGCGCCCGGGCGCAGTCGGTGGACGATCGGATTCTGGCGTTGTGCCTGCACGTGCAACGGCGCGAGCCGCGTCGCCGCACCATTCTGGTGAGCAAGGACATCAACCTGCGCATCAAGGCCGACGCGCTGGGTCTGCCGGCCGAGGATTACGAATCCGACCGTGTGCGAATTCAGGACCTGTACACCGGCATGTTCGAGTGGCCGGTTCGACCGGAGCGGCTGGCGGCGTTCCGGGCCGCGGGCGAACTGGAGCTGCCCGAGGGCCGGCGCTATTGCCCCAACGAGTATTGCGCGCTGTTGGACGAGACCAATCCCCGCCGCGTGGCGCTGGCCAGGGTGGATGCGACCGGGTGTCGGCTGGTGCCGATCATCGAGAGCCGGGAGGGCGTTTGGGCCATCAAGCCGCGCAATCGCGAACAACACTTCGCCTTCGACGCGCTGCTGGATGATCGCATCAAACTGGTCACGCTCATGGGCAAGGCCGGCACGGGCAAGACGCTGCTGGCGATGGCCGCCGGACTCAAACGCACCGTGCAGGACCGGGAATATCGCCGGCTGGTGGTGGCACGGCCGACCATTTCGATGGGCCGGGAACTGGGATTTCTGCCCGGCACGTTGGAGGAAAAGCTCGCCCCCTGGATGCAGCCGATCCACGACGCGCTGGAGATGCTCAGCGACCTGAACATGGGGCACGAGCACCGGCGCAGCGCCGATCTGCTCCGCTCCGGCAGCATCGTCGTCGAGGCGCTCAGCTACATCCGCGGCCGCAGCATCGCCAATCAGTTCATGATCATTGACGAGGCGCAGAATCTCACGCCCCTGGAAGTCAAAACCATCATCACCCGCGTGGGCCACGGCACCAAAATCGTTTTCACCGGCGACCCCTACCAGATTGACAACCCGTACGTGGACTCGGCCTCCAACGGATTCAACCACGTGGTCAACGGGTTTCGCGATCAGGCCATCGCCGCACACGTGGAACTGCAGAAGGGTGAACGCTCCGAGCTGGCCGAACTGGCGGCGAACATCCTCTGAACGCTCGGGCCGCCGAGGGCAAAGCCTCCGTGCCGGACAGGTTGGAGGCGAGGGTCGGAATCGAACCGACGAATGGGGCTTTTGCAGAGCCCTGCCTTACCACTTGGCTACCCCGCCTCCCGACAGCACCATGATTTTAGCCCCTCGCCCGGCGGGCGCAAGCGCACTCTGAACCGCATCGCGACTCCACACCGCGGCAGCGGCGCTCGACCCGCTCCCACCCCAAGCCGATCGCCGACATTCGATCCGACCACGGGCGGCCCTCATTGGATCACTCGAAGCGCGACAATCGCCATCGGTCATAGGCCAACCGCTGGGCGCTGGTCATGTTCGCAAAATCCGGCGAACCGTCGGGCCGTTTGGGCCAGGAGGCGTCCGGAGGCGACGGTTTGGACAGCGGTCCGGAGGCGGCGACCGCGGTTGCGCTCGGACGCGTGCCGAGTCTGGCTGGTGGCAGGCTGGTCGCGCGTCGAGCCGCGCTGCCGTCGTACTGCATGGACGGGTCGGTGAGCCTCAGGTCCTCCTCCAGCGAGCGGTGCGGTTTGATGCCCCTGGCCTGGAGCACGCCGTGGTAGGCGCGCACGGCTTCTTCGGGCGAGATGCGGCCATCGGTAATCAGCCGCAGCATTTCGATGAACGCGAGCTGGTGTTCGGCGTTGTTGATTTTGCGGCCGAACAGGGCCACGCGCGCGCCGTATTTCTGGGCGTCATGGATGAGTTTGAAGGCGTCGTAGGTCGTGCCGGCGCTGCCACCGAGGATGCCGACGATGAGGTTGGGATCGTACTGGGCCAGTTCCTCCATCGCTTTCGGGCCGTGATAGACGATTTTTAGAAACAGCGGCCTGCCGGCTTCGGGCACACCGGCCAACGTGCGAATGATGTTGTCGTTGATGAACTCGCCGAGTTTTTCCGACGGGATGCCGCTTTCGACGTTGGGATCGAAGACCTCGAGAAAGTGGCGGAAACCCTTGCGCTCGGCTTCTTCGCGAAACGCCTTGTAGGTCTGCAGGGCGGCGCGGTCGTGCTCCAGATCGTTGAGATAGGTGATCGAGTAGAGCCCCAGGTTCGCGCCGGGAAATTCGCCCCCATCGCGCTCGCACTCGACCCGGCCGCACTGGATGTGGTCAATGCTCGCGGTGCGGAACGGCTGCGAGGGTTCGCGGGTGTAACAGCCGTGGCGCACGACCCAGATGTCGGTCGTGTCGTTGGCGCGCACCGCCGGGGTGACGTGCGAGTTGCGGAACAGCCCTTCCTTGATGGTGAGCTGCTCGCTCACGTAGGCGGACATGAGCATGATGTCCACCACGCCCTGATGGACGATCTCGCGAATGATGTCCAAAAACTCCGGCAGGTTGCGGTAACCGAATTCCTCCCGCGTCCAGACCTCCGGCGAGAATTGCGCCGGACGCGCCCCACGCGCCGACAGATACGAGCGCGGCCCGGGCGCACGAACGCCGAAGGCCATGTCCGCATCCTTGGCGTCGGCGAGGATAAAGGCGCGGGAGCGCGGGTTGGCGCGGATTTGAGCCAGTTTGGCGTCCAGCGACTTCATGTCCGGAACTCATCGGGCCAGCCCACGGGCGGCGGGGCGTCGCCGTCGCGGCGAAACCTGCGGGCGTTGCAAAGAGGGCCGTTCACGACTTGAGTCGCGCCATGATCTGGTCGGTGATCGCCTGCACGGCGGCTTCGGCTTCCGGGTCCAGGCCCGCTTCGGGCGTTTGGCGCGGAGGCACGGCGCAGGTGACACCCGGACGCCACTGGTCGTTGTCACAAAGCTCGCATTCCTTGAGCCCGTACCGCGGGTCGGGGATGCCGAGGCTTTGTTTGATTTTGAGCAGTTCCTGCAATTGCTGCGGCGTGAAGGTGTTCGGCGGCCGACCCAATTGCGCCGCCACCAGGACCGTGCGGCAATACGCCTCCAGAATCTCCATCTTGAAATACGCGTCCTCGACGCTGATGTGACTCCAGGCCACGGCGCCGTGGTTGGCCATCAGAATCGTATTGTGCTCGGCCACCAGATCGGCGACCAGCTTGCCCATCTCCGGCGTGCCCGGGGTGCGATACGGTGCCACAGCCACGGCGCAGAAGACCTCGAACTCCGGCAAAATGCACGTGGGCGGTTCGATCCCCGCCACCGCAAAGCCCGTGGCATAGGGCGGATGGCAATGCACCGTGGCCAAAGCCTTGGGCTGGCGCTGCATGATCTGCAGGTGCATGAGGATTTCGCTGGTGCGTTTTTTGTGGCCCAGGAGCTGGTTGCCCTCGAAATCCACCAGGCACATGTCCTCGGGCTTCATGAAGCCCTTGCTCACCAGCGTGGGCGTGCACAGCGCCAGGTCCTCGCCCACCCGGATGGCAATGTTGCCGCCGTTGCCGTCCACATACGCCCGTTGCCAGAGACGCCGGCCGATGTCGCAAATCTGTTCCTTGAGTTGCAGTGCGTAGGGCGAATTGAAAAACGCCTCCAGCTCGGCCCGGGGCGAACGGGAGCTGAGCGGCCGAGCCGGCGGAGCGCTTTCAGAGGCGGCAGTGCCGCTGCCGGTCGCCGGCCGCCCCGGGCCGGCCCGCTGCAGTTCCTGCAGAAAATCGCGCGCCGAGGGCGTCAGGATGGCATCAGCCGGCAGCGCGCCGGGGTCATGACCCTGACGCACCATCTCCTGAAGATCGCGAACGCTGATCACCCGTTTCATCGCAACGGCGAATAAAACATCTCGTCCACCAGCGCGGCATTGATGGCGTCCACCGGCGTGGGGACCGCGAACGGTTGCGCCGCCTCGCGGCCCTCGACGTAACCGATGACCTGGGCGAGGTTGGCGCCAAGGTTGTCGTACACGACCAGGCTGGGGTCTTTGCCAAAGCTCAACGGCGCATCCAGGCCGCGCTCGTACTGCTCCGGGCCGAACGGGCTGACGATCAGGAATCGCCCGCCGACGAACGCCGGCACGCAGCGGCTCAACGTCACGCGTCCGATGACCCGACCCAGTTTCATACGCGCACCCCCGGCTCGCGCTCGTCCACCACTCCGATGATCATCCAGCGCACGGGGCTGGATTCGTCGCCCACGACCTTGCGCGCCGCCGCACCGTCGGAGGAGATCACCACCTGCTGGTGCAAACCCGCTCCATGCGCATCAATGGCGATCTGGGGCGAGCCTTCCGGGCGGCCATCAGTGCCGATGGGCTGACAAATCACCAGCCGCCAGCCTTCCAGACTCGGATGTTTCCGGGTCGCCACCACGTTGCCTTCGACACGCGCCAGAAGCATACCCGGTTCAATAGATCCTGAGGTTGTCCACCATCACGCACCGGCGCACGCGGCAGAAGGTTTTCGGATTGGTCACACCCTCGCCCGTGGGCGTGGCGATCGAATAGCTCAGATAACCTTCGCCGCCCAGTCCCAACCCCGCCATGCACGGGCCGTTCTTGATGAACAACGTCGTGTCCAGCTCCCGCGCCATGGCGGTCATGTGCTCGACATCGTGCGAATGAATGATGCTGGTGTGTTTGTAACCGTGCTCGGCCTGGCGCGCAGCGGCGATGCCTTCCTCGACCGATTTGACGCGCACAATCGGCAGGAACGGCATCATCTGCTCCTCCAGCACGAACGGGTGTCTGGCATCCGTCTCGGCAAAGAGCAGTTGCGTGTCGGGCTTGATGTCCACCCCGGCGGCCCGCGCCAGCACGATCGGGTCTTTGCCGATGAACTCCTTGTTGACCGTGGCGTGCGGACAACCGCCGCCTTCGCCGGGTTTGAAAGTGAACGCCGCTTTGGTGAGCCGCTCCAACTGGTTGGCGTTCAATCGCACCGCACCCTGCTGTTCCATTTCCGCCATGAGCCGGTCGGCCACTGAATCGAGCACGAACACCTCTTTCTCACCGATGCACAGCAGGTTGTTGTCGTAGGCCGCCCCCTGGATGATGGCGCGGGCGGCGCGCTTGAGACAGCAGGTGTCGTCCACCAGCACGGGCGGGTTGCCCGGTCCGGCGCAGATGGCGCGTTTGCCCGTCTGCATCGCCGCCTTGACCACGCCCGGCCCGCCGGTCACCAGCAACAACCGCACCGCCTCGTGCCGACAAATCGCGTTGAACGACTCCAACGTGGGCTGTTCGATGATGCAGGCGATGTTCTCGATGCCGGTCTCCCGGTAGATCGCCTCGTTGTAGGCGCGCACCGCGGTCACGGCGCAACGGGCCGCCGCCGGATGCGGATTGAACACGACGGCGTTCCCGGCGGCGACGATGTTGACGATGTTGCCGCTGAGCGTGGGCACCGAATGCGTGCTGGGGGTGACGGCCCCGATCACACCAAAGGGCGTGTACTCTTCGAGCGTGATGCCGTGATCGCCGCTCAGGCCGTCCGGATGCAACCAGTCCACGCCCGGCACGAGCCGGATGATTTTGAGCTTTTCGATCTTGTGATCGAGCCGGCCGATGCGCGTTTCTTCGAGCTCGAGTTTGCCCCAGGCTTCGGCATTTCGATCCGCGAGGGTCTTGACGATTTCTTCGATCCGCCGGCGCGCGGCGACGCCCTTTTGCTTGAGCAGCAGAAACGCCTCCTGCGCCGCGGCGCAAGCTTCATTGGCGTCCTGGAAAACGCCGAACTTGCCGCGAGCCGCCGGCGTGGTTTTGGCCGGCGCGCGGGTGCAACTACAGGTCTCGCCGCTGTCAGCAGCGGCGCCCGCGGCCGGAGGTTGCGTCGAGCCGGCAGACGCCGGAGTTGCCGCACCCAGCCGCGCCAGCACCTCGGCAACCACATCCCGAATCAGGGCTTCGTTTACGGCGCTCATGGTTCAAACACGTTGGTCCTCGACGGCCCGGGGGCGCGCGGCGCGTCCGGCGCGCTCACGCCCGAACCGACCCGCTAGGGGGATTTGGCCGTGTAGATTTGTTTGCCCAGCACATCCACGCTGTCCACGATCCCGACGATCACCGCGTCCACCGGCGCGTCGCGCATGCCCGGAGCCAGCCGGGCGCTGCTGCCCTGCGTGAAGAGCACCATCTCGCCCAGCCCCGCTCCGACGCTGTCCACCGCCACGATGGTGTTGACGCCGGGGCGGAATTTGGTGGGGTCTTTCTCGTCCACCAGTTGCGGGCGCAGCAACAGCAGCTTGCGCCCGTCCATGTGCGAATCCTTTTTGGTGGCCACAATGGCCCCTTCGACCCTGGCAAGAAACATGGCCCCGGTTGGTTAAGGGTGAACGTCGCGCCCGGTCGAACACCGGCCCGCACCGGCGACGGTGCAGCGGCAGGACCGCTCCGCCCCGCCGCGCGGTTCGGACCGCGACGGGATTTGACTTCGGTTCATTTCTTCTTCGGCAACACCGCTTCCACGTCACTGTGCGGTCGGGCGATGACGTGGACGCTGACCAGTTCGCCCTTGATGGCCTTGATGGCCTGCGCGCCGGCGTCGGTGGCAGCTTTGACGGCCGCCACGTCGCCCACCACACAGGCCGAGACCAGGGCGTTGCCCACTTGCATCATCGGGCCGACCAACTGCACGTTGGCCGCCTTGAGCATCGCGTCGGTGCCCTCGACGAGGGCCACCAAACCGCGCGTTTCAATGAGTCCAATTGCTTGAGGCATGGTTCAGTTCCAGAGTTGAGGTTGAGGGTTTAAACCAAAACGCACTCGCGCGTCGAACCGATCGGCCGCGGAAAGGCTGGACCGGCCGGACGTCGAGGCGCTGAGCCAAAGGATTTGCATGGGTCAATTTCGCGTGGTTTCAAGCAGCCGTTTGGTCTCGCGGGCCACGACCAGTTCCTCGTTGGTCGGGATCACCATCAGCCGCACCCTTGAGGTCGGCGTGCTGATCAGCGCTTCGCTGCCCCGCGTGGCCTCGTTGCGCGCGGCGTCCAGTTCGATGCCCAGCGCTTGCAGCCCGGCGCAAACGGCGGCGCGGATTTCGGGCTGATTCTCGCCGATGCCCGCGGTGAACACGATCGCCTCGGCCCCGCCCATTTCAAAAAAGTACGCGCCGATCCAGTGCCGCACTCCGGCGACCAGCACATCCAGCGCAAGCTGCGCGCCGGCATGGCCCGTTCGCGCGGCCGCCAGGATGTCGCGAATGTCGTTGGAAACCCCGCTCAGGCCCTTGAGCCCCGCCTCGGAAGAAAGCTGCCGCCTCGCTTCCTCCAGCGTGATTCCCAGCGCCCGAACCGCATACGGAATGGCCTCGGCGTCCAGGTCGCCCACCCGGTTGTTGTGAGGCAAGCCCGATTGCGGACTCATGCCGAAGCTGTTGCCGATGGCAATGCCGTTGCGGATGCCGCTGACGCTGGAGCTGCCGCCCAGATGGCAGGAAATCACCCGCAGCGGCGGATCGTTCACCGGTGTGCGACCCCGCTCCGGATAAAGACGTCGCACCCGCTCGGCCACGTCGGGCCGACCCAGCAATTCCGCGGAGCGTTCGGCGATGAATTTGTGGCTCGCGCCGTGAAACCCCCAGCGCCGCACGCCGACCTGATGCCACGCCGGCGGCACCGCATAGCGCATCATCGCTTCCGGAGCGAATTGATAGAACGCGGTCTCGAACAGGCCGACCATCGGCACGCGCGGCAGCCGCTGCCGAAACAGCCGGATGCCGGTGACGTAGGCCGGATTGTGAGCCGGCGCCAGGTCGTTGAAGGCCTCCATCGCCGCCAATACCCGATCGTCCAGAAACACGCAGCCGGTGATGTCTTTGGCGATCACGGTCTTGAATCCCACAGCGGCCAGCTCGCTTTCGTCGCCCAGCGCACCGGCAGCAGCGAGTTGTTGCAAACAGTCCTCGATGGCTTTGGGGTAATTACTCACCCGCTCCAGCGCACCCTTGTGCACCAGCCGCTCGGCCTGTTGTGCGAAGTCGAAAAGCCGCCACTTGAGCGAGGTGCTGCCGATGTTGGCCACGAGGATTTTCACGGGCGTTGGCGAAGGTTCTTCGGGCCGACTCGCATTGGCTCGGCGGAATCGCTCAGCCGCTCATTGCAACCAGCGACCCAGATTCGGCAGATCCTCGTGCGGACGCGGAATCACCTGAACGGCGATGACCGTGCCGACCTGTGCAGCGGCGGCCGCCCCGGCGTCAGTGGCCGCTTTGACCGCAGCCACATCGCCGCGGAAAAAGCCGGTGACGTAGCCGCTGCCGATCTTTTCCCAACCGGTCATGGTGACGTTGGCCGCCTTGAGCGCGGCGTCGCAGGCTTCCATCAGGGCGCAGAGTCCCCGACATTCGATCATTCCAACCGCTTGCTGTGCCATAGATGTCCGAGAGGTTGAAGGTTCTGAGGGTTACTTTTGTGTCGGTGTGTTGCCGATGAAGGCCTTGAGCAGGTCTTCGTGCGGCCGGGCAATGATGTGCGAACTGACCAGTTCACCCACCTTGGCGGCGGCTTTCGCACCGGCATCCACCGCGGCTTTGACGCTGCCAACGTCGCCCTTGGCGATGACGGTGATCAAACCGCCACCGATGGGAATGGTTTTGACAAGGGTCACGTTGGCCGCCTTGCACATCGCATCGCTGGCTTCGACGCTGCCGACGTAGCCCTTGGTTTCAATCATGCCAATCGCTTCGCTCATGGTTCGTTCCAGGGTTGAGGGTTAAAGGTTCGCTCCAAAAATCGCTTCGTCCAAAAAGCCGGGCCGCGCGCCCTGCCCGCCGCCAACTCGCAGCCAGGCCGGGAGAGGAAAACATCCGGGTGTGCGTAGTAGGCTTTCATTTCAGCAGCTCGCACGGCGTGTCGGGTCGCAGGTTGCACGCGTTGCCCTCATCGGTGTCAATGTGCACCTCCAGCCGAAAGGCCTTGTCCACCCGACAGAGCACTTTTTCGAGCACCAACGCACAGTCGCCGCCAACCTTCAACCGCATCGCATCGCCGTTTTTCACCCCGTAAAACGCCGCGTCCTCCGGACTCATGTGCACATGCCGCAGCGCACGAATGACGCCCTCCTTCAACTCAAAAAAGCCCGCCGGCCCCATCAACATGCAGCCGGGCGTGCCCTTGATGTCGCCCGAGAGACGCAGGGGAATGTCGAACCCCAACGCAATCGCATCGGTAAACGCCAGCTCGACCTGGTTGAGCGAGCGACACGGGCCGAGAATCCGCAAATTCGAAATCACCCGACTGCGCGGCCCAATCAGCGTCACAGTCTCTTGCGCCGCAAACTGCCCTTCCTGATACAGCCAGCGGTGCACTCGCAGTTGGTGTCCCTTGCCAAAGAGCGCCTCGACCGCCTCCTGCGTGAGGTGACAGTGCCGCGCGCTGATGTTGACCACCAAGGGATTGGGCGCAGTGGCCATCCGCGGCAGCGGCTTGCCCAACCGGGCATAAACCGCCTGCCGGACCAAATGCTCGACCACGGCCCGATGTACTGGCGCGGCCAGTGCCATATCTGAGCCGAATTTTGACCGAAATCGAATCAAAGTCAACAAAAATCTTGCAAATTCTTCCTGAATGTGTCAAAACCGTGCGCGAATGTCGCCAGAAGAGCGCCAACACCGCTTGGAAGCCTACCTCCAGCAGGTCGAATTCGCCTCGCTCGAAGAGCTTGCGCGTCATGTCGGCGCATCCGTGTCCACAGTCCGGCGAGATCTGACGGTTTTGGAAGCTGCCGGCACGGTCAAACGCACGCATGGCGGTGCGCGGATTCTGACACCCCGATCCGACGAGTTCATGTTCTCGGCACGCGACACGCATCAACTGGCCGAGAAGGAAGCGATCGGTCGGGCGTGTGCGGAACTGATCCGACCCAACCAGAGCGTGATCATTGACGCCGGCACGACGGTCTATCACGTCGCACGCAATCTCGAGGACAAGGCGCCGCAAATCGTGACCAATTCATTGCCGGTGGCCAACCTGTTTGCGTCGGCGACGCGTGTGGAGCTGGTTTTGAGCGGTGGGGTGTTGTATCCGCGGCTGGGCGTGCTGGTGGGGCCGCTGGCGGTCGAGGCGTTTTCCAGAATGCACGCCGATGTGGCGGTGATGAGCGCCGGCGGTATCACGCTCGAGGGGTTGACCAACTCGCACGGGCTGCTGATTGACATCCAACTGGCGATGATGCGTGCGGCCGCCAGGGTCATCATGTGCCTGGATCACACCAAATTCGGTCGGCGCTCGGTCCTGCCCCTGTGCGATTTGGAGCCGATTGACGTGATCGTCACGGACAGCGGCGCGCCTGCGGAGATGGTCGAGCAACTCCGGCAAAAGGGCATCGAAGTGATCGTCGCGCCGGTATCCTGATCCGCCCGGCCCGGCCCATCGCTGCCGGTGCGAATCGGTTCAACGGCCTTGCGACTCCAACAGTTGCCGGACTTCGATCCGAACCCGTTCGACGGGCAGCCGGCGAATGCCTTCGGGATCTCGCACAAGGCGGACGCGTTGTCCCAGCGGGCGCCAGACGGCTTCCGGTGTTTCGGGCCACAAAACCACACAGGGCAAACCCAGTGCGGCCGCGAGATGCGAAATGCCCGAGTCATGCCCGACAAATCCGATGCATCGCGAGAGCGCTTCGGCCAGTGTCACGAGGGGTTGGCTTTGCGCCACCGCCAGCCGCGACGAGGGCAAGCCAGCGGCCAGGCGATCGAGCCGGTCGCGCTCTGCCTCGCCTCCGACAAGCAGAAACTCGATCGTCGTCTCACGGACCAGTTCGTCCAACAGGCTGGCCCAGCGTTCTTCGGGCCAGTTTTTCTTTTCGCTGCCGCTGCCCGGGTGCAGCGCCAGCCGGTTTGCTGTTATCGCCGTCGCGACCGACAAGGTGAGCCGCGGCACCGTTTCCGTCACTCGGATCCCGAGCCGATGCACCGGCTTGAGAAACACGTCGGTGGCGTGAACCGGCTGGCGTTCATCGGGCCGATGCGGTCCGGCGATGAATCGCGCGGTGGTGCAACGGGCCACATTCCGTTCGAAGATCCGGTCCGGATCGAACAGGTAGGAGACGATCAGGTCAAAGCGCGCGAAATACCCGACCCAGCGTGGCGAAAGCTCGCCGTCCGGTGCGAAAAAGCCCGCCAGCCCCGGCGCTTCGATGGGTTCGACGTGATCCGCCAGCCGGCCGGCCACGGCCAGTTGCGCGATGTGCGGGTAACCCAGCACTTCAAGTCGCGCATGGGCAAAGTGCCGGCGCAACGCGGCGAGCGCCGGCAACGTGAGGATGAAATCCCCGATCGCTCCGCCGCGGATCACCAGGATTCGATTGGGTCCCCGGGGCGCTTGCATCGCCCGAAACCGTCGGCCGCCAACCGGTTCTACGCGGCTGTGGCGGCGTTCACATTGCCCGAAACGCGGTCAGGCCCAGCCCAATCACCAGCAGCGCGAACGCCAGGCGGATGGCGCTGCCGATGCGCACGCGCCGTTCCGTGGCCGTGGCCCAGTGCAGCAG
>CAYXJB010000026.1:16128-21697 GCA_964465445.1 uncultured Verrucomicrobiota bacterium
AAACCACATGCCGGCCAGCACCAGCACGTAAGCCCAGATTTGAATCAGCAAAACCCAGGGCGTCTCGCCCAGGTGCGGTCGGCCTGTATCCACCATCAGCTTAGCCAGCAACAACATCACCACCGCCAGCCCGCGTACCGCCAGAAAATCTTGCACGAACACGCATGCTCCGAATCCCACCGCCGCAAAACCCAGCATCAAATACGGCTTGGCCGCCGCGAAATCGGCGATCGGCTCCCGCCACACGTTCCAGAGAAACCACAGCGTGCCCAGCGTCATCAGCGCGATGCCGGCGGTTCGATTGCGCGGAAATCGGCGCGCTGCGGCGGCGAACGCCGCCGGCCGCAGCAGACCGTAAATCTGCGGCAGCGCCACGCCCAATCCCAGCAAGATGGACAGCACGGACAATCTCATCAGCGCGTTCAACGCGGGCGCAAGATGCGCAAGGCCCGCGACTGAAAGAAGCAAAAATTCATCGCGCCCGCTCGGTCACCGATCTGCGGGCCAGCGCCGGCCGGGGGCTTTCACCCCCTTTGCCGTGCGGGCGCTTGTCTGCAGGCCGAGGGGGCATCGCCGGCTCGCGCCACTCAAAAGCCGTGAATCGCCGGATCGCCGTAAAGGGTGAAGCTGCCCGCCCGCGTGATGCGCACATCGAGCAACTGGCCGCGATGGCGCGGGCTGCCGTCGAACACGACGATTTTGTTGCAGCGAGTGCGGCCCATCATCCGGGCCGGATTCCGTTTGCTGGGCCCTTCGACCAGAATCTGGACCTGCCGGCCGACGAACGCGCCGTATTTGCGCCGACCGATTTCGTTCATGAGCGCCAGCAGGCGCTGATGCCGTTCCTCGAGCACCGGGCCGGGCACCTGTTCGGACATCGCCGCCGCAGGCGTGTCCCGGCGCGGCGAATACTTGAACAGAAACGCCTGATCGAACTCGACCTCGCGCACCAGCGAGAGTGTTTGTTCGAAGTCTTCCTCGGTCTCGCCCGGAAACCCCACGATGATGTCGGTGCTCAGGCCGATGCCCGGCTGCACGCGGCGCAACTTCTGGACGATCTCCAAAAACCGTTCGCGGGTGTAACCGCGGTGCATGAGTTTGAGGATGCGATTGCTGCCGCTCTGGACGGGCAAATGCGCGTGTTCGACCAGCTTCGGCAGGCGGCCATAGGCCTCGATCAGGTCATCGCCGTAGCCTTTCGGATGGGGCGCGGTGAAGCGAATACGTTCGAGTCCTTCGATCTGATGAATCGCTTCGAGCAACTGCACGAAGGGCGACTTGCCATCGCGCCGCGGCAGCTCGCGTCGGCCGTAGCTGGTGACGATCTGGCCCAGGAGCGTCACCTCCCGAACACCTTGAGCGACCAGTTCGCGGCATTCGGCCACGATGTCTTCGATCGGCCGGCTGCGTTCCTCGCCGCGCGTGTAGGGCACGATGCAGAAGGTGCAGTACTGGTTGCAGCCCTGCATGATGCTCACGTAGGCGGTGACGGCACGCGCGCCGTTGCCGTTGGGCAAATGCTCGCGGATGGTCCGTTCGCTGCCGGCTTCCTCCTCGACGTCCACGACCTTGTCGCGCCGGCCCGAGAGCAGCTCGTCGAGGTACTCGGCGGCGCGATGGTATTTTTGCGTGCCCAGCACCAGATCCACGTCGGGCAACCGGTCAATGAGTTCCCGCCCGCGGCTCTGGGCCATGCAGCCCAGGAAACCGAAAATCTGGTCGGAGCGGCGTTTGCGCGCCGCGCCGATGAGCGCGCTCATTTTGCCCAGCGCCGTCTGCTCGGCGTGATCGCGCACGCTGCAGGTGTTCAACAACACCACATCCGCCGCCTCCTCACAGGGCGCCAGACTGTAGCCGTTGGCCACCAACTGCGCCGCCAGCGCTTCGCTGTCGCGCTCGTTCATCTGGCAGCCGTAGGTTTTGATGTACACGCTCGGCATGGGTGACGATTCAGGCTCATGGTAACCGGATCGCGGCCCGGGGCAAGCGGCCAACGCGCCGGCGGCGCGACGACCCGCCGCGCCGCGGGCCGTGTCCAAACCGCTTGCCGCTCTCCAAAACCGCTGTCATGTTCAACCTCCGACGGCCCGGTCGCCGGGCCAAGCTGCAGCCATGATCACCGAACCGATTCGCGTTCTGCTGGTCGAGCACGACGAGCCGTTCGCGCGAGCCCTGAGCGGCATGCTCGAGCAGTCGCGCGATCTGGTGCGAGAGGCGGTGTGGGTGCCGACGCTGGTGGGGGCGCTGGAACGGCTGGCGCGCGAGCGGTTGGACCTGACGTTGCTGGAGTTTTTCCTGCCCGACGGCGCCGGGTTGCCGAACATCGCCCTGCTGAAGGAGCGCGCGCCGGAGGTGCCGATCATCGCGCTGGGCAGCGTGGACGACGAAACGCTGGCGCTGGAGGTGGTCCACGCCGGGGCGCAGGATTATCTGGTCAAGAGCCAGATCAGCCCGCGCTGGTTGCTGCGCTCGATGCGCTACGCGCTGGAACGGCAGGCGGCCGAGCGGGCGCTGCTGGAAGCCGAGAAAAAGTACCGCAGCCTGTTCGATCACCTGGTCGAGGGCATCTTTCAGACGACGCCCGAGGGCCGTTACCTGCTGGCCAACCCGGCCCTGGCGCGCATTTACGGCTACGATTCGCCGGAGGAATTGATGGCCAGCATCACCGACATCGGACGCAAGCTTTACGTGCAGCCCGGCCGACGTGAGGAGTTCAAGCGCATCATGGAAGAGCGCGACGTGCTCACGGGCTTCGAGTCGCAAATCTACCGCAAGGACGGCAGCATCATCTGGATTTCGGAGAATTGCCGGGCGATTCGCGATGCGCAGGGCCGGCTGCTCTACTACGAGGGCACCGTCGAGGACATCACCCAGCGGCGTCAGGCCGAGCAGAACCTGCGGGATTCGGAGGCGCTCTACCATTCGCTGGTCGAGACGCTGCCGCAGCACATCTTTCGCAAGGATCGCGAAGGCCGTTTCACCTTTGCCAACCAGCGCTTCTGCCAGGCGCTGGGCCGGAGGTTGGAGGAGATCCTGGGCAAAACCGATTTCGATTTTTTCCCGCGCGAGCTCGCCGAGAAGTATCGCGCCGACGATCTGCGCGTGATGGCCACGGGCGAAACCTTCGACACCGTCGAGGAACACCAGGACCCCGGCCGGGAAAAGATTTACGTGCGGGTCATCAAAACGCCACTGCAGGACGCCGAGGGCCGGGTCATCGGCGTGCAGGGCATGTTTTGGGACATCACCCGCGAGCGGCAGATGGAAGAGGAGCTGCGGCGATCGGAGGCGCTCTACCATTCGCTGGTCGAGACGATGCCCCAGTGCATCTTCCGCAAGGATCTGCAGGGCCGCTACACCTTCGTGAACCCGCAGTTCTGCAAGGTGCTCGGCCGAGCGCCCGAGGAGATCCTGGGCAAAACCGTGTTCGATTTCCTGCCGCGCGAGATCGCCGAGGAACGCACCCAGGACGACCAGCGGGTCATTCAAACCGGGCGCACGCTCGAACAGATCGAGGAAAGCCGCTTCCAGGGCACCGAAGAGCGGTTCATTCACGTGCTCAAAATTCCGATCTTCGACGCCCGGGGCCAGGTGGTGGGCATTCAGGGCATGTTCTGGGACATCACCAACCAGAAACAGACCGAGGAACGATTGCGCCGGGCCAATGCCGAACTGGCGCGTCGCCGCAAGGAATTGGCGCGGAAAAACGCCCAGATCGAGGAAGACCTCAAAATGGCCGCCGAAATCCAGAGCGCCATGCTCCCGCAACAATTGCCCGGCTTCCCGCCCGGCAGCGCGCCCGAAACCAGCGCGTTGCGCTTCCTGCACCGCTACCAGCCCAGCGGCACGGTCGGCGGCGACTTTTTCAATGTCACGGCGCTTTCGGATTATGAAGCCGCCGTGTTCATTTGCGACGTCGCCGGCCACGGCGTGCGTTCGGCCCTGGTCGCGGCGATGATTCGCGCTCTGGTGGAAGAACTCCGCCCGCTGGCCCGCGAGCCCGACCAGTTCCTGACCAAACTTAACTCCGACCTGATTGCGATCCTCAAACACGCCGGCTCGCCGGTTCTGACCACGGCGTTCTTTCTGGTCGCCGACGCGGCCACCGGCCGGGTGCGTTACGCGCATGCCGGACATCCCCTGCCCCTGCTGCTGCGCCGCGCCGCCGGGCGCATCGAGCCCCTGCGCAAGACCTCACCAGAGCCCCAGCCCGCGCTGGGATTGTTCGAAACCTCGCGCTACAAGGCCGCCGAACTCACGCTGGCGCCGCGCGACGTGATCCTGCTGTTTACCGACGGTTTGCTCGAGGTACACGCTCCGGGCGGCAAGGAGATCTATTCCCAAGCGCACCTGATGGCGGCTTTGCAGCAACAGCTCGACGCGCCCTTGGGAGAAATGCTCGACGCGATTCTGGCCGAAGTGCGGCGCTTCGCCGGCGGCAGCAGGTTCGAAGACGACGTGTGCTTGCTGGGCATCGAATACGCCGGGGCCGCGGCGGCGGCATCAGCCGGGGACGGCCTCGCTGCGACAAGAGACTCGTCGAGCGCACCGGTCGGCGGTTGAGTTTGCCTTTGCCAATGCGAGCGATTCGCGTTCTGGCCCTGGTGGTCGGATGGATTTCGGCCACCCCGCCGGCCTGCGGGGTGCGAGGGCCGAACTTTGTCTTCTTGATGGCCGACGATCTGGGCTACGGGGATCTGAGCTGCCAGGGAGCGCGCGATGTCCGAACGCCGAATCTGGATCGTTTGGCGCGCGAAGGCGTGCGGCTGACGGACTTTTACGCCAACGGCCCCGTGTGCACACCCACGCGGGCGGCGCTGCACACCGGTCGTTACCCGCAACGGCCCGGCCTGGAATGGGCGCTACCGCCCGAACAGGCCCATTGCGGCCTGCCTCCGGGCGAACCCACGCTGGCCACGCTCCTGCGCCAACGCGGCTATCGCACCGCCCTTTCGGGCAAATGGCATCTGGGTTACACGCCCGAACGCGGCCCCAACGCGCACGGCTTCGAACGATTCTTCGGCCTGCTGGGCGGCAACCACGACTACGTCACCCATCGCGATCGCAACGGGCAGCTCGATTTGTGGCGCGACACCGAACCGGTGCAGATCGAGGGATACTCGACGCACCTGATCACCCGCGAAGCGATTCGTTTTCTCGAAGCCATGCGCGAGGAGCCGTTTTTTCTGTACGTGGCCTTCAACGCGCCGCACTGGCCGATTCAGGGGCCACAAGACGCTCGCCACCAGATCACACTCCGGGGCTGGACGCAGGGCGACCGCAAAACCTACGTCCAGATGGTCGAAGCGCTGGATGCGGGCGTGGGCGAGATTCTGGCCGCTCTGCAGCGATGGGGTTTGGACACCAACACGCTGGTGGTCTTCACCAGCGACAACGGCGGCGAGCGCTTCTCCGACAACTGGCCGCTGGTGGGCGGCAAGATGGACCTCACCGAAGGCGGCATCCGCGTGCCCTGGATCGCGCACTGGCCGGCGGGGATTGCGCCGGGCGGCGTGACGGCGCAGCATTGCCTGACGATGGACTGGTCGGCCACGATGCTCGAACTCGG
>CAYXJB010000027.1:0-5122 GCA_964465445.1 uncultured Verrucomicrobiota bacterium
CTGAATCGCCCCGTCAATCTGACGCAAGTTGTTGATACACGCGTTCATCTGAGCCGTGGTTCGGGCGCGGATGAAGTTCGGAATCGCGATCGTCGCCAGCAGCCCGATGATCGCCACGACGATCATAATTTCCACCAGCGTAAAAGCCCTGTTACGAATCGCTCGCGTTTTCATGTTAGTTTTTCGTATCACGTTAAACTCGGCCGGCATCCGCGTCGGCAGCGACGCTTCGGACCGCTTTTAACCGGTTCAATCGCAACCGCAGCTTGGCACGGTCTTTCAACGCTGACAATGCCGCAGCCGGCGGGACAACCGCCTTTTGTCACGGATGCCCTTCCGTAGAACAACGGAAACCGCCGTTGGTTTCGCCTCCGGCCCGGTGCCTTGCGCGGTCCGGCCCGCACTGCGGTGCAATGCCAAGTTTTTGGACAACTTCGCCGCCGGCGTGTTGCAACACCGTTGCCCCGGTGCAAAAGTGCGCTTGCCGGGCAGGCAGCCTTTCGTGGCCTCAAGGGTGAAACGGCCAAAACTGCGGAATGAGCCAGCTCGACAGAACCCAGAACAGCACGTTGAGGGGCAGGCCGACCTTCACGAAATCGCGAAACTGATATCCGCCCGGGCCATAGACCAGCGTGTTGGTCTGGTAGCCGACCGGCGTGGCGAAACTGGCCGAAGCGCCCAGCGCCACCGCAATGATGAACGGGCGCGCATCCACCCCCAGAGCCAGCGCCGCATCCACCACGATCGGTGTCAACAACACCGCCACGGCGGTGTTCGAGAGAAATTCCGTCAGCACCGACGTCAACAGGTGGACCGCCGAGAGCACCGCGGCCGGCCCGAGCCAGCCGACGCCATGGATCAAACCGCTGGCCAGAAAATGCGCCGCGCCCGTTTTCTCCAGCGCCACACCCAGCGAAAGCATCCCAAAAAGCATGAACAGGATCTTCCAGTTGATGGCCGCGTAGGCGTCCTCGACTTTGAGGCAACCGGCCAGCACCACCGCCACGGCACCCATCAGCCCCAACACCGTCAACGGCAGGAACCGACACGACGCCAGCATCACCACCGCCGCCAGGACTCCGATCGCCGCCGCCGCCTTCCATCGGTTCGCCGGACGCCACACGTCGGTCAGCAGCAGAAAATTCCGGTCCGCCTGCAGTTTCTGAATCGCCGTCTCCGGGCCCTCCAGCAAAATCGTGTCGCCAAACTGCAGCGCCACGCGACTGAAATCCTCGCGCAAATTGCGCCCCTCCCGATGCACCGCCAGAATCAGCACGCCGTACCGACGACCGAAATTGATCTCCTCGATCGTTTTGCCCGCCAGCTCGGAGTTCGGGCCGATGACGCTCTCGACCACCAGGGCACGCTCGGCGCCCATCGGCGCCAGACCCAGCTCGGCGTGGGGGAGGATTTCGACTCCTCTGAGGTCTTTGATTTCCATCACGGCACTGAGCACCGTGCTCAGACGCAGCCGGTCGCCGGCCTGCAGGACCACGTCATCCCAGGGCGGCTGCAGCGCGTGTTGCGCCCGCGCCACCTCCAGCACCCGGGTGTTGGGCAGCGACTTGAGCAGCGTCTCGCCGAGGCGTTTGCCGATCAGTCGCGAGCCGGGCATCACGACCACTTCGGTGAGGTATTCGCGCGAGCTGCACGAGCCCAGAATCGAAGCCAGCGTCTCGCGCTCCGGCAACAGCCGCCGGCCCACCGTCAACAGATACGTCAGGCCCACCGCCGCCAGAATGACGCCGATCTTGGTCAGCTCGAACATCCCCAGCGGCGGCTGGCCCAGCCGTTGCGCCGTGGCACTGACGATCAGGTTGGTCGAAGTGCCAATGAGCGTGCAGCAGCCCCCGAAAATGCTCGCAAACGAGAGCGGGATCAGCAGCCGGGAGGGTTTGATGCCCCGCCGCGCCGCCAGCGAAATCATGATCGGCAAAAACACGACCACCACCGGCGTGTTGAGCACGAACGCCGAAATGCACACCACCACCGGCAACATCACCGCCAGCAACGACAGGTCGCTCCGCCCGCCGAACCGCTGCAGCCACCGCCCGATCTGCGCAATTGCCCCGGTCCGCTCCAGCGCGGCGCTGAGCACAAACATGCACGCTACCGTCAGCGGGGCGTCGTTGGAAAACACCTGAAACGCCTCCTGCGGCGTGAGAATCCCCGCCACCAGCAACGCGCACATCGCCAGCAACGCGCACAGGTCCAGCCCGATCTTCTCCCAGACCATCAGCGCGAAGGTCACCGCCAGCAGCGCCAGCACAAACACCATCTCCCAGCTCACGTCCCGAGTCTGGCCAGCCGCACAAATCGCCGCGAGGAAAAACCCCGATTGGCCACCGACGATCGCTTCGGGATAATTCACCCGTGACGCGTTCGCTGCCCATTTACGAACTGGAAGCCGACCTGCTGGCGGCGGCCCGAACCTGCCGACGCCTTGTGCTCCGGGCGCCCACCGGTTCGGGCAAGTCCACCCAGGTGCCCCAGATGCTGCTGCGGCACGGCTGGCTCGACCATGGCCGGTGCGTCGTATTGCAACCCCGACGCCTGGCCGCCCGCCTGCTCGCCGCGCGCGTGGCGGGCGAACTGGGCGTGCCTCTGGGGCGGGAGGTCGGTTACCAGATCCGGCTCGAAAGTTGCCTCAGCGAGGCCACGCGCATCTGCTTCGAGACCGAAGGCATCCTGCTCCGACACCTGCTGCAGAACCCGACCCTCGAGGGCGTCGCCGTGGTGATCTTCGACGAATTCCACGAGCGACATCTCTATGCCGACATCACGCTGGCCCGGGCGCTGGACATCCAAGAGCAATCCCGCCCGGATTTGTTGCTGCTGGTTATGTCGGCCACGCTGGAGAGCGAGCCGCTGCTTCGCTACCTGGCCCGATCGCGCGTGAACAACCCGCAATTTCGCCCCGTGCTGCTGCAATCCGAAGGCCGCGCCCACCCGGTGCAGATCGAGTATTTGCCGGCGCGGCGCCCCGCCGGGGGCGCGTCTGCCGGCGGCTCGAACACACCGCCGATCTGGGACAGTGCGGCGGAGGCTTTTGCCCGCTACGTGCGCGAAGGCGGGCCGGGCGACGTGCTCATCTTCATGCCGGGGGCGTTCGAGATTTCCCAGACGCTGACGGCATTGCGACAGCGGCCCGAATCGCGCGGTTGGCGGCTGCTGCCGCTCCATGGTGAACTGCCCGCCGCCGAGCAGGACGCCGCCCTGGCGCGCTACGATCAACCCAAGGTCGTCGTCACCACCAACGTCGCCGAAACCAGCGTCACCATCGAAGGCGTGCGCCTGGTGATTGACTCGGGCCTGGCGCGGATTCCGCGCTATGACGCGGCCCGCGGCATCAACACGCTCTGGATCGAACCGATCTCCCGGGCCAGCGCCGAGCAACGTGCCGGTCGCGCCGGTCGCACCGCCCCGGGCCGCTGCATCCGCGTGTGGACCGAGGCCGAACATCGCCTCCGTCCGGCCCGCGAGCTGCCCGAAGTGCGCCGGCTCGATCTGGCCGAAGTGGTTCTCACGCTCAAGGCCGCCGGCATCGAGGACCTGAGCGCCTTTCGCTGGCTCGATGCGCCCGATCCGGTGGCCCTGAGCCGCGCTGAAGAGGAACTGCTCGACCTGGCCGCGCTGCGACGCGACACCGAATCGGCTGCTGAGTCTCCGGGCGGCGAGTTGGACGCCGACGCAACCAAAGACGCCGACAATGTTGGCCGCACCGTCATCACGCCGCTGGGGCGGAAGATGCTCGCATTCCCGATGCACCCGCGTTACGCGCGTCTGCTTCTGGCAGCGCAAGAGTACGGTTGCGTCCACGCCGCCTGTCTGGTCGCCGCACTGAGTCAGGGACGCGAACTGTTGGTGCGCAGCGCCGGCACCGACGCCCACGCCCAACGCCAGGAACGGCTCGGAGATCGTGCCACGTCGGATTTCTGGTTGCTGATGCGAGCGTGGAATTTCGCCCGGGAACAGCAATTTCGACCCGAGGCCTGCCGCCGGCTCGGCATTCATGCCGCCGCGGCGCGGCAGGTTGGCCCGTTGTTCGAACAGTTCCTTCGCATCGCCAAGGCCGAGGGCCTCGACGTAACCCCGCGCGAGTCGCCCGATGAGCCGCTGCGCAAATGCATCCTGGTGGCGTTCAGCGACCGGCTCGCCCGCCGGCTCGACGCCGGCACGCTTCGCTGCGAGCTGGTGCGCGGCCGGCACGGCATGCTGGATCGCCAGAGCGTCGTGCGACACAGTCCGCTGCTGGTCGCCGCCGAGGTGCGCGAAGTCACCACCGGCGAGGGCGAGGTTCGAACGATCCTTTCGCTGGCCACCGCGATCGAGCCGGCGTGGCTGGAGGAATTATTCCCTGATGAAATCCGGCACGAAACCCGCGTGCAGTTCGACGCCCAGGCACGTCGGGTCGTGGCCGCAGCGGTGCAATCGTTTCGCGGTCTGACGCTGGAGACGCGTCGCGTCGCGCCTCCGGCAGAGGCGGCGGCGCGCCTGCTGGCGCAGGAGATTCTGGCCGGGCGACTGCCCCTGCCGGGCTGGGATCAGAGCGTCGAACAATGGCTGCTGCGCGTGCGATGGCTGGGCGAGGTTTGTCCGGAGCTGCAACTGCCGTCCTTCACCGAGGCCGACCGTGCCCGGCTGGTCGAGCAGCTTTGTCAGGGCGCCACCAGCTACAAGGACCTCAAAGAACGCGACGTCGCAGCGCAGGTGCGGGGCTGGCTTTCGCCGGCGCACCGTGAGCTGGTGGAACGACACGCACCGGAGCGGGTGCAACTGGCCAACGGGCGGCTGGCCCGCGTCCAATACGCGGCGGGCCGAGCGCACTGGATTGCTCTGCGAATTCAGGAGCTTTACGGCGTGAACGAAACGCCGCGGATCGCCCTGGGACGCGTGCCGGTTCAGGTGCAGGTGCTCTCGCCGGGCATGAAACCGGTTCAGATCACGCAGGACCTGGCCGGCTTCTGGCGCGAACATTATCCCCGGCTCAAAGCCGAGTTGCAGCGGCGCTATCCCAAACACGAATGGCGCTGAGCCCCCGGGCGGGCCGCTCGGGCGGGCTTGACGCCGCCGGCGGGCGGGTCGAGCTTCGCATCATGGAAGTCAGTGAACGGGTGCAATG
>CAYXJB010000027.1:5136-7804 GCA_964465445.1 uncultured Verrucomicrobiota bacterium
CTGCGGGCAATCCTTCGAGATCGTCATTGACACGAGCACGGGGTTTCAGCGTTTCACGACCGACTGCGAGATCTGCTGCCGTCCGTTCGAGGTCATCGCGGAGTGCGAGCCGGGTGAAATTCTGAGCTTGGAGGTGCAGAGCGAGTAGGGCAGCCTGCCGCCTCATGCAAGAGGCCGTGCTGTGGGTTTACATCGTGTTGCTGGTGATCGGGGGACTGATCGGGTTCTGGCGCGCGGGCAGTCGGGTGTCGCTGCTGAGTTCGGCGGCGTTTGCCGCGGCGCTGGTGCTGTGCGCCATCCCGGGCGTCTTCGAGGCCTCGTTTCGCAAAGGAGCGATCAACCTGCTGCTGGCGGTGCTGTTGGTGGTCTTTGCAGTGCGGCTGGGCAAAACCCGCAAGTTCATGCCGGCCGGTTTGATGCTGGTGCTCACGCTCGCCACGCTGGCTCTGCGCAACATCCGGTTCTGAGAGCCGCCCCGGCGGGCGGTCAGCGTCCGTCAGGGGCCGCGATACACGCAGCGGGCCGTGCAGGTTTCGGCCACGACGATCTCGCTCAGTTGCGGCAGGCGGGGTTTGAGCCGTTTCCAGATCCAGGCGGCGAGATTTTCACTGGTGGGGTTTTCCAGCCCGGGAATTTCGTTGAGGTAACGGTGATCGAGCTTTTCCCAGAGCGGTTTGAACGCGGCGGCAATCTGCGCGTAATCCACCAGCCAGCCCAGTCGCGGATCGCATTCGCCGGCGACCACGACCTCGACCTGGAAACTGTGGCCGTGCAACCGGTGGCACTTGTGGGTGCGCGGCAGCCGCGGCAACCGGTGCGCCGCTTCGAACTGAAACGTTTTTCGCAGTTCAACCCGCATCACACTCAACATGCCTGCAATTCACCCGCGCCGTCGAGGGTCAACCGGGCGCTTCAGAAAAATTCAGCGGGTTTGCCCGACGGCCTTGGGCGGGACTCGCTCAGCGATTGAAGCGGAAGTTCACCACGTCGTAGTCCTGCATCACGTACTGACGCGGTTCGAGCCGCAACTTGCCGGCGCGCTTGGCCTGCGTCTCGCCTCCGGCCTCCAAAAAATCCCCGAAGCCGATCACCTCCGCCCGGATGAAACCGCGCTGCAGGTCGGAATGAATCACACCGGCGGCCTCCCAGGCGGTCGTGCCGCGACGGATCGGCCAGGCGCGGTTTTCCTTGCCGCCGACGGTCAGAAAACAAATGTAGCCGGCCTCGGCAAAGGTCCGGAGCAGCAACGGCCGCGGCTCGGCCGCTTCTTCGGTCGTGGCGACGGTGATCGGCCGCCGACTCAACAGCGGATGGGCGCTCAGCACGCGCAGTTCCTCGGCGCTGAGTCCCGCCTGCGAAATCGGGCGCTCCTGCTCGAGCGCCGCGCGCACTTTTTCCAGCACGACCCGTTCGCCCTCGGCGGGCGAGCAACTCAGGCGCGTTTCGACAAACTCCAGATCGTGCAGGAGAACATCCGGCAGCCGATCGCGCGTGACCAGCAGCGCGTCGGCCTCCCCGGCGGCCGACTCGGCCAGCACTTCGACCTGGGCGCAGGTTTTCTTTTTGGCCTCGACCAGTTCATGGACGCGGTCCAGGCGTGGATCGTTGAGGTTGTGTTTGCCGACGGGGACGCCGCCGACGCCGATGAGCGCGATTTTCACGGGCCGCGCAGTATGGAGGCCGGGCGACGGGGCGCAAGCTCGCATCGGTTCAGGCACGGTGTTCGCCGGCGGGGCGGGCCGGGCGGGGGCGGCAATTGGACTTTTCAGCGGTGGGATTTCTCTTATGCTCAGACTGTGAATTTGACCGAACAAATGACCCGGCTGGCGCAGCAGGCCAGAACCGCGTCGCGTCAGTTGGCCCGGCTCTCGACCGGCGAGAAGAACGCCTGCCTGCTGGCGATGGCCAGCGCGCTGGAGGCCCGCGCCGAAGCCCTCAAAGCCGCCAACGCCCGTGATCTGGAAGCCGCCGCACAGGCGGGCCTTTCGGCGGCGATGCTCGACCGGTTGCGCCTGGACGACAAACGCATCGCGGCCATGGCGCGCGGCCTGCGCGAGGTCGCCGCGCTGCCCGATCCGGTCGGGCGCGTGCTGCAGGAACGCACCCGGCCCAACGGATTGCGCCTGCGCAAGGTCAGCGTGCCCATCGGGGTGATCGTCATCATTTACGAGTCCCGACCCAACGTGACGGCCGACGCCGCAAGCCTGTGTTTCAAATCGGGCAACGCCACCATCCTGCGTGGCGGCCGCGAGGCGATGCACTCCAACCGACTCATCGCCGAGACGCTGGTCGAAGCGGGGCGGATCGCGCTGCCGGATTTCCCGGAACACGCCATCCAGCTCGTGCCCACGCCCGAACGCGAAGCCATTCCGATCCTGCTTTCGCTCACCCGGTACGTGGACCTGTGCATGCCCCGGGGCGGTGAAGGGCTCATCCGCGCCGTGACCGAGTGCAGCAAAGTGCCCGTCATCAAACACTACAAGGGCGTTTGCCACGTTTATGTGGATGCGGAGGCGGATCTTCCGATGGCCGAGGAGATCGCCTACAACGCCAAATGCCAGCGGCCGGCGGTCTGCAACGCCATGGAAACGTTGCTGGTGGATCGGGCCATCGCCCCGGTCTTCCTGCCGCGGATCGCCCGACGTTTCGAGGAAAAAGGCGTCCAATT
>CAYXJB010000027.1:7820-21478 GCA_964465445.1 uncultured Verrucomicrobiota bacterium
CCGAGACCGAATCGCTGCTCAAAGCCGCGCTGCCGGGCCTCAAGTGCGAAATCCGCCGCGCCACCGAGCAGGACTGGTCCACCGAGTACAACGATTACATCCTCAACGTCCGGGTGGTGGACGGTGTGCAGGCCGCCATCGAGCACATCAACCAGTACGGCTCGGCGCATTCGGATGCGATCGTGACCCGCAACGAAGCCCGCGCCCGACAGTTCCTGGCGGAAGTGGACTCGGCCGCGGTGTACTGGAACGCCAGCACACGCTTTACCGACGGGGGCGAATTCGGCATGGGCGCCGAAATCGGCATCAGCACCGACAAAATCGGCGCGCGCGGCCCGATGGGACTCGAAGAACTCACCAGTTACAAGTGGATCGGTCTGGGCAGCGGCCAGCTCCGCACCTGAGCGCGGCGGCGTTGGAGAGTGTCCGGCCCGGGCGGGTTCACGGGCGGCGCAATCGGAAATACTGCGCGGCTTCGCCCGGCGAATTGGTCAGGTGAAAATACCCGCCCACGATCACCGGCGCGGTCTGGACCACTGACCAGTTGGTCGCCGGCAACGCACCCGCCGATTCAAGCACGAAGGCCGCATAACCTGTGGGCCAGAACAACACCGCGGCGTCGTTCACGCGCATCACTCCCAGCACCGGCGGCGGCAGATCGGTCGTCACACTCATCGTGCCGGAGGGCGCGCTGGTGCCGTCGGAATTGTAGGCGCGCACCCGGTAGAAGTAGGTCGTGTTGCTGTCCAACCCTCCGACCAGACGATTGGTGACATTGCCGACATCGAGGTTTTGGAATCCGGGCAGATAAGTGCCGAACCCCGACTGCGCGGACACGTCGAGCCGATAGCCGCCGGCCCCGGCCGAGCTTTCCCAGCGCGCGACGAAACTGGTGTGCGTGACGCTGACGGCCGGCAGGACGACCGGCGGCGGCGGGGGCGTGAGCACCGTCAGCACGGCGCTGAGCGAATTGCTGCTGCCATACGCGTTGGTGACCACGCACCGGTAGGCGGCCTCGTCGCTTTCCTGGGCGTTGGCGATGCTCAGCGTGGGGTTGGTCACACCGGTGAAACGGCCGCCCTCGGTCAGGTTGGTGGCGTTTTTCTGCCACTGGTAACGCAGACCCGCCCCGGTGGCCACCACGCTGAACGTTGCCGTCTCGCCGGCCGCCACCACGCGATTGGTCGGGTGCACCAGGATGAACGGCGGGTTGGTCGGCGGGGCCAGCGTGCTTTCGGCGATCCAGCCGTTGGTGCCGTTGAACGTGCAGTACCACCAGAAATTGCTTTTGGCGCGGATGCCGTTGAGCGGGTGGGCCAGGACCGTGCCGCTTGCGCCGGAGGCGAGGGTTTGAAAGGCGAAGTAATCCGTGCCCGGCCCCAGCCGGAAATTCGCCGTGCCGGCGGTGCGCACGCTCTGGCCCGGCGCGAAGGTCGTGGTGTTGGTCGGCGGCAGCACGTTGACCATCATCAGGCCGTTGGCCACCGTCCGCTCCGTCCCGTCGGAGGGCGTGTTGCGCACCTGGCCGTTGACCCACATGGTGGACGAACCGCCGCCGTCGAGGTTCACCCCTTCGGTCGCCAGCAGATTGGTCAGGCAGAACGCGCCCATCTCATCGCTGGTCATGCCCACGCTGGCGGTGCTCCGCCCGTCGCACACCACAAAGAACACATGGGTGGCGTTGTGCGCGATGAAGGTGCGCGGATTCCGCGCGGTCATGCCCGCATCGGTGGTGGGCTGCACGACGCCGTTTTTGAGGAAATGAAAATTGCCCTGCGCCAGCGCATAGGCGCGGTCCAGCGTGCGGGCATCCCGCGTCGAACAGAGATTCCCCGGCAGTCCGTCGTAGAGCAACAGGTTCTGACTGATCGTCACAGTGCGGCCCGGCTGGGCCTGGTTGATCAGGAAGGACGCGCGCGCGCCGCTGGCCGAGAGCACCAGATGCCCGAAGGGAATCAGTGTGCGCCCCTGGTTGATCCGCACCTGGCGCACCACACCCGTGACCACGCCCGGCGGCGTCAGAATCAACAGCGGCGTGCCCAGCTCGACCAGTACCTCGACGCCGTTGGTGTCAGTGAGCGTGTTGAAATCGTACTGCGGCGTGTAAAGGATCATCGTGTCGCTGGAGCGCGGAATGTTGATGCCGTCGAAGGGCTGCGAAACTCCGTTGATCGTCACCGTCTGCTCGGCAGCCCGATAATGAGGGCAGACGCCGATGAAACCGGTCCGGTCCAGCTTCCAGACGTAGCCCATTTGCCCGGACCAATCGTCGAACCGCTTGGCATACCAACCGTCGTAAATGTGACCGCCGGTAATGACACCGCTGCTCGTGTTGAAAAAGCTGCCGTTGATCGCCACCACCACGTCGTTGCGCGCGCCCCAGCGTCCGCCCCAGTAGTTGAGCGCGTCCTCCATCCGCGACGCCTGCGCGCTGGTGCGCTCGCGCGCTCCGGCCACGCGATTGGACGCGATCATGCTGCCAATGATCGCGTTGGTGTTGCGCACATCCATCCGCGCGATGAACAGCCGGTTGGGCTTGCCGTCGGCCATCGTGATGGTGAGCTGCCGGTACTCGATCCCCGCCCCCACATTGGTCCACTGCGCCTGAAGCGGGAGCAGCAGCGGCCCCGCCGCCGTCATCCAGCCCGCCAAAATCCAGCACCACACGGGCCGACGGCGGGCACGCCCCGGTGCGGCTCCAGAAAATCCTGACTTCGTCACACGAGTGGCCATCAGATACGCCACGGGCGGGAGTTTTTCCAGCGAACAGGTAAACTTTTTTGGACGATAGTGCGCCCTCAGTCCGGAGCGGACGCCGGGCATGGCGCGCCGGCTGCGCTGCGGAATGCGCGACGTCGCCCTGCCGGGTTGGCCCCGCGCCCGGGCGCGCCGACCGGTCGGCGCGGGTAAAACGAGACCCGCGCCGATGGTGGGTGGGCAGAAACAGCGGGCCGCCGGGGCAACAGACAGCCGATCGGATGAAAAAAATTTGTTGCGCGGGGGCGAGGGTTTGTTACTTTGTGCGCTCCGCTTCGCCGGGGTGGCGGGCGGACAAATCAGGCAGGCCGAGAACCGCAGCCCCTGCGGGGCCGGGAATGAGGGTCTGCCAACTCCAAGCATTGTGGACTTGGACGGTTGATTTTTTATGCCAGTCAAAACATTCAGGCCGCTGACGCCGTCGCTGCGTTACATCACGTACGCCGATTACAGTGATGTAACCAAGACGGAACCGGAGAAGCGTCTGGTCGAGCCGCGGAAGAAAACCGGCGGACGCAACTGCTACGGCCGCATCACGGCGCGCGGCATCGGCGGCGGGCACAAACAAAAAATTCGCCGGGTGGACTTCAAGCGCAACAAACACGGCGTCGAAGCCACCGTGACGGCGATCGAGTACGACCCGGGCCGCTCGGCGCGCCTGGCGTTGCTGACCTATGCTGACGGGGAGAAACGCTACATCATCGCTCCCAACGGCCTGCAGGTGGGCAGCCGCGTGGTGAGCGGGCCCGACGCCCCGCCGGAAGTCGGCAACGCCCTGCCGCTCAAAGCCATCCCCGTGGGTCTGCCCATCCACAACATCGAACTGGTCCCGGGCCGCGGCGCCCAGCTGGTCCGCTCCGCCGGCGCCTCGGCCACGCTCATGTCGCGCGACGGCGGCTACGCCCAGGTGCGGTTGCCCTCGGGCGAGATTCGCCGCATTCACGAAAACTGCTACGCCACCATCGGTCAGGTGGGCAACCCCGAGCACGAGAACGTGGTGCTGGGCAAGGCCGGTCGCTCGCGCCACCGCGGCATCCGTCCCATTACCCGGGGCGTGGCCCGCAACCCGGTGGATCACCCCAACGGCGGCGGCGCCGGCAAGGCCAAGTCCGGCGGCGGCTGGCATCAGTTGACCTCGCCCTGGGGCCTGCTGGCCAAGGGTTACCGCACGCGCGACCGTCACAAGATTTCCAACCGGTTCATCGTGGTGCGACGCGATGGCCGGCCGATGAAAAACAAATAGCCTGCGCACGGATCATGGGACGCTCGATCAAAAAAGGCCCGTTTGTGGATCACCACCTTCTGGAAAAAATCCAGAAGGCCAAAGCCGAGAAATCCAAGGCGCCGATCAAAACCTGGTCGCGCCGCTCGATGATCACGCCCGATTTTGTCGGGCTGACCTTCAACGTGCACAACGGCAAGATTTTTCATCCGGTCTTCGTGACCGAGAACATGGTGGGTCACCGGCTGGGCGAATTCTCGCCCACGCGCACCTTCAAAAAGCACGGGGCGCACACCGCCAAGGCGGAGGCGAAGTAACATGGAAATCCAGGCCGTCACCCGCAACGTGCGCATCTCGCCGCAGAAACTGCGCGAGGTCGTCCGCCAGATCCAGGGCATGCCCGCCCTGCAGGCCCGGGCGGTGCTTGACCACGTCCCGCGCAAGGGCGCCCGGCTGGTCGCCCGCACCCTGGACAGCGCGCTGGCCAACGCCGAACACCTGCGCGCCGAATGGCAACCCAACGAATTGCAAACCAAAATCAACCTGCTGCTCTCCCAGGCCGAAAACACCCACAACCGCAAACGCAAGGTTGCCCTGCGCCGCAAAGCCGCCCAGTACGAAGCCTTTCTCAAATCCGCCAACCGCCTCAAACCCGAATCGCTCTGGATCAAAGAAGCCGTCGCCCAGACCGCCTTTCGGCTCAAACGCTGGATCCCCAAGGCGCGCGGCTCGGCCGGACCGATCCTCAAACGCCGCGCCCACATCCGCATCACCCTTTCGGACGAATAACCTCCTATGGGCCAGAAAACCAATCCCATCGGCCTGCGCATCGCCCTGACCAAGGACTGGCGCTCGAAGTGGTTCGCGCCCAAGCGCGAGTTCGGTCGCCTGCTGGCCGAAGACCAGCGCATCCGCCAGTTGGTCAAACAGCGCTTCGAATCCGCCTCGGTGCCCCGCGTCAACATCGAACGCGCCGCCAATCGCTGTCGCGTGACCATCTTCACCGCCCGACCCGGCGTGGTCATCGGTCGCAAGGGCGCCGAAATTGACCGGCTGCGCGAGGAGCTGGCCGCCATGACCGGCAAAGAGGTTTACGTGGACGTGCAGGAGGTCAAAACGCCCGAACTGGACGCCCAACTAGTGGCCGAAAATGTCGCCCTGCAGCTCGAACGACGCGTCTCGTTCCGGCGCGCCATGAAAAAAGCCGTCCAGACCGCCAAGGACCTTGGCGCCCAGGGCATCAAAATCCGCTGCGCCGGCCGACTCGGTGGCGCCGAGCTGGCGCGCACCGAAACCTATCACTGGGGTCGGGTGCCCCTGCACACGCTGCGCGCCATCATTGATTACGGCTTTGCCGAAGCCCACACCGTTTACGGCAAGCTGGGCATCAAATGCTGGATTTGCCGCGGCGAAGCCGAACCGCCAAAACGTCAACCCAAACCCCAGGGCGCCGAGGCCCAACCCAGGGTCGAACCGGCCGCAGCCCATTAGCATGGCCCTCACAAATTCCGGGTCCGAGCGAACCCTGAACCGATGAAAGGATCGAGCCTATGCCGTTGATGCCCGAACGAGTGAAGTACCGCAAGATGCACCGCGGCAGCCGCGCCGGCATGGCCACGCGCGGCAACACGGTCGCCTTCGGCGAGTACGGGCTCGTGGCCCTGCAACGCTGCTGGCTGGACACCCGCCAGATCGAGGCCGCCCGTGTGGCCATCACCCGCCACATGAGCCGCCACGGCAAACTTTGGATCCGCGTCTTTCCCCAAAAATCCGTCACCAAAAAACCCCTCGAAACCCGCATGGGCAAGGGCAAGGGCCCGGTCGAATCCTGGGTGGCCGTGGTGCGCCCGGCCAACGTGCTCTTCGAGGTGGACGGCGTGCCCGAGAGCGTCGCACGCGAGGCCCTGCGCCTGGCGGCCACCAAACTGCCCATCCGCACCAAGTTCATTTCCCGACACCGCTTGCACGGTTGAGCAGCACCGGCCTATGAGATTTTCCGAACTCAAAGACATGACCCTGGCGGAGCTGGCGGCCAAAAGCCGTGACCTCCGCCAGGAACTGTTCAACCTGCGCCTGCAGCAGGCCAGCGCCCAGCTCGAAAACCCGGCCCGCCTGCGCCTGCTGCGACGCGACATCGCGCGCATCGAAACCCGCATCTCGCAATTGCGCCGGCAGGCCGCCGCGCAAAAGACCTGAACCGATGCGCTGACTCCGGACGTGACCCGAAGCTCAACATGACCGAAAAGGACACAGGCACTCTGACGAACCCCACGGCCGCGGCCGCCGGGAGTCGCCGCCGCCGCAAGGAACGCATCGGCCGCGTCGTCTCGGCCAAAATGACCCGCACCATCGTCGTGCGCGTCGAGCGGCGCTTCGCCCACCCGCGCTTCAAAAAAGTCGTGCGCGCCTACAAGAAGTTCTACGCCCACGACGAACAATCCCAGGCGCGCGAGGGCGATCTGGTGCGGATTGTCGAAAGCCGACCCATTTCCCGACTCAAACGCTGGCGGCTGGTCGAAGTGCTCGAACGGGCCGCCGCCGATCAACCGGTGGCAGCGTGAGATGAAACCCAACCGACCCCTCAGCATCCGTGTGTCGCCGGGCGCGGCTTCCGACCGCGTGCCCCGGCCCGGCCGCCGCTGCTAACCCAAGGAGCGATCGAATATGTTGCAGGTTCGTTCCCATCTGGATGTGGCCGACAACACCGGCGCGCGCATCGCCTGGGCCATCGGCGTCATCGGCCGCAACCAGCGCTACGCCCGCGTGGGTGACATCATCAAGGTCCACATCAAAGACGCCGCCCCGGACGGCCAGGTCAAAAAAGGCGAGGTCCACACCGCCGTGGTCGTCCGCACCCGCAAAGCCATCCGCCGCAGTGACGGCTCGTACCTGCGGTTCGACAGCAACGCATGCGTGATCCTCGACCCGGACATGAATCCCAAGGGCACGCGCATTTTCGGCCCGGTCGCCCGCGAATTGCGCGACCGCAAATTCATGAAAATCGTCTCGCTCGCACCGGAGGTGATCTGAACCCATGCCAAAGTGCCACATCAAAAAGGGCCAGGAAGTGGTCGTCATCACCGGCGATGACAAGGGCCGGCGCGGACGTGTGATCGCTGTGTTCCCCAAAAAACAACGCGTCCTGGTCGAAGGCATTGCCGTGGTCAAACGCCACATGCGCAAAAGCCAGCGCCATCCCCAGGGCGGCATCATCGAACGCGAGTCGCCCATCCACATCTCCAACGTCATGAGCGTCGAAAAATACGAGGCGCGCCTGCGCAAACGCGGCGTCACCACCGAACCGACCCGCGCATGAACCCGTGCCCATCCTGCAACCCGGTCCGGGGCCGTTTCCGTGAGCTTGGGAAATGAAAGCCAGACTCTACCAGAAATACCTCCAGGAGGTTGTCCCGGCGCTCAAAGCGCGCTTCGGCTACACCAACCCTCACCAGGTGCCGCGCCTGGTCAAAATCGTCCTCCACAAGGGCGTGCCCGCCGCCTCGGAGAAAACCGCCCTCGACGAGGCCGTGCGTGACCTGGCCCTGATCACCGGCCGCAAGCCCGCCATTGACAAATCCCGGCACAGCATCGCCAACTTCAAACTCCGCAAGGGCCAGCCCATAGGCTGCCACGTCACCCTGCGGCGCGATGTCATGTACGAGTTCCTCGACCGGCTCATCACCGCCGCGCTGCCGCGCATCCGCGACTTCCGCGGCCTCTCGCCCCGCGCCTTCGACGGACGCGGCAACTATTCTTTGGGGATTGCGGATCAGACGATTTTTCCCGAAATTGACCTCGACAAGGTGCGTTCCCAGCAGGGCTTGGACATCACCATCGTCACCAGCGCCCGGACCGATGCCGAAGCGCTGGAGCTGCTCAAGCTCATGGGCATGCCCTTTGCCGACGGACGTTAGCCCTGGGGGAACGCCATCGAGAACAACCGAATCGAACGAACATGGCCAAAAAAGCATGGATTGAGCGCAACAAGCGCAAGATGGAGACGGTCAAGAAATACGCCGCGCTCCGCGCCGAACTCAAGGCCAGGCGCGACTACGCCGCGCTGGCCAAGTTGCCGCGCGATGCCAGTCCCGTGCGCGTGGTCAACCGCTGCGCGCTGACCGGCCGCCGGCACGGCTACCTGCGCAAGTTCGGGGTCTCCCGCCTCACCTTCCGCGAACTGGCGCTCAACGGGATGATCCCCGGCATCGTCAAAGCCAGCTGGTAGTTATGACCGACCCGATCGCCGACATGCTCACCCGCATCCGCAACGCCGGACGCGCCCTGCTGCCGACCGTTGAGATCCCGCACTCCCGGCTCAAGGAGGGCATTGCCCGCGTCCTGCGCCAGGAAGGCTACATCGCCGATTTCGCCGTCGCGGGCGACCCCGTCAAAACCCTCCGCCTCCGGCTCAAATACGCCGGCAAACGACCCGTGATCGAAGGCCTGCGCCGCATGAGCAAGCCGGGCCGACGCCATTACGTGGGCGTGACCGAGATCCCGCGCGTGCTGGGCGGCATGGGCATCGCCGTGCTCTCGACCTCCGAAGGCATCATGACCGGCGAGGAAGCCCGGCGCAAAAAACTCGGTGGCGAACTCCTTTGCCTGGTCTGGTAAGATGAACCGCGCCCCACATCCGCTCCTGCTGCCGACCGCGCCCGGGCCGGGCGCATCCCGCCCGCCCGAGCGCCGAGCCGACGGAACGCCGGCGCATTGACCGAGCCTATGTCCCGAATTGGCAAACAACCGATCCTGATTCCGCCCAAGGTCAAGGTCCAGCTCGACGGCCGCCGCGTGCAGGTCGAAGGCCCGAAAGGTCGCCTGGCCTGGGAATTGCCCCAACGCACCAGCCTGCGCATCGAGGACGGCAAGATCCTCGTCAGCCGCGAGGGCGACGACGCCCAGGCAAGGGCCCTCCACGGCCTGAGCCGCGCCCTAGTCCAGAACATGGTCAAGGGCGTCTCGGAGGGCTTCGTCAAAAAACTCGAAATTCACGGCGTCGGCTTCCGGGCCGCCGTTCAGGGCAACGTGCTCAACCTCATGCTCGGCTTCTCGCACCCGGTCACCTACACCATCCCGGAGCAGATCAAAATCACCGTCGAGGAAAACACCAAACTCACCATCGAAGGCCCTGATAAACAGCGCGTCGGCCAGGTCGCTGCCGAAATCCGCGCCTTTTATCCGCCCGAACCCTACAAGGGCAAGGGCATCCGTTACGCCGGCGAAATCGTCCGGCGCAAAGAGGGCAAGACGGTGCAATAAACCGCCCGCGCACCCAACCCGCTGAGCCGATTTGCCAGAGCGAATGAGACCGGAAAAAAAACTCGAACTCGCCCGACGCCGACACTGGCGCGTGCGCAAAAAAGTGCACGGCACCGCCGAGCGTCCGCGCATGAGCGTCTGCTTCACCAACCAGCACATCTACGTCCAGTTCATTGACGATGAGGCCGGACGCACGCTGGCGGCCGTCTCGACCCGCAGCCAGGCCGCCGCCGCGCACGGACGCCTGGCCGCCAACGTCGCCAGCGCCCGGATCATCGGCAAACTCGCCGCCGAAGCCGCCCTGGCCAGGGGCATCAAACAGGTCGTCTTCGACCGCGGCAGCGCCCGTTACCACTGGTCTGAGGGCAAAGACGGTCAACCCGTTTACGGCAAGGTCGCCGCACTGGCCATGGCCGCCCGCGAAGCCGGACTGCAATTCTAACCAGGAGAACGCACCGTGGCAGAACCCCGTTTACCCGAAACTGACACGCCCCTGCCGGGCGCAGACGTCGCCACCGGACGCGGCCGCCGCGCCCGCGCCGTGCCGGACGTCGCCGAGCTGGGACTGGAAACCTCCACCTCGCCCGATCTGGTCGAGAAAGTCGTCTTCATCAACCGCTCGGCCAAGGTCGTCAAAGGTGGTCGCCGCTTCCATTTCAGCGCCCTGGTCGTGGTGGGTGACAAAAACGGGCGCGTGGGCGTGGCCACCGGCAAGGCCGGTGAAGTCGCCGACGCCATCAAACGCGGCGGCGACCTGGCCCGCGCCAACATGGTCAGTGTCCCGCTCAAGGACGGCACCATCCCGCACGAGATTTGTTCGGAGTTCGACGGCGCACGGGTGCTCTTGCGCCCGGCCTCTCCCGGCACGGGAATCATCGCCGGTCGCACCGTGCGCGCGGTGTTGGATGCCGCCGGCGTGCGCGACGTGCTCACCAAATCGCTCGGGTCCAACAACCCCACCAACGTCGTCAAGGCCACGCTCCAGGCGCTGCTCCGGCTGCGCCCGCGCGAGCTCATCTACCGACAACGCGGTCTGGAGCTCAAATCCCGTTCGGCCGACGCCTCCCCGGCGGCCGCCACCTCTTGATTGTTCCGGCTTATGCGATTGCACGATCTCAAACCCCGACCCGGCGCAAAGCACCGTCGCAAGCGCCTGGGCATCGGCGAATCCAGCGGCCACGGCAAAACCAGCGGCCGCGGTGGCAAGGGCCAGACCGCCCGATCGGGCAGCTCGATCCGGCCCGGTTTCGAGGGCGGTCAGATGCCGCTCATCCGCCGCATCCCCAAACGCGGCTTCAACAACGCCCGTTTCGCCACCCGCTACATTCCGGTGAACGTGGGCGATTTGAACCGGTTTGAAGACGGCACGCGGGTGGATGAGGCGCTGTTGCGGCAGGTCGGCCTGGCCAACGGCCGTGCCGATGGCATCAAAATCCTCGGCGAAGGCGAGCTCAAACGGAAGCTCATCGTCTGCGCGCAGGCCTTCAGCGCCCCGGCCCGGGCCAAAATCGAAGCGCTCGGCGGCCGGTGTGAACTGGTTTCTCGCGCCCCGCAGCCGGATGCCCCCACGCAACGCTGAGCCCGCCCGGACCATGCTTGCCGCCATCGCCAACACGTTCGCCAACTGTTTCAAGATCCCGGAGCTCAAGTCGCGGATTCTTTTCACGGCGGCGATTCTGGCGGTTTGCCGGCTGATCGCCTTCATTCGGATTCCGGGCCTGGACGGCAAGGCGTTGACGGACTTTTTCAACCAGCAGACGGCCGCCGGTGGCGGGCTTTTGGGTATGTACAGCCTCTTTACCGGCGGGGCGCTGGAGCATTGCGCCATTGGCGCGCTGGGCATCATGCCCTACATCAGCGCCACCATCATCATCCAGCTCATGACCGCTGTGATCCCGCAACTGAGCAAGCTGGCCCGGGAAGAGGGCGGGCGCGCCAAGCTCATCCAGTACGGCCGCTACCTCACCGTCGCGCTGTGCCTGGGTCAGGGCACGGTCATGGCCATCGGCTGGGAACGACCCGAATCGGTCTTCGGCCAGGGCATCGGCCGGCTGGTGCTTTACGAGGACAACTGGATCTGGTGGTATCGGGTGCAGACGGTGTTGCTGCTGACCACCGGCACGATGTTGCTGATGTGGCTGGGCGAACAGATCACCGAGCGGGGCATCGGCAACGGCGTCTCGCTGGTGATCACCATCGGCATTCTGGCCCGGCTGCCGGCCGCGGTGACGGGCATCAAGGACATGTTCTTCCCGCCGGAGGACCTGCCGGGCACGTTCAATTTCGGCCACGCCATCGCGCTGGTGCTGCTGTTGGCGGGCGTGATCGCCGGCGTGATCGCCGTCACCCAGGCACAGCGCAAAATCCCCGTCCAGTACGCCCAACGCGCCGTGGGCCGCAAGGTGTACGCCGGCGGCACCTCGTTCATGCCGCTGCGGGTCAATTACGCCGGGGTGATGCCGATCATTTTTGCCCAGGCGATTCTGATGTTTCCGCAGAAAATTTTTCATTTTCTGGGTTCGAGTTTCGACGTGAAGTTTTTCCTGGATCTGGCCCGGTGGCTCAGCGAGGGTGCGTGGCTCTACATGGTGACCTACGCGGCGATGATCCTGTTTTTCTCCTACTTCTGGGTGGCCACGCAGTTCAATGAGCTGCAGATCGCCGATGATCTGAAAAAAAACGGGGGCTACATTCCCGGCGTGCGCCCGGGCCAGGCCACCAGCGACTATTTGCACAACGCCATGAGCCGCATCACGTTGGCCGGGGCGGTGTTCCTGACGATCATCGCCGTGATCCCCATCCTCTTGTACAGCGAGATGAAAATTCCCTATACTGTGAGCCAGTTTTTCGGTGGCACGAGCCTGCTGATCACCGTGGGCGTGATGCTCGATACCATGCGACAGGTCGAATCGCATTTGCTCATGCGGCACTACGACGGCTTTCTGAAGAAGGGCCGGTTGCGCGGGAGGTTCTGACAGGATCGCCCGCCGCAGTACCGTCCCGTCTGCCGGGCCCAATGCCCGACGGGCGAGCGGACGGGCGGGCCGCCGAAAAACCAACAGCATTCCAGGGCAATGATCATCCTCAAAACCGAACGGGATCTGGAGGCCATGCGCCCGGCCTGCGCCGTGGCCGGTGCGGTGCTGGCTGAAATCATTGCCTTCATCCAACCCGGCGTCACCACCCGGGAGGTGGACGAATTCGCCGCCGCGGTCATCAAACGCTACGGCGCGCGGAGCGCGTTCCTGGGTTACCGCAATTACCCCTGCCATACCTGCATCTCGGTCAACGACGAGGTCGTTCACGGACTGGCCGGAGACCGCGTCCTGCGCTTTGGGGACATTGTGAGCGTGGACTGCGGGGTCATTTATCGGGGTTATGTGGGTGACACCGCTCGCACCGTGGCGGTGGGCGGTTGCAGCGTCGAAGCACAGCGGCTGATGGACGTGACCGAGCAGGCCCTCTACGAGGGCATTGCCCGGGCGCTGCCTGGCAACCGCGTCACCGACATTTCCCGCGCCATCCAGACCTGCGTCGAGAGCAACGGATTCAGCGTCGTGCGCGAGTTCGTCGGCCACGGGGTCGGCCGCAACATGCACGAGGAACCGCAGGTGCCGAATTTCGTTGATCCCAAATGCAACCAGCGATTGCGCCCCGGCATGACCTTGGCCATCGAGCCCATGGTCAATGCCGGACGGCCCGAGGTCAAAGTCCTCAAAGACGGCTGGACAGTCGTCACGCAAGATGGTTCACTGTCGGCTCACTTTGAGCACACGGTCTTGATCACCGACGGCGAACCGGAGATTCTGACATGCACCGAGCGGATGCCTTCCAGGTTGAAGGTGTCGTGACGGCGGTTCACCCCAATGGAACGTATGACGTGCAACTGGCCAATGGACATCGGCTGCTGGCCTTTGTGGCCGGGCGGGCCAAACGGACCTTTCCGGGCCTTGCCCCGGGCCAAAAGGTCCGGCTGCAACTTTCGCCCTATGACTTGAGCAAGGGCCGCATCCTGGTCGAAAGCCCCACTCCCGAAACATGAAAGTTCGAGCCTCCGTCCGAAAACTTTGCGAGCACTGCAAGATCGTGCGACGCCGTGGTGTCGTCCGCGTCATCTGCACCAACAAACGTCACAAACAGCGCCAAGGCTGATCCTAACCCCTTCGAGCCATGCCCCGCATCATTGGAGTCGAAATTCCGGCCGACAAACGCATTGATATCGCCCTGCGCTATCTCTACGGCATCGGGCCGAGCAACTCGATCGAGATCCTGCGCCGCGCCAACATTGATCCGAGCCTCCGGGCCAAGGACCTCACCGAGCAGCAAATCTCGACCATCACCCACGCCATTCAGGAGGGCGGTTACGTCATCGAGGGCGACCTGCGCCGCGAGATCGGCATGAACCTCAAGCGCCTGCAGG
>CAYXJB010000028.1:0-1586 GCA_964465445.1 uncultured Verrucomicrobiota bacterium
GGGCGGATGTTTCATGCTCATCCGGACGAGCAACGGCGAGATTGTCGCCATTGACGGACGCGAAACGGCGCCGCAGGCGGCCAGGCGTCAGATGTTCATCCGGGATGGGCGGGCAGACCCGCGTCTGAGCCAGATCGGCGCGCTTGCCGTCGCTGTTCCCGGTGCACTGGCTGCTTTCGATTACGCAGTCCGCAATCACGGTTGCAGAAAACTCGCCGAGCTTCTCTTGCCCGCTGCGGAGATTGCCGCCAACGGATTCGCCATCAACGACGACTACGCGGCGCGGCTCAAGGCCGAGGCGGACGGACTCGCTCGATTCGAGGCGTCACGATCCGTCTTTTTCACCAATGGCCGACCGTATTGCGCCGGGGAACTTTTAAAGCAGCCGGATTTGGCAGCCAGTTATCGTGCGATTGCCGCGAATGGAATCCGTTGGTTTTACCGCGGCCCATTCGCCGAAGCGACGGCGAAGTGGATGCGGGAAAACGGAGGATTGGTCTCAGCCCGTGATTTCGCCCGCTATCGGGTGGTGGTGCGAGAGCCGATCCGCACGCGGTATCGGGACTGGGAAATCACCACATTTCCGCCGCCCAGCTCCGGCGGTGTGCATCTGATCCAGATGCTCCAAATCCTGGAGCGATGGGATCTGGGCGCTCTGGATGCAGTGACGCGGTTGCATTTGCTGGCCGAGGCGATGAAGTGGGCTTTTGCCGACCGGACCTATTGGTTGGGCGATCCGGCCTTTGCGCGTGTGCCGCGCGGCCTGTTGGCGCGAGATTACGCGGCCAGGCTCGCGGCGCAGATCGATCCGGAGCGCGCCTCGACTGTTGCGGGCCACGGCGAACCGCCGAACTGGCGGCACGATGTTTTCCCCCGGCACACAACGCACTTTTCGGTTGCGGATGCCCAGGGCAACTGGGTTGCGTGCACCGCCACCGTGAACACCTCGTTCGGCTCGAAGGTCGTCATTCCGGGCACGGGTGTGGTGATGAACAACGAGATGGACGATTTCTCGATTCAACCGGGCGTGCCCAACGCATTCGGCCTGCTCGGGGCCGAGGCCAACGCGGTTGCCCCGGGCAAACGTCCCCTTTCGAGCATGACGCCGGTGATCGTGCTCAACGAGGGCCAACCGATGTTCGCTCTGGGCGCGGCCGGTGGACCGCGAATCATCAGCGCCGTGTTGCAGGTGCTCGTAGGGCTGCTGGATCTGGGCCAAAGCCCGGCCGAAGCGCTCGCTGCGCCCCGCATTCATCATCAATGGTCGCCGGACGAACTGGTCGTCGAGCGGGCTTTGCCCGACGGATTGAAGCGCGCGTTGGAACAGCGCGGCCACCGCGTGGTCGTTCAGGACAAGCTGGCGGTTGCCCAAATCGCGGCTCGCGCTCCGGATGCTCGCGGGTTTGTTGGCGCGGCCGATCCGCGGGGTTACGGGGTCGCCGCCGGCTGGTAAGCCGCCGTCTCCAATCCGGGCCCGACCGCGCTGTAGCCTCAGGAAAGCGAGGGTTTTGCGACCTCGGTCGGCAGCACGATGCGCACGATGCCGGCCCGGCGGGTGTCTTGCTTCTGCCCGACATCCACCATGC
>CAYXJB010000028.1:1596-21131 GCA_964465445.1 uncultured Verrucomicrobiota bacterium
GATTGCGGCGGAACGATTTCGAGCTTGCCGTGGTGCGTTTCGACGATCTTGCGTGTGACGGCCAGGCCAAGGCCAAGGCCGACGTTGCGCGTGGTGAAGAACGGATCCGAGGCGCGTTGCAGGGCCTCCGGTGAGAATCCCTCGCCGTTGTCCTCGACCTCGATGCGCAGGCCGTTGGTCTCGCCGCCGGCCCCGGTTTGGATGCGGACGCCGATTTTCGGGTCGTTGGGATTGGCCTGAAGGGCGTTGATGAGCACCTCGGTCAGCGCGTATTTGAGCGCGGCGCGATCGCCGGTGACCAGGACCGTCTGCACCGGGCTTTCGCAATGCAACTGTCCACCGCTGATTTGCTGGTGCTTGCGCGCCTCCTGGAACGCCTCCTCGATGAGCGGTCCCAGCGGGAAAGATTCCCGGGTCGCGACCGCGTCGCGCGCCAAAAACCGCATTTGATTGATCAGGCGCATGACGCGCTTGACGCTGTCTTCCATGGCGTGACTGAGCGAGGCGCGGAATTCCGGATCGCGATATTTCTCCGGCAACAACTGCTGATGCGTCGAAAGCGGGACCATGGCATTGCCGACCTCGTGGGCCAGCCGATCGGCCATCGTTTTGAGCAGGCGCAGGTTGGCGGCTTCGATTTCGAGCCGGCGCAGTTGTTCGGCCTGGGTGCGATCTTCCACCAGCATGAGCGCCGGCACGGGAGGCGTGTTCTTGCCCGGGCCGAAGGGCACGATGGTGACCTGATAGACGCTCCGGGGCGAATCCGGCGGCTCGTAGCGAAACGGCTCCAGGGCCGCGCCGGAGCGCACCACCTGGTAAATTTTGGTGGCCAGCGGCTGCGGCAGGTCCGCGAACTCCAGCTCCCCGTGGCGCGAGCTGGCGGGGAAGTACTTGCGCGCCATTTTGTTGGCGTGCAGCACGCGCAATTCCCGGCTCACGACCACGCACGCCTGACTGAGCTCGCGCAGCACGCCGCTCATGACCTCGTTGTTGGCGGCCAGTTGCTCGTGCAACCAGATGTTGCGCAACGCCAGGCCCACCTGCTCGAGCAGGTGGAAAATCAATTCCAGCTCCGCGTTGACCAGCGGCTCGCCGGTGACGCGACTGTCAAACACCGCCACGCCCAGCAGATTCTCCCGATCCAGAATCGGTACGGCCACCTGCGCGCCCAGCAGCTCGAATTCCTTTTGCGTCTCGGCATCGTTCCGCGCCTCCTCACCGCTGCGCCGCAGTATGCGCCCCAGCCGGCGCAATTGCGCGCCGATGCCGCTGTCGAGCGACAGCTCGATGTTTTCGAGCAGGCTGCCGCCCAGCCCCAGTGACGCCGCCACGCGCAACCGCCGGTCCTCTTCGGCAGCGCTCGCCGGTCGCACGCTCGCCTCGGGCGAACGCAAAAAGATCGCCGCGCGGTTGATCGAAACCAGCCGCCGGAGCAGCAGCAGGAACTGGCGCAGCAGCCCTTCGCTGTCGAGCGAATGCGTCAGAATCGCCGAAAAATCCCGCAACAGCTCGGTCGCCTGCAGCGTGGCGGTGGCCGAGGGCGTCACGGCCGCCCAGAACCGCGTGGTGTCAGAACCGGTCGCGGCGGGTGCGGGCGGGCTGACGGCCCGCGGTTCGTCGGCTGCCAGACGCGGCGCGGCGCCGGCCAGCCGTTCCAGAACCAACTCCAGCACCTTGGGCCGGAGCGGCTTGCTGAGCACGTGGCTGACGCCCTTGCGGTAGGCTTCCTCTTCCCAGGCCGGTTCGCGCGTTTCGGTGCAGACGAGGATCGGGCAGCGCGGTTGATAGCGCTGGAGTTTTTCGAGCACCCAGATGCCTTCGACGCCCGAGAGTTCGGTGTCCACAATGCAGACCTGTGCCAGCGCGTGGACCAGCAACGGTTCGGCCTCCTGCGGCTGAACGCGGTGAACCACCCGGTACTGCTCGGCGTCAAGCGCCTTGCGAAGAGTCTCGGCAAACCCGGCGTCCGGACTGAGCACCAGAATCGTTTTCATCATGCGCCGCCCTTGAGGACAGACCCGGTCGGTCTCCGACTGCACTCACCCGCCGGCTTCATGCAGAACATCACGCGCCGGATTGTGCTCGCTGAGCGCCGGGTTCTGGCCTGGATCGCTGTGCCCGCACAGCGCATCGTTGCCAGATAACCCCGCCGTCCTTCAAGGGTCAATCTTCTTTGCGCCCTCCTCTTGCCCCAACCGGCCCGCCGCCGCAAGGTGGGAAACTACTGAATCGGGCCACGGGCAAAATCCCGAATCCGCTCGGCGTTTTTTGGGCCTCGGGCGACGCGCTCAATCCCTCGGGTGCGGCTCGTCCAGCGCCTTGATCGCGCGGCGCAGGGCCGACTCGATCTGGCGCAGCCGCTCGGGCGCGGTGACCTTGCCGCCGCCGATCTCCTGCACGTAGAAGGTGTCCACCGCCGCGCCGCGTTCGGTGCAGATTCGCGCCGTGGAAATATCCAACCGCAGCGCCGTGAGGGTCTGTGCCAGCGCGTAGAGCAACCCGATCCGATCCTCGGTCTCGATCTCGATCACGGTGCGGGTTTCGGAAATGTCGTTGTCGAAGCGGATTTGGGTGGGCAGTCGTTCGCCGGCATAGGCGCTGTAGAGCGGTCGAAGCGTCTGCTGGCGCGCGATGAGCGCCCGCAAATCCACGCTCTGGCCCGTGAGCAATTGCTCCAGCAACCGCTCGAAGCGCGCCTGCTGCTCGGGGCTGCTCGGGCGTCCGGTGCGCGCATCGGCCACGTCGAAGGTGTCCAGCGCGATGTTGTCGCTGCGGGTGAAGATGCGCGCGCTCAGAATCGTCAGCCCCGCGGCGCTGAGCGAGCCGGCGATCTGGCTGAACAGACCGGCGCGGTCCCAGGTGCAGACGGTGACGACGCTGCAGGCCCGGTCCGGATCGTTGCGCCAGCGCACCACAGGACACAACAGCGCGCTGCCCTCGCCAAAGACCTGCAGCCGCAGAAACTCGTGCACCACTTCGAGGTGTTCGAGGATTTCGGTTGCGGTGTGGATCTGCCAGTAGCGCGGCGGCAGCGTGGCAAAGTGAGCCTGCAATTCATCCTCGGCGATGCGCGAGCCGGCGCGGCGTCGGACCTCCTGCCGGAGCGTCTCGCGCTGTTGTTCCTCGGCGCGCACCCATTCGGTGCCGCCGCTCACCAGCGGCAGCGCGCGGGTGTAGAGTTCCCGCAGCAGCGCGTCCTTGAACCCGGTCCAGAGCCGGTCGCTGGTGGCCTGCGCGTCCACGAAGGTGTGCAACGTCAGCAGCGCGAGCATTTCCGGCGTGCGCACCTGCGCGGCGAAATGTCGGATCACGCCCGGGTCGTCCAGATCGCGCCGCTGCGACACGTTGGCCATCAACAGATGCTGCCGGATGAGGGTTTGGAGCGTCTCGGCGGCGGCGCGATCCAGCCGCAACCGACGCGCCACGCGCGCGGCCATCTGGGCGCCCCGCAGCGAATGATCGCCGCGGCCGGCCGCCTTGCCGGTGTCGTGCAACAGCAGCGCCAGATACAGCACCGCGGGCCGATCCAGACTCTGCAGCAACGGCGTGTAAAACCGGTGCGGCTCGGCGCGCGCCTCCCAGACCCGGTCGAGTTGTTCCAGACACACCAGCGTGTGTTCATCGGCCGTGTACTGATGATAGAACTCGTGCTGGACCAGGCAGGTGAGCCGGCCGAACTCCGGCAGGTATTTGCCCAGCAGATCCACCTCGTGCATCGCCCGGAGCACCGGGGCGACGTTGCCGCGCTGGCTCAGAATGGCCAGGAACGATTCGGCCACGTGCGGGTCGTGTCGGAAATCCCGATCCACCAGCACCAGCTCCCGGCGGATCAATTGCGCCAGGTCCGGATGCAATCGCAGGCCGCGCTGTTGGGCGTGCAGAAACACGCGCATCAACCGGCGTGGATCTTCGCGGAAAATGCGCGGCGAGTCGGCGTGGATCTGGCCGTCCAGAAACTGCACGCCATCGAACGGTTTGCTGCGCGCGCGGGCGGCCCGGGGCCAGAGCGGGCGCCAGCGCAGGCGGCTCTCCGCCTGCGGTAGCAGCGCCAGCCGCTGTTCGAGCGTGCGGGTGAGCAGAAACACGTTGCGCATGTGCAGGTAGAGCTGGCGCATGAATCGCTCGATGCGCCGGGCCGGCGAGCGGTCCGTGTAGCCCAGGTGCTGTGCGACGCTGGGCTGCAAATGGCGCGTGAGCACGTCGGCGGCGCGATTGACGTGGTAGTGCAGCTCGGTGCGCACCCGGAGCAGAAAATCGTAGGCCGCCTCCAGTTGGCGTTGTTCCTCGGCGCTGAGCACGCCCCGGTGCTGCAGCTCCCGGAGCGTGCGCACGGGGCATTTGAAAAACGCCATCCAGAGCAGATTCTGAAAATCCCGCAGCCCGCCGCAGCCGTTCTTGAGATTGGGCTCCTGCATCGTGGCCGAGTTGCCGAATCGCTCCCGCCGCGCGGCCTGATCCTTGAGCCGCGCCGCGATGTATTCGGCCTCATGGCCCTTGACGCATCGGGCCAGAAACGTCCGCTGGAAGCGCGCGAAGAGTTTTTCGTCCCCGGCCAGAAACCGCGCCTCCAGCAGCGAGGTTTTGATCTCCATGCTGCGCGGCTCGTTCGGATCGTTGGCGGCGCCCAGGCATTCCTCGATCGTGCGCACCGAATGGCCGGGCTTGAGTCCCAGATCGAACAGCGGCAGCCACACCCCGTCCATGAGCCGCTCCAGCACCGGCAGCGGACGCGTCTGCTGCGCCACCTGGCCCTCGTGCAGGAACATCAGGTCAATGTCACTGTGCGGGTTGAGCTCGGCGCGTCCGTAACCGCCCAGCGCCACCAGCGCAATCGGCGGAAATTCCCGCCGCGCCTGCTCCGAGAGCGTGTTCACCGTGGCGTCCCAGAGCGCGCGGATCAGATGATCGAGCACCGCGGCCCGCGCGCGGCAGATTTCCAGCCCGCCGGCACCGGCCCGGTGCGCCAGCCGCAACCGATGCGTTTCCAGACGCAGGAACGACCGGAATCGGGCCTTTTCCTGCTCGACGGTGCGACCCGGCGGCAGGCTCAGTCGCGCCCGGGCATCGGCGGCAATTTTCTCGAGCAACTCGCTCATGGTCGCCGCCAGCTTGAAGCCGAAGCGCCCGTTGAAGCAAGCCGCAGCCCCGGTCGCACACCCGGGCAGACGCGTGCGGCGCGCCACGAAACGACGCCGTGAGCCGTGGCGAACCTTGTCTGGTTGTCGGGCCGGACTAAACTGCGTTCGCCATGCCCATCGAGCGCAGGTTGGGGCCGGCGAGCGGATCGGACCCTGACACGGACCTGATGCTCCGCGTGCAGCGGGGAGATCGTGCGGCCTTCGTCGCGCTGGTGGAGAAATACCAGCAACCGGTGTTGAACTTTCTGTTGCGCTCGTTGCAGGACCAGACCGAGGCCGAGGACCTGGCGCAGAACGTGTTCGTGCAGGTGTGGAAATCAGCGCGGCGCTACCGGCCCAGCGCGCGCTTTTCCACGTGGCTGTTCACCATTGCCCGCAATCTGTGTTTGAACGAGTTGCGCCGGCGCGCCCGGCATCGGGCCGCCTCGCTGGAAGCCGCGCTCGAGGAGAGCGCCGGCGCGCCCGCGGCCAGTTGGGAGGACCGGCGCAACGTCGGACCGACCGACGCGCTGCTGCAGGCGGAGTTGCTTCAGAAAATCGAGCTGGCGCTGGCGGGCCTGCCCGAGAACCAGCGCACCGCGCTGTTGCTCTGTCGCGAGGAGCAGCTCAGCTACGAGGACATCGCCGCCATTCTGGGCTGTTCGCTGTCGGCGACCAAATCGCTCATCCATCGCGCTCGTGCGACGCTCAAAGCCAGGCTCAAACCGTATCTGCGCACCGGCGAATGGAAGGGGCCGCCCTGAGCGGCGACGGCTTATCCGCATCATTAAGTCGCTCAAAAAATGCGCGGCGTGGTTGCAAGAGGCTTGCCCGGCCCGGTGCAGCTCGTTAAACAATGGCCCGTTCGCGCGCCCGAACGGCCGCCGCATTGCAGCGTGCGATCCGGAATCTCGGGCGACCGGACGCGGGAAAGAAGGGTGTTTGGGGATGTCGGGGTTCGAACACAACTCGGTTGAGGCAGGCCGCGAGCGGCCGGGCCGTGTCGGTCGGGGGACCGACGCGATCGAGGGGTGCGAGTGCGGCCCGGCGAGGAGCCGGCCGGAGTTTGCAGCGGACGATGTCTGCAATATTTCCGAAATGGACCAACCGGCTGCCGCTGATGGTGTTGATCGGCGGCGGCATGACGGCGACCGCCGTGGTGGCGGGCGTCTGGTACTATTTCACCCCCAAATACACCTACGTCGGCTACCAACCGCTGCAGCCGGTGGCCTTTTCCCACGCCACGCATGTCGAGCAGTTGGGCATTGATTGCCGCTACTGCCACAGCGCGGTCGAAAAGTCCTGGTTCTCGAACATCCCCTCGGCCTCCACCTGCATGAACTGTCACAACCAGGTGCTCAAGGACGATCCGCGACTGGCCCTGGTTCGCGAGAGTGCGGCCACCGGCAAACCCATTCCATGGGTGCAGGTTCATCGCATGCCCGATTTTGTGTACTTCAACCATGCCGTGCACGTGAACCGCGGCATCAGTTGCGTCGAATGCCACGGCCCGGTCAACCGCATGGACGAGGTCTGGCACGCCCAGCCCTTGAGCATGTCCTTTTGCCTCAACTGCCATCGCGACCCGGCCGCAAAAATCCGGCCGCCGGACAAGATCACCGACCTGAACTGGACCTGGAGCGAGGACCCGAACGTCGCCGCCCAACAACAGCGTGCCCAGGGCGAAAAATTCGTCCGCGACTGGCGCGTCGAATCGCTCGACAACTGCTCGGCCTGTCACCGATGAAATGCGGATGTGTCATTGATTCCGAATGCGACCTGGCGCGTGCCGGCGGCGCGGTGCAGCACGGCCGGCGGGCCGGACCGGTCGCCGGTTCGACGTCGGTCCGTATGCCGGCTGGCGGCGTGCCCACGGGGTCGGGCCGGGGCGCGCTCAGAAACGGTGGTGCCAACGCATGAACCCGCAGGCTTCTCAATCCACGACTGCGAGCGGCCGGCTGTACTGGCGCGGCCTGGATGAACTGGCGCGCACGCCGGAGTTCGAGCAGTGGTTGCAGCGGGAGTTCCCCGAGGGCGCGACCGAGTTCACCGACGAGGTGTCTCGGCGGCAGTTTCTCAAGCTCATGAGCGCCTCGCTGCTGCTGGCCGGTGTGGGTCTGGGCACGAGCGGTTGCCGCCGGCGGGTCGAGCACCTGATGCCCTTCGGCCAGGCGCCGGAGGGCTACATCCACGGCACGGCGCAATATTTTGCCACGGCCATGCCGACGCGCCTGGGTGCAATCCCGCTCATCGCGCGCTCCTACGAGGGCCGGCCGATCAAGATCGAGGGCAATCCGCTCTTCCCCGAGGGTAACGGGCGCACCGACCGCTATGCCCAAGCGGAGCTGTTGAACCTTTACGATCCGGACCGGGCCGGTCGCTGTGCGCGTCGGGGCGGCTCGGGACGGCTCGAAACCGTGCCGCGCGAAACGGCGCTCGACGCGCTGGCAGCGCTGGGGCGGGAGCTGACCGCGCGTCAGGGCGAAGGTCTGTGTCTTTTGGCCGAGCGCACGCACTCGCCCTCGCGCCGTCGCCTGCACCAGGAGCTGGCCGCTCGCTGGCCGCGCGCCCGATGGTTTCTCTACGACGCGATTGATTCGGACGTGCACCGACGCGCCGCCACGCGCGCTTTTGGTCAGCCGGTGCGGCCGGTGTTCCGATTCGACCGCGCGCGGGTGATTTTGTCACTGGACTGCGATTTCATCGGCGGTGAGGACGACGCGCACAATCACATCCGCCGTTTTGCAGCGGGCCGACGCATCGAAAAACCCGGCGATCGCATGAGCCGGCTCTACGCCGTCGAGTCGCTCTTCACGCTGACCGGCGCCAACGCCGATCATCGGTTGCGGCTGCCGGCCGGAGCGGTTGGGCAACTGGCCGCGGCGATCGCCGCCGAGCTGGGGTTGAGCGGCGCGCCGGTGACGCGACCCGAGGGCGTGGATGCGCGCTGGATCGTCGAGTGCGCGCGGGATCTCAAGGCCGCCGGGCCGGATGCGCTGGTGGTGGCGGGGCTGCGTCAGCCGCTGGCGGTGCATCTGCTGGCTCACGCCATCAACGCCGCCCTGGGCAGCGTGGGACGCACGCTGGAACTGCTCGAGACCCGGCCGCCGGCGGCCGAGGAACTGCCTGCGCTGGTCGAGGCGCTCAACGCCGGTGCGGTGCACACGCTGGTAATTCTGGGCGCCAACCCGGCGTACAACGCGCCGGCGGATCTGGACTGGCCGGCTGCGCAGGCCCGGGCCGGGACCGTTCTGCGGCTGGGCGATTACGAGGACGAGACCGGCGTGGCGTGTCAGTGGCATTTCCCGCGGGCGCATTTTCTGGAGTCCTGGGGCGATGCGCGCACGAGCGACGGAACGTTGGTGCCGATCCAGCCGCTGATTCAGCCGTTGTTTGGAGGGCTCACCGAACTGGAGTTTCTGGCGCGGCTGGGCGGGCTGCCGGTGAGCGATCCGCACGCGATCGTTCAGGAAACGTTCCGGCAACTGACCGGCGGGGATACCGAGGCGTGGAAACAGTTTTTGCACGACGGATTCTGGCCGGGCACGGCCGACCGCGCGGTCAACGCCCGGTTGCAGGCCGACGTGTTGGCCGAGGCGCTGGCGGCGCTCCCAAACGCGGTGGCGCTCTCGAAGGACAATCTCGAGGTCGTTCTGCATCGCGATTACAGCCTCGATGACGGTCGGTACGCCAACAACGGCTGGTTGCAGGAGTTTCCCGATCCGATCACCAAGATCACCTGGGACAACGCGGCGTTGATGAGCCGGCGCACCGCGCGCGAGCTGGGGCTCAAGAACGAGGATGTGATCGAGATCACCCACGCCGGTCGCACGATCAAAGCGCCGGTGTGGATTCAACCGGGCATGGCAGATTTTTCGATCGGCCTGGCGCTGGGCTACGGGCGCACGCAGGTCGGGCGGGTCGGACAGGACACCGGCTTCAACGCGTATCCGTTGCTGACGACGCGCTCCGGCTACATCGCCGCCGGGGCGCAGGTGCGGCCCACCGGCCAGAGTTATCCGATCGCCTGCACCCAGACGCACTGGTCCATGGAGGGCCGGGCGATCGTGCGCGAGGCGAATCTCGAACAGTTCCAGAAGCATCCGCACTTTGCCCGGGCGATGGATGCGCCCAAACCGCCGGTCGAAGCGCCGCTGTATCCCAACCCGCTGGACGCGGTCAAACCGCGCGCGTTGCATCAGTGGGGCATGTCCATTGATCTGAACGCCTGCGTCGGATGTGGCACGTGCGTGCTGGCCTGCCAGAGCGAAAACAACATCCCGATCGTCGGCAAGGATCAGGTCCGCCGCGGCCGCGAGATGCACTGGATGCGGATTGACCGTTACTACGCGTCGGATCCGGCGCGGCGCACGTTCCGGGAGGTGTTTCGCAAGGATGAGGCGCAGCAGTTCGACGCGTGGATTGACGAGGTGCAGGCGGTCAACCAACCGATGCTCTGCCAGCATTGCGAAGCGGCCCCGTGCGAGAACGTCTGTCCGGTCAACGCCACCGTGCACGATCACGAGGGGCTCAACGTGATGGTGTACAACCGCTGCGTCGGCACACGCTATTGCTCGAACAACTGCCCCTACAAGGTCCGTCGCTTCAACTATCTGGACTACAACAAGCGCCCGCTGAGCGAACTCAAAGGGGTCTTTTACTCCAGCCCGCTGACGCATCGCACCGGCGGGCAGTGGGATCTGCTGCGTTGGTGGCGCGATCCGCAAAGCGGCATGCGGCCCGAGGACGAATGGGATCTGATCCGCATGGTCAAGAATCCCGATGTGACCGTGCGCATGCGGGGCGTGATGGAGAAATGCACCTTCTGCATCCAGCGCATCGAGCAGGCCAAGATCGCCCAAAAGGTCAGGGCCGGCGCCTCCGGTGACGTGGTCGTGCCCGACGGCGTCATCCAGACCGCCTGTCAACAGGCCTGCCCGGCCGATGCGATCGTGTTTGGCAACATTGCCGATCCGGACAGCCGCGTCTCGCGGCTCAAACGCCAGAGTCGCGACTACGCGGTGCTGGAGTTTCTGTTGACCAAGCCGCGCACGACGTATCTGGCCCGGGTGCGCAATCCCAACCCGGCGATGCCCGATTACACCGAATGGCCGCTGAGTGTTGCCGAGTTCGAGACAAAGGCCGGGCATGTGAACTGGGAGGCGGCGGCGGGTGAAGCGGGCGCCCCGGCGCACGAGGCAACAGGAGTGCACTGATGGCTGAAGTCTCTGCCAAAATCCCCGTTCCGCCGACGCCGCCGGAGCTGATGCGCGAGCCGTTGGTGCGGAACAACCGCAGCTTTGCGTGGATCTCGGATCGCGTGGCGGCGATCACCGAGGGCCGGGCGCCGGCGTGGTGGTGGGCGGCGTTCATTCCGAGCTTTGCGTTGTTGTGCCTGCTGGTGGCGATGCTGGCCTACCAGATTTCGACCGGTGTGGGCGTGTGGGGCAACAACCACCCGGTGATGTGGGGCTGGGACATCATCAACTTCGTGTGGTGGATCGGTATCGGCCACGCCGGCACGCTGATCTCGGCGATTTTGTTCCTGCTGCGCCAGCGCTGGCGCACCGCCGTCAACCGCGCCGCCGAGGCCATGACGATTTTCGCCGTCATGTGCGCCGGGATTTTCCCGGCGATGCACGTGGGCCGGGTGTGGTTCGACTGGTGGCTGTTCCCGATCCCGAATTTCCAGGGCATCTGGCCGCAGTTCCGCTCGCCGCTGATGTGGGACGTGTTCGCGGTCTCGACCTACTTCACCGTGTCGGTGCTGTTCTGGTACGTGGGGCTGATCCCGGATCTGGCCACGTTGCGGGATCGGGCCAAAACGCGCCTGCGGCAGTTCATCTACGGGCTGTTGGCGCTGGGCTGGACCGGCTCGAACCGGCACTGGAGCAATTACGAAAAGGCGTATCTGATTCTGGCCGGGCTTTCGACGCCGCTGGTGCTTTCGGTGCACTCGATCGTGTCGCTGGATTTTGCGGTCTCGCAACTGCCGGGCTGGCACACGACGATTTTCCCGCCCTATTTCGTGGCGGGGGCGATTTTCTCGGGCTTCGGGATGGTGCTGACGCTCCTGATTCCGCTGCGGAGCATGTGCCGGTTGGAGGACATCATCACGATGCGGCACATCGATGTGATGTGCAAGGTGACGCTGGCGACCGGCAGCATCGTGGGCTATGCGTACGGGATGGAGTTTTTCATCGCGTGGTATTCAGGGAGTTTGTTCGAGCGCTTTGCGTTCATCAACCGGGCGCTGGGGCCGTACTGGTGGGGTTACTGGCTGATGATCGGCTGCAATGTGCTGGTGCCGCAACTGTTCTGGTTCAAGCGCGTGCGCCGGACGCTCTGGCTGGTGTTCATTCTTTCGGTCCTGGTCAACGTGGGCATGTGGTTCGAGCGATTCGTGATCGTGGTCATCTCGCTGCACCGGGAGTTTTTGCCGGCCAACTGGGGCTATTTCAAACCGACCTGGGTGGATGTGTGCACGTATCTGGGTACCTTCGGGCTGTTTTTCACCTGTTTCCTGTTGTTCCTGCGGTTTCTGCCGATGATCGCCATTTCCGAGGTCAAGGGCGTCACCCCGCAGGCCGACCCGCACCATCCGCTGGCCAAGCCCATTGGAGGACAGCATGGCTGAGCCGCTTCGAGCCTACGGATTGATCGCTGAATTCGACAACACGACCGACGTGTTGCACGCGGCCGAGAAGGTGCGCGACGCCGGTTACCGGCGCTGGGATGTGTTCACGCCCTTCCCGATTCACGGGATGGATCGGGCGATGGGATTGAAGAACTCGAAGGTGGGCTGGTTCGCCTTTTTGGGCGGGGCAACCGGTTACACCACCGGCATGCTGATGATCTGGTGGATGAACGCGGTGGATTACCGCATCATCGTGGGCGGCAAACCCATGTTCAGCCCCTTCGGCGCATTCCCGCCCTCCTACGAGCTGACGATTCTCTTCGGGGCGTTTGGCGCGCTCTTTGGGATGCTGTTCCTCAATCGCCTGCCCCGGCTGCATCATCCGCTGCTCAAACACCGGCGCTTCGCCCGGGTCACCCACGACCGATTCTACATCGTGATCGAGACGGCCGATCCGAAATACTCGCCCGAGGCCACGCGCAAGCTGCTCGAATCGGCCGGTGCGCGCCACATCGAACTGGTGGAGGAATAGATGCGTGCGTTCCTGCTGATCTTCGGGGTCGTGGTGGTGCTGGTGATGCTGGTCGCCGGCAAGCGGGGTGATTTGTCGCGGCGCTCGCCGATCGAGATCTTCCCGGACATGGACCGGCAGCTCAAACTGCGTCCCCAAACCCCGAACGGCTTTTTCCCCAACGGCCTGAGCTCGCAGTTGCCGCCGCCGGGCACCGTCGCCCAGACCGGCCCGCGGCTTATTGCCGGACGCAAGGTCTATCCGCATCAGGACGATCCGGTCAACACCGGTCGGCTGCCGGGCTCGACCAATTTCGTCGAGCTCAATCCGCTGCCGGTCAGCGCCTCGTTGCTGGCCCGCGGCCGCGAACGCTTCACGATCTATTGTTCGCCCTGCCACGGCGCCACCGGCGAGGGCAACGGCATCACCAAAAAAATCGGCGCCATGGCCGTCGTCGCCAGCCTCCACGACAAACGCATCGTCGAGCTGCCCGACGGGGACATTTTCAACACGATCACCCACGGCAAGAACCTGATGGGCGCGTATGGACCGCAAATTTCGGTCGAAGATCGCTGGGCCATCGTCGCCTACGTGCGGGCATTGCAGCGCGCCCGGCTCGGATCGGTCGAGGATCTGCCGCCGGGGTGGCGCGCCAAACTCAAGTAAGCCATGAGCCAGCCAGACGATTTCGACAACGACGATCCGCAATTGCCGCCGCCGCTGGATTTGAGCCGGTGGCGCGCGCTGCCGGAGCGATTGATGGTGGCCGGCGGGGCGCTGGCGCTGCTGGGCGCGGCGCTGGACCTGCGCCAGTTCGGCTTTTCGTGGCTGCTGGCGTTCATGTTCTATCTGAGCCTGGCGCTCGGAGCGCTGTTCCTGGTGCTGATGCATCACCTGTTCGATGCGGGCTGGTCGGTGGCCACGCGCCGGTTCTGCGAACACATCGCCTCGCTGCTGTTTCCGTGGCTGTTCCTGCTCTGGATTCCGATCGGGCTGCTGGCGCCGCGGCTCTACGCATGGATGACGAGCGATCCGCACACCGATCATGCGCTCCATGCCAGGCAACCGCTCTTTACCTGGGCCGGCTTTTACGGGCTCTCGGTACTGTGTTTTCTGATCTGGTGGGCGGTCAGCAACCGGCTCAAACACTGGTCGCTGCAACAGGATCAGACCGGGGAGGCGCGCTGCACCTTTCGGATGCGATTTCACTCGGCCTGGGGCGTGTGGGCGTTCGCGCTGACGCTGACCCTGGGAGCGATTCTGTGGATGAAGGCGCTCCAGCATCAGTGGTTCTCGACGATGTACGGGGTGTATTATTTTGCCGGCAGCGTGTGGGTGACGCTGGCGACGGTGTACCTGATCACGCTGCTTCTGGATCGGCAGCGGATTCTGACCGACGTGCTGCACGAGCATCAGTTCTATTTCCTGGGCTCGCTGTTGTTTGCCTTCACGGTGTTTTACGCCTACATCCATTTCTCGCAGTACTTCATCATCTGGAACGGCAACATGCCCGAGGAAACCTTCTGGTACGTGGTGCGCGAGCGGGGCAGTTGGTGGTGGATCGGCCTGGTGATCATCTTCGGCCATTTCTTCCTGCCGTTTCTGGCGCTGCTGCGCATTGACGTCAAAAGCACCTTCCCGGTGATGATCCCGCTGGCGCTCTGGGCGTGGGTGATGCACTTCGTGGATCTGGCGTTCAACATCCTGCCGGTGGCGCATCCGGAGGGCTTTCCGTTCCGCTGGGTGTGGTTGCACCTGGGTTGCATGGCGTTCATGGGCGGGCTCCTGGCGCGGGTGTTCCTGCGGCAATTCGCCGCCGCCGCGCCCTTCCCCATCAAAGATCCGCGCCTGATCGAGGCCATGGGACTGTATCACCCGGTGCCGACGCAGATTTCCGGCGGTGAACTGGATCAGGCCGACGCGATGCCCGACGGGCTATTTGGCGCGAAGGGAGGCGGCAAGTGAACGGCACAACGACCAACGGCAACGGTCGGCTCTCCTGGGCGACGATTCTGGCGCTGCTGGGCGCGGCTCTGGTGTTTCTGGCGCTTGTGGCTCAGATGAAAAAATACACCCTGCCGCCCCCGCCGGTGGACGCGGCCCGCCGCGCCGAACGCGCGCGCGCACTGGCCGAACTGCGCGCCGTCGAATCCGAAGCGCTCCAGAATCCGGCCTGGATTGATCCCAACAAAGGCCTAGTGCGGCTGCCCATCGAAGTGGCCCTGCAGCTCACCGAACGCGAGTGGCAAAACCCGGCTCAGGCGCGCTCGAACCTCATCGCACGGGTCGAGAAAGCCACCGCGCTGCCGCCCCCGCCGCCCCAGAAACCCAGCGAATTCGAGTGACCGCCGAACGGATGAGTCCGACCAATGGTTCGAGCCCGCTCGAGCGGTCCTGTCAGTGGCCGCTGCTGGCGTGGTTCGGCGGCGCGGCGTTCTGGCTGGCGCTCGGTTCAATTCTGGCTCTGATCGCCTCGATCAAGTTTCACTCGCCGGAATTTCTCTCCGGGCGCGCCTGGCTCGGATACGGTCGGGTGTTGCCCGCGGCGCACTGTGCTGTGGCGTACGGATTTCTCGTGCCGGCGGGGCTGGGGGCGATCCTTTGGGCGCTGGCGCAACACACCGGCACAGCCGTGTTGCGCCCGGGCTTGATCGTGTTCGCCGCCAAGCTCTGGCATCTGGGCGTGCTGATCGGGCTGGGCGGCATTCTGGCCGGTGGCAGCAGCGGTTTTGAGGGATTCGAACTGCCGCGGTACGCCGCTGTTGTGCTGCTGGTGGCCCTGTTGTTGATGACCCTGCTGGCCGGTTTGAACCATGCCGCAGGTCGGCGCCGGCAGCGTCCCAAACCCGAGTTGCATCCGGCACAGTTCTTCGGACTGGCAGCTTTGTTCTGGCTGGTGTGGATTTTCTCCACCGCGTACGGGCTGCTGCTGGCTTTCCCGGTGCGCGGACTCATGCAGGCGGTGGTGGCCTGGTGGTTTGCCGGTAACTTCCACGTCGTCTGGCTGGGACTCGCCGCTCTAGCGGCAGCCACCGATCTGCTGCCCCGACTCTCGGGCCGACCGCTCGAAGGCCGGCACATCGCACTGTTTGTTTTCCTGACGCTCATCGCGTTCGGCGCATGGGTGGGCATTCCGGCCGGCGCGCCGCTGCCGGCCTGGTTGCCGGTGCTCAGCAACATCGCGGCGGTGTTGACGCTGGCGCCGACCTTGGGCCTGGCGGCGTTGATCTGGCGCAACGGTCGCGAGTCGTCCGCGACCTGCCGCGGCGGGCCGCTGTGCTTTCTGAGATTCGGCTTGTGGATGGGCGTGTTTTCGGGAGTGCTCCTGGCCGTATCGGCCCTGCCGCCGGTCAGCCGGATCGTCGAATTCACCTGGTTCGGCGCTGCCCAGATGCACCTGCGCCTGTTCGGGTTTGGAGGGATGATCCTCCTGGGAAGCGCGTACGAGCTGTTGCCGCGGGTGCTCGGGCGCGAGTGGCCGTTCAAACGACTGGTGCAGGCGCATTTCTGGCTGGGAATGAGCGGCGTGTTGTTGTTGAGCCTGGCGCTGGCCGGCGCGGGTGTCGTCCAGGGCTTGAAACTGGCCGATCCGCAGGTCGCTTTCATGGACGCCACCAAAGCCACGCTCATGTTCTTGCGCCTGAGCACGGTGGGTGACGCGCTGCTGCTGCTGGGCAACGCGTGTTTCGTGTGCAACGGGCTTGCGCTGGTTGTGCGGGAGCTGGTGGTGTGGACGAAAACCGTTTGGGCGCGGGCTTCGGCACCGGCACTCACCACGGAGGTCTCGCCATGAAATCCAGCGTGCTCGTGTTCGCCGCGGCGTTTGTGGCGCTGGCAGCCTCCTGGGGCGGACTGGTGCTGGCGCCCCAATTGCAACTGGGTCTGAGCGGACAGACAAAAACCCTCGACGGTGGGTTGTACCCACAAAGCCGCCCCGGCCTGGCCCGCCAGGGACTCGACGTCTATCGCGCCCAGGGCTGCATGTACTGCCACACCCAGCAGGTCCGTCAACACGGCGTGCGCTGCGACGTCGTCCTGACCGAACCGGGCACCAACGCCACCGCCACCGTCATGACGCTGGTCCGACTCAACCCCGAGTTGGGCAAATTCGATCCGGTCGTGCTGCTCGGCGGCCTGCCAAAAACCATCCTGGCCGTGCCCGACATGAACGCCGCCGAACCGGCCCTGCGCGCGCTCGAAGCCGTCGGCGCCAAAGCCCAGGTGCTCGTGGTCGGCACCGGTCCGGACCTGGAGCGAGGTTGGGGACTGCGTCGGACCGTTGCGGCCGATTTCCTGGCCGATGACCTGGCGCAACCGGGCTCGCGCCGCATCGGACCGGACCTGGCCAACATCGGGCTGCGGCGGCCCGACGCCCAGTGGCATCTGCGTCATCTCTATGCGCCGCGCGCCGAGGTCGCTGATTCCACCATGCCGCCCTACCGGTTTCTCTTCGAGTTGCGCAAGATCGGCGCGCGACCCTCGCCCGACGCATTGCAACTGCCGCCGGCTTTCGCTCCGCCGCCCGGCTATGAGGTCGTGCCACGCCCCGAAGCAGTGGCGCTGGTCGCCTATTTGTTGAGCCTGCGCGCCGACGCGCCGCTGTTCGAAATGCCCGTCACGTCTCTGCCCGCGACCACAACCGCGACCAACGCAGCCGCAGCCAATAGCCCATCGGCTGTCCCGTCCTCGCAATGAATCCGCAGCCGCATCCACAAAACCCCTCAGCGCAGCCTCAAGACACCGACGAGGCAACCGCTGTTTCGCGGCACGCCGTGCCGATGTGGTTGCTGGTCGTGACGCTGCTGCTGTTGTTTGTCGGCATGGTCTGGTTCGACTCGCGCAGCGGTTGGTTCGACGCCCGCGTGTACGGCCCGTTCGCCTCGTTGGCGCAGGTGGAAGCGTTTCAACCCCGCGCCCGCGGCGGCGTCAACCTCGCCCTCGGCAAACAAAAGTTCGATCTGACCTGCGCGCTCTGTCACGGACCGGATGGCGCCGGCAAACCGGGTCAGGCCCCGCCGCTGGCTCCATCCGACTGGGTCACCGCCGAAGGTCCCAACCGTATCATCCACATCGTACTCTACGGACTCACCGGCCCCATCGAAGTCAGCGGCCAGCGATACACATTCTCGGCCGGCATGACGCCTTTCGGCAGTGTGCTTTCGGACGAGGACATCGCGGCGATCCTGAGCTACATCCGCCAGGCTTGGGGAAACAAAGCTCCCCCGGTCACACCCGAGCAGGTCCAAAAAGTCCGCGCTCAAGTCGGTAACCGCACCCAACCCTACACGCCCGAAGAGCTGCTGGCGATGCCGCTGGAGGTCAAATAGACCGCGCCCCGCGCGGAAGAGAAACATTCCCGCCCGGGTGCACCCACGGCGGATTCAATCACGCTCTTGGTGGCGACGGTGTGTTTGTCGCCTTGAACCAACTCTGAAGGCGCATCCCGTCGCGTCGCTGTGTGGGGCTGTGGTTGAGGTTTTTGAGCGTGCCGGTTGTGATTCGCACTCAGAGTTCGACCTCGACAAGCGACGTGCTGGTGGTGGCCCGGGCGCTTTCTCAACTGGGTGCGTATGAAGAAGTCGGGTGTTGCTGGCGGCCATCCCGGCTCCCGATCCGGCTGGACATCGTCAGCGACGGGACCGATTCGGCCACCGACCCCTACGTTGCCAACTCCCCGCTGGGGGAAAAGATTATTTTCAAGCACGACGAAGCGACGCGGATGACGACAACCAAACCCCATGACACACTCAACCGGCTCAACAGCATCACCAACGAGCCGGGCGATGCGCCGGCGATTGGCTACCGCTACGGGTACAACGCCGCCAACCCGCGCACGACCATGACCAACAGCGACGGATCGCGCCGGGTTTACACCTATGACAAGGTGGCCAGGTCATTTCGGGCAAGAAATACTGGAGCGATGGCAGCCTGTCGCCGGGCAGCAGATCGAGTCCGCTTTTGACGGCATCGGAAATCGGAAGACCAATAAATTCGGCGGAGATGCGACCGGGGCGAATTTGCGCACGGCGCTCTACAGCGTCAACAATCTCAACCAAGACACCAGCCGCACAGTGCCCGGTTACGTAAGCGAGTTGGGCGAGGCGACCAATACGGCCAGCGTGAGCGTGATCACGAACCTGGCGTATCGCAAAGACCGCTATTTCCGGGCCGAACTGGCGGTGGATAATTCGGCCAATTCTGTCTGGCTCGGCATCACGAACCTGGCCGTCAGGACCGACGGCTCAGGCTATGACGTGGTGAGCAACGTGACGGGGCAGGCGTTTGTGCCCAAGACGCCCGGAAGCTTCAACTGCCATGCAGATCGTGGTCTGCCGGGTAGGGCATGATGTCTCGGCCTCAGCCGGAGATGAGATTTGAGCAAGGCGGCTCGGAGCAGACGGGAGGTGAATCGGGGCCGGGAAGCTGGTTTCTGAATTGGATTTGCTCGATGGCCCAGCGGGCGTGCTCGGCCACGAGCGGGTCGGCATCTGCCGCTGCGCGCGTCAGGGCGGGAAGCGCGTGGGTGTCGCCCAGGTTGCCCAACGCGACGCAGACGTTGCGGCGCAAGCCGCGGCGTTTGATGCGGGCCAGGGGCGTGTCGGCAAAGCGCGCTTTGAAGCCCGGTTCGTCGAGTTCGAGCAGTTCCACAAGTTCGGGTGCGCCGAGGTCGGGTCGAGCTTGGGCGCGCATGAGGCGGCCCTGGTGGGCAAAGCGGTTCCAGGGACATGCGGCCAGGCAATCGTCACAGCCGAAGATGCGGTTGCCAATGGCGGGACGCAGCTCGATGGGAATCGGGCCCTTGAGCTCGATGGTCAGGTAGGAGATACAGCGGCGGGCGTCGAGCTGGAACGGCGCGGTAATGGCTCCGGTGGGACAGGCGGTCAGGCAGCGCGTGCAGGAGCCGCAGCGGTTTTTTTCGGGTGCGTCGGGCTCGATTTCCAGGGTGGTGAGAATTTCGGCCAGCAGGATCCAGTTGCCAAAGCGTCGGCTGATGAGGTTGGTGTGTTTGCCGATGAAACCCAGACCGGCGCGATGGGCGAGGTCGCGTTCGAGCACGGGGCCGGTGTCCACGTACCAGCGCGATCGGGTTTGGGGGCCGCCGAGTTGCTGCACGAACGCGGTGAGTTGTTCGAGGCGTTCGCCCTGCACGGAGTGGTAATCCTTGAAGCGGGCGTACCGCGCGATCCAGCCGCGAAGCGGCAGCGAGGTGCTTGACGCGACGGCCGGCGCCGCCGGGTCGGGTCGGTCGCAGGCCACGGTGTGGGCTGCG
>CAYXJB010000029.1:0-18617 GCA_964465445.1 uncultured Verrucomicrobiota bacterium
CGTGCCTGTTCGAGGTAAAACTGCCTGGAAAATTGGCGATCGAGCAACGACAGCGGTTCTCTGGGCGCATGTGCGGCCGGCCACAGCTCGTCGTAGGGCGGCGACGTCAGCGAGGCGTAGTTGCCATAGAACACCGCGTAACCGTGATAGACGGCGTGGAAAAAAGGGATCGGCTGCCAGCCGTCCGGGCCGGCGTAACGCTCGCGGCTGACCTGCAGGCAAAGCATCAGATTCAGAAACGGCAGCCAGTTCTCGGCGCAGCCTTCACCGGCCAGAGCCGGTTCGGTGCGTCCGGCGCAACGCTTGCGGATGTCGGCTTGCAACCGCTTGAATCCGTCCATCCAAAACGTGCCTCCGCCCGGTGGATGTTCATGATGCGGATCGTAACAGGCCAGACTCGAGCACGCTTGGTCCATGTAGATGCCGTCGGCTCCCAAACCCCGAACCGCCTCGGTCGCCTGCGTTGCGTATTTGTTTCGCCAGAAAGCGGTGCCAAGGCACATCGAGGCGCACGGGGATCGGGTGAAAGTGTTGTAAACCTCGGGTTTGATCCGACCGTCGGGGTCTTTGACTGCGAAGCGCGCGGCGTTTTCGTTGGTCCAGGAGGCGGTCGTCATGCCCCAGAGCCGCTGGTTCATGTAGAGGATCATGTGCACGCCGTGCCGGTAGGCGCGTTCGATCGCGGCGCGAAACGCCGCTTCGCCCTCGCGCGGCGGGAAATATTCCGGAAAACCCACGTCGTAGGCGCATCCGTGCCACCAGTGCCAGAACACGCTCACCGGCAGTCCGGGTCGCGCCTGCAGGGCGATCGCCGGCTCGATTACCTCCGGCGAGCGACCGCGATTCCAGACCCAAAGCGCCGTGTTGGTGACCCACGCGGGCAGCGCGCCCCGGCGCAGACGACTCGCCAATGCCCAGGGCTGGTTGGTCGCCCACGCCCGGTAAAGCTGCGCGGCATCGAACCAGTCACCCCGGAACGTGCCCAGCACCGCGGCATAGGGCAGCGACCAGTGGCTGCGCGAGGTCTCGCCCGGTTCGGGCCAGTGCAGCAGCTCACAATTCAAGCCCGTTTCGCCACCGCCAAAAACCGCGAAAGCTTTCAAATGCCCGCCGGTGTCGTCGCAGCCGATGTACAGCCCCGGTGCGTTCGAGGCCGAAAGCGCCAGGCATTGCATCGAAAGCAGGCCCGGATAGCTCCACTGCAGTCGCCGGGCTGCACCGTCGGCGTCCCGCAGCAACGCACGCAGGTTGGCCGTTTCCTGGCCGGACCAGACCGGCACGGCGAGACGTTCGTCCGGTCGGGGAGCGATGTTGAGCAGGCGGGGAAATCGGACCAGGCGCAGCCGCTCCGCCGGCAGACGTTCGACGCAGAGGCGCCAGCGGCTCAAGCGCTGGTCCTTCGCCACGGTTGCAACGACCTCCACCCGCGCCGCTCCGTCTGTCTCCGAATCGAACCCCTCCCAGCGCAACCGCAAGCCTGCCTCCGGGCCGCTCAGCGCGAGGACACTGAAGACGCGGGCATTGGTGGGCGAAAGAACGCCACCGTCGGCCAGCTCCAACAGCCACAACTCGCCCTGCGGGGCTGACGGCGCGAGGAGGTTTTCAGCAGTCGCGCGATCCGTGATTTCGACCAACGCGCCGGTTTCACGATCCACGCCGATCCGGAGTTGATCGCCCGAAGTCTGCGTCGCCGGTCCGGCCGCCACGGGCAGCGCTGTCAGGGCCGCAGCGACCATCGCCGCGGTCAGGAAGCGCATTGGCAAACCTCGCTTTCGATTCCCATTTCCGGGCAGATTGGATTCGGCGCGCAACCGGATCAAGCGTCGGGGCGCGTCTTCTGAAAACACCACCGCTCGCCGCACGCGGCGCGGAGATTTCGAGCCGTTGCCCCGGCGCGTACGGGTGCAGCGCCGATCACTTGGGGGCCGAGTTGTCTTTTTTCTCGGCGAGCAGCTCGGCGCGTTTTTTGAGGAGCGGTTCGACGACCCAGCCGGCGACCTGGTACGTCCAGGGCTCGAAGGCTTTTTCGCGGGCGAGTTTTTCTTCGAGTGCCTTGCGCCGGTCGGCGAATTCCTTGTCGAGCCGTTCTTTGTCTTCGGGTTTCTCGTCCCTGGCGGGAGTGCGTTCTTTGGGCAGATCGGCGCTCACGCTCAGGCGCAAAAAGTAATCCGCGTCAGGTTTGCTGCCCACGCGCACGGTGTAGTGGAACTGGTCGAACGTTTCGATCTGGATGGTGGCAGCCTTGCCCAAACCCAGCTCCTCGGGCGGCTCTCCGGGGCGCACGTCCAAAAAGCCCGGATAGGCCAGCGGGTTGCCCAGCGCCGAGGTCTTGGTCGGATCGAGCGTTTCGCCCTCGTGCGCGTCGGCCAGTTGCCACGGTGCGGATTCGCTCTCGCGGGTGAGCTTCCAGGAATTGGTGGCTTCCGGGAAGGTGACGGCGATCGAGCGGGCCTTTTCGACCTTGAAGAAATCCTTGTTGAGCCAGTTGGCGGCCTTGGGTTCGAGGTTGCTGAGCGGATCGGCGACCAGCAGGACCAGGTTGGTGTCTTTGCCGGTGTTGACGTAGCGCCCGTCGGGCCAGCCGGCGCTCTCGCCGAAGTCATCCGACCCGGCGTTGCTCCGCGGCCGGTTGTGGAATTTGCCCAGTCGCAGCGTGTTGATAAGCCGTCCGGAGGCGTCGCGGAATTCGACCACGGTGGGGGCGTTACTGCCCTGCCCTTCGGCCAGATGCAGCCGCGGCAACTGGCCGGGGCCGACCTGTTCCTGCTGAACAATTTTCAGGTCGCGCAGTTTGAGCAGCAACGCGCTGATTTCCTGAAAGTTGGCCGGATAATCGCCCCGCTCGCGCACCCGCCACAGATCGCTCGTTTTGGCCAGAGTGACCTCATTGGTGTCCTGACGGATGCGGATGGAGGCAACGTCGTTGATGGGGAAACTGCCCAGCAACCGCTCGCCGGCGAGGCTTTCGGCAGGCGCCCAGGCCGAGCCGCGCTGCCGGTAGAACCACCAGCCCGCTGTGCCAACGATCGCGGCCAGCACCAACAAAACGATCAATTGTTTTCGAGTCATGGCATCCAGGGTTGAAGGCGACGCGGCGTCGCCCGGCCCGGGGCGCCGCGGCGGTTGCGGCGCTCAGCGGGCGGCGGTGCGCTTGCGTTTGATTGCGGCCAGAATCACGCCGCAGACGGTCACGGCCGCCGGCATGGCGGCGATGTTCAACCAGGTCAGGCGCGTCCGCAGCGCGTCAATCTCGCGTCGCAAATCTTTCTGGACCTGGCGGAGTTTTCGGTTGGTTTCGACGACGGTTTTGCGGAAGCGCGCCAGTTCCTCTTCCTGCTCGGGCGAGAGGATGAAGCGCTGGCCCTGGTCCTTTTTCTGGGCCTGGAGCTCGTTGATCCGCTGCTGCGCCTCGTTTTTGCTCTGTTCGAGCCGGGCCAGCTCGTCCTGGTAGCGCAAGCGGGCGGCGGCTTCCATTTTGCGGATGCGGGTGAAGGGGCGATTGAGCGTGGCGCGGCTGCGCACGGCGATGAGGCGCTGATCACCGGCGAGTTGTTCGACGGCATTTTGGGCGAAGTTCAGGTTGGCGTTCATGGCCATGGCCAGCGTGCCGAAGGGGCTTTGGAAACGCCGCAGCGTGAAATTGTCGGCCAGCATGTCGGCGTCGCCGACCAGGATGACGGTGGTTTCCTGCTGGCTTTCTTTGAGCGAGGTGGCGGCGTCCGAAGCGGAGGCGTCTTTGTTGGCCTGCTCGTCTGCCTGTTGGGTGCCGGCCTTTGGTTTACCGTCGGGAAAAGCGCTCTTAAAACGACCGCTCAGCCGGATGGCCAGCGGATATTCCTTGCCGGAGGCTTTGAACTCGCGCAGGACGGCGTCCCCGGAGAGGTTGGCCAGAAAACCGTCCACCAGTTGCGAGTCGGGCGAGCTCTTGAGCAGGACGGTTTGCTTGAGGCCGTTGGCCGGTGTGCCGGAGAACGCGCCGCCAGAGAAATACCAGATGTTGTCGAGCTGACTGGTGACGATGTCCTCGGCGTTGATGCCTTCGGAACTGATCGAGAGGTAGGTGGGCGCTTCTTGTGGCGCGCCGGGCCGACCGCCCAGTTGCATTTTGTAGCGCAGGTCGGCGACGCACTGGCTTTCCTCGAAGTTGATGCCCCAGGCTTTGAGCAGGTGCGGCAGTGTCGAGCCGCCACCGGGCATGCGACCCATCATGGGGTTGGCCTGCTGGCTGTCCACCAACGAAGCCGCATCCAGAAAGGCGATGAGTTTGCCCCCGCGCATCAGGAACTGGTCAATGGCGTATTCGGTCGTTTCTGAAATCGCGCGTGGATGGATGAGCACCAGCACCTTGATGGCCTCGTCAATCTTGTCGGTGTTCATGTCCACGCGGCGCACGGTAAAGCTGTTCTGCAATTCGGTGATCAACGCCCACGGTTCGCGACCGAACTGGCCCATTTGCATCATCATCGGGTTGGAGGGCGTGCCGAAGACCGGCAGACTGCTCATGACGCCCACGACGGGTTTTTCGGGGTGGACGACGCGCGAGATGGCGCGGGTGAGCTTGTATTCGAGCAGTCGTTCCTCGTTGGGCGGCAGGAAGGGCAGTGTTTCCTTGACCTCCAGCACGCTCACCGCCAGGCCCAGATAAAACCGCTCGCCGTTGGGCAGCGGGATTCCCTCGATGCCGTCGAGCCGTGCCGAATCCTCCGCGTCCGAGTCGGGTTTGGGATCGTACTTTTCGAGGAGGAGTTTGCCGCGGGCGATTTGTTTGTACTCGGCGAGCAGGTCTTCGACCTTGCGGGCGTAATTTTTCAGGAAGACGGCTTCCGGTGTGGCCTGAACGCTCTGGGAGAGGTAGAAACGGATTTTGACCGGCGTGTCCAAACGGGTGAGGATCGCCCGCGTGCCTTCCGAAAGCGTGTAGGCTTTTTCCCGGGTCAGATCCACCCGCAGTCGCGTCGCGCCCAGGAGCACGTTCACCGCGATGAGCAGCAGCCCCATGGCCACCACTCCGACCGTCGAATAGAGAATCGTTTCGAGCGTTTTCTTTTGCATCGCAATCCGATTCAACCCGCTCTGTGACCGCGCAAAATCACGCCCGTCACAAAGAGCGAAAAGCCGATCAGCGACACGAAAAACACCACGTCGCGGATGTCCAGCACGCCTTTCTGCAAACCGTCAAAGTGGGTGATGATGCTGAAGGAGGCGATGAGGTCCACGAGCCAGCCGGCGGCCCAGCCCTCGAGCATGCGCAGCACCGGCGGGAAACCGGCCAGGATCAAGAACAGGCAGATCACCACCGAGAGAATGAAGCTGACCACTTGCGAACGAGTCATGGCCGAGGTGATGCAACTGATCGCCAGATACGCGCCGGCCATCAGCCAACTGCCCAGATAGGCGGCCAGAATCACGCCGTTGTCCGGCTCGCCCAGATAATTGACCGTGAGCACCACCGGAAAGGTCAGCGCCAGCGCCAGACCCAAAAACAGCCACGACGCCAGGAACTTGCCCACGATTGCCTGCCAGGCCGTGATCGGCATCGTCAACAGCAGCTCCAGCGTGCCCACGCGCCGTTCCTCGGCCCAGAGCCGCATCCCCACCGCCGGCACCAAAAAGAGATAAAACCACGGATGCCAGTCGAAAAACGGCCCCACCAGCGAGGCCTCGCCCCGCTCGAAAAAGCGTCCCACCATGAACGTGAAAAACCCGCACAACAGCAGGAAAATCACGATGAACACATACGCCAGCGGCGAGGTCAGGTACGCTCCCAGCTCGCGCTTGGCGATCGTCCGAATGTTGGCCCAAGCATTCATCGTTGCTGGTTCGTCAGAAAACGTTCCCGAGCCCGGCCCGGAGGGTTCGAACCGGGCCGGATCGTTCGAAATTCGGTTGCCGCATCCGCACGCCGTCGCGCTCCTTCATCGTTGCGTGTCCGGCATTGTGATGCTCCGGAAGACATCGTCCAGCCGACCTTCCTCGGTGTGCCAGTGCTCGACGCGCCACCCGCGGGTGGCTTCCAGCACTTCGCGCGTCAATTCACCGTCGCCCCGGTTGCGCGGGAACACCGTGGCCAGCACCCGACCGTCCTGGGCTCGCGCCTCGACCCTGGCGGCGGAGCGCAATCGGCCCAGGTGTTCACGGACCGCCTCGGGCGTGAGACCCTGCACGCGCAAGGTCACCGCCCCGGCCCACTCGGAACGGGCGCGCAACTGCTCCGGCGTGCCGTTGGCGACGATCCGGCCCCGATCAATGATGATCGCCCGGGTACAGGCCGCATCCACCTCCTCGAGAATGTGCGTCGAGAAAATGATCGCCTTTTTCTCGCCCATGCGCCGGATCAGACCGCGCACCTCGTGTTTCTGATTCGGGTCGAGCCCGTCGGTCGGCTCGTCCAGCACCAACACGTCGGGGTCATGGATGATGGACTGGGCGAAACAGGTGCGGTGGCGGTAGCCTTTCGAGAGGGTCTCGACGCTCTGATGCAGCACCGATTCGAGGAAGCACATCTCGACAACGCGGTGGACGGCTTTGCGTTTGGCTTCGCCCCGCAGGCCGCGCAGTTCGGCGGCAAAGTTCAAAAAGCCCCACACCGTCATGTCGGTGTAGGCAGGCGCATTCTCGGGCAGATAACCCATCAGGCGCTTGGCGGCGGTGGGCTGTTCGGCCACGTCAAAGCCGCCCACGCGCACCCGACCGGCGGTGGGCGGAATGAAGCCGGTGATCATCCGCATGGTGGTGGACTTGCCCGCGCCGTTGGGACCGAGGAAACCGAGCACTTCGCCGCGTTCGACCGAGAAGGACACCCCGTCCACGGCGCGTTTGGTGCCGAACAGTTTCGTCAGGTTTTCAACGTGTATCATGCTCTGCGTTCCGAAGCCTGCCCGCTGAAGCACCTTGGGAAATAGCGGTTGGCCGCGCGTTTGTAAATACTCTTCTGGAGCTGCGACGGCCGGCGCAGCAGCCAATCGCAGGGTTTGACAATCCCTCGGCAAAACGTTCAAAAACGTCGCAGCGGCGCGTCCGACGCTGCGCCGTTCCGCGCTTCAAAGCGGCTGTCGCCCGGCGTAACCGGCGTCCAGATCATGCCAGAACCGGATGTCCGTCTCGCCCTGTTTCCAGCACAGGAACACCTCGCGACCGTCCAGAATCGCCGGGAAATCCACCAACCCCAGATCGAGGTCCTTGATTTGGATCTCGCGCGAGCGGAACCGGCGGAAGGTTTGGTGAGCGGCGATCAACGCGCGCACCCAGCGGTGCACGGGTTCGCCGCCTGTATCGCGCCCTTCGGCCGTGAGGGCCGCCAGGTGGCGCTCGGCCTGCTCGATTTCCTGCCGCAATTGCTGGAGCTGCTCCAGCCACAGGCGCACCTGCGGCAGCAGCGCACGCGCTTCCTCGACGCTGTAGTGCTTGGTGAAGCGGTGTTGCATGGTTGCAAAGTCCGGCTCGGATCAGGCCGACCGTGTCCGTCCCGCCGTGACGGGTGGCCGGCTCCCGCAGCGGATCGGCCGTGGTTCAGGGTTTGGGCAGCGCATCGAGTTTTTGTTGCACAGCGGGATTTTGTTCGATCGAGAGGGATCGTGTCCACGCCTCGCGGGCGGCCTGGATCTGTCCCAGAGCGGCGTAGATGTCGCCCAAGTGATCGTAGAGCGTGGCATCCGGCTCGGGGCTCAAGCGGATGGCTTCCTGGATGTAGCCCAGCGCCCGGTGCGGTTCGTTGAGCCGGAAGAGCACCCAGCCCAGACTGTCCAGATAGGCCGGATTCTGTGGATCGGCCCGCAGCGCCTGCTCGATCAGCTCCCGGGCGCGCTGGAGATTTTCGCCGCGCTCGGCCCACATGTAACCGAGGTAGTTCTGGGCTTCGGGAAAATCCGGTTTGAGCCGCAGGCTCTCGATCAGGAACTGCTCGGCGCGCCGGTAATCGCCGCTGCGTTCGGCCACCGCGCCCAGCTCGAAGTAAAACAGGTGCGTCAGGTAGTTGGTCTCGCGTTCGCGCGCCAGCCGTTCGGCCTCCAGGAAATGCTGCAGCGCCGCGGCGTAATTCTTTCGCTGCCGTTGCGCCGTGCCCCGCAGGTACGCCCGTACAAAACTGGGCGGAAATTTCCGATCCGCTTCCTCGAGCACCGCCAGCGCCGACTCGGTTTGATTGAGCTCGAGCCACGTTGCGGCCACATCGGTCCAGACCTCGGGCGCATCGGGCTGCAGGCGAATGGCTTTTTGGAAATAGGCATCGGCCTGGGCGCGATCGCCGCTGAAAGCCAGCGCCGCGCCGTATTGGATGTAAAAGCCGGGGTTGAGCAGGTTGGTGTTGGTGGTCAGCGCGATGAGTTCGGCCGAGCGGAAATGCCGCAGCGCATCGGCGTTGCGTTTCAACTGGCGGCATGCCAGGCCCAGACGGAATTCGAGCGCGAAGTTCTGCGGAAATTTTTTTGCAGCCGTCTCCAGCGTGGCGAGCGCTTCCTCGGCGCGACCCAGCGCCAGTTGCGCCGACGCCAGGTCATAGTAGGCCGCCTCGAACTCGGGTCGAAACAGCAGTGTCTTGCGCAGATAATCGGCCATCTCCTCCCAGCGGCGTTCGGCCGCCGCCAGGCTGGCGAGCAAATAATACGCCTGGGCGTTGGAGGGATCCTCGCGCACGATCGCCTGCAATTGCTCGGCCGCTCGACGCCGATCGCCCTCGCGCAGATAGATGCGCACCAGCCGGTCGCGGACCAGCTCCCGCGCCTGGGGCAGTTCGCTGAGCCGATCCACGATGGCCAGATAATGCGGCGCAGCGCGCTCGGGTTTGCCGATCTTGTAAAAGGCGTCGGCCAACTGCAGGCGCACCAGTGTGTTGGTGGGTAGGAGCGTTTCAGCTCGCTCCAGTGCCGCGGCGGCCCGCGCGTTCACCGCTTCGCGTTGCGTCGGATACCGCTGCGCATAGGTCGCGTACAGCTCGGCAATGCCGATCAGAAACAGCGCGCCGGCCTGGCGGCGGCTCGCCGCGCGGTCCAGAACCCGGAGCGCCTCGGCAGGTTTTTTGGTTTCCAGAAACAGGAAGAACTGATTGCGGTATCCACTCAGCAGCTCGGGCGCGCGGGCGATGGCTTTGCGGTTGGCTGCCGCCGCCTCATCGAAGCGCTTCAATTGTGCGTACGCCACGCCCAGCAAGGCGTAGAGCTCGGCCGGGGCTTTGGCGTGGCGGGTGGCGGTGCGGAGAATATCGACGGCTCTTTCGGGCTGCCCGGCGCGGAGGCAGCGCTCGGCCGCCTGCAACGCCAGACGTGCGTTGCGCGGATCGGCCAGCGCGGCCAGATAAAACTCCTCGAGCGCTGCCGCCGGTTGCTCGTTCAGCTCGGCGATGACGCCCGCCGCGTAATGGGCATGAGCCTGGGCCTTGCGGAGGAGCGGGTCGTGGGCGAAACGGTTCGTCGAGTCGCTCGCCGGCGCGTTGGCCGAGCCGGGCGATCGTGTCGCTGCTGTTCGGCAGCCTGCCAGGCAGGCCGCCGCCAGCACCAGCGCTGCGATGCCCCGAACCTGCGCCACCATGGGCAACAATAAACCAGCTTTTGAACGCGATCGAACCCGGTCGGTTTTTCAGGTCGTCGGATTGGAACGCACCAGCGGCGCCGCAATACAACAATCCTTCTGCCCGGCATCGGCATCGGTTATCGCGCCACCGGCAAACCGGGCCGGCCTGCAGCTCGCATGGCAAGCCGCTTGTTGGAGTCCAGCCGCGCAATCGCGGCGCACTGGCCGCACCATCGCGCGCGCCGGGCCCGCCATTTGCCTGTCCGGACAGGCCGGATTACTTCTGCCAGGTCCGCTTCTTGTGGCGGTGCATGCGCAATTTCTTGCGCCGTTTGTGTTTGTTGATCTTGGCCTTGCGGCGTTTTTTGAGTGAACCCATGGAGTTAGAAGTATCGGAGCAGCCCGGCTTTGCAAGCGAAAGTGGCGCGATGCGGAAGCGACGGATCAATACACGACCTTGTTGAGCGGGTATTCGATGATGCCCTCGGCGCCGAGGGCTTTGAGTTTGGGGATGAGTTCGCGCACCACGTGTTCATCAATCACCGTTTCGACCGCCAGCCAGCCGGGCTGGCTCAACGATGAGACGGTGGGGTTGCGCAGGGCCGGCAGGGTTTTCAACAACTCGGGCAGTTTTTTTTCAGCGATGTTCATCTTCAGGCCCACCTTGGCCTCTGCGTCCAGCGCGCCCTTGAGCAGCAGCGCGATGGTTTCGATCTTCTGCCGTTTCCAGGGATCTTTCCAGGCCTGATGATTGGCGATGAGCCGGGGCGTCGAGACCAGCAGCGTGTCCACCACGCGCAGCCGGTTGGCCCGCAACGACGAGCCCGTCTCGGTCAATTCCACGATTGCATCCACCAGCTCGTGCGCTTTGACCTCGGTCGCGCCCCAGGAAAATTCCACCGTGGCGCGCACGCCGTGCCGTCGCAAATAACGGCGGGTGAGATTGACCACTTCGGTGGCGATACGCTTGCCCTGCAGGTCCTTGACGGATCGAATCGGCGAATCTTCCGGCACGCACAACACCCAGCGGGCGGGCTGGCGGGTGGTCTTGCTGAAGAGGAACTCGCCCACCTCGTGCACCTTCGAGCCGTTTTCCACGATCCAGTCGTAGCCGGTGATGCCGCAGTCCAGATACCCGTGCTCGACGTAGCGGCTGATTTCCTGCGCACGGATGAGCCGGATCTTCAGTTCCTCATCGTCCACGTAGGGAATGTAGGAGCGGCTGCTGAGGGTGATGTTCCAGCCGGCCTTGGCCATTTTTTGAATGGTCGCCTCTTGGAGGCTGCCTTTGGGCAATCCAAAACTCAAAACGCGTTGGCTCATAATTCGGTCTGTGCGCCTGCGGCCTCCGGGCCCGCCAATCGTCACGGGCTGGATCGAAGGCGCACGTCGCGGCATTTTACGTGTGGCGGGTCCGCCGGAAAGCCGCTTTTTGTCGGGACGCAGCGGCCCGGAGACGGACCGTTCAGGCCGCCGGCGGCCTCACCGACCCGGCTCGATCGCGGGCACGGTCGGCGACTGCGGGCGTTTTTGCCACAGGACAGTTCGTCCGCGGAGCGAGATTTCCCCGCGCGCAATTGCCGCCAGGCATTGCGGGTACAACCCGTGTTCCGCAGCCTGAATCCGCGCATGCAGCGTCTCGGGCGTGTCCTCGTCGTAAACCGGCACGGCGCACTGGGCGATGATCGGGCCGCTGTCCACGCCCGCATCCACAAAATGCACCGTGCAGCCGGTGATTTTGACGCCGTGTTCGACCGCCTGTCGCCAGGCCTCCAGACCCGGGAACGCCGGCAGGAGCGAGGGATGAATGTTGACGATCCGACCTTCGAACGCGCGCAGAAACTCGCCCTTGAGAATGCGCATGAACCCGGCCAGGGCCACCAGATCCACGCCCGCCTCCTGCAGGGCACGCACGTAGGCGCGTTCGGCTTCCTCGTCGAGCTTGCTGCGAAAGCGGCCCGGCGGAATGTAGCGCGCCGGCAAACCGCGGGCGCGGGCTTCGTGCAGAATACCGGCGTCTTCGACGTCGCTGAGCACCAGCGCAATGCGCGCTGGCAATTGGCCGGCCGCGATTGCGTCGGCGATCGCCACAAAATTCGAGCCTTTGCCCGAACCGAGAATCCCCAGCCGAAAGTCGGTTGCGCTGCTCACGCGCCAGTCTTAACCGCTGGTTGCATCGCTCGGCAAGCCCGGCATCCGACTCGATGCACGGTGGGTTCGGGCGAACCGCCGGCAAGGGAGTGCGCGCCGGGGCCAACCCGGGCTTGGAATCCGGGCCGCCTTGCGGTTTCATCCCTGCCGTAGCCCGCGCGGGCGAGCCTGTTATGGACGAGACCAACGCACTGATCGAACAGCGCAAGGCGAAGCTGGCCGCGTTGCGCGCCCGGGGAATTGACCCGTTCCGCAACAAATTCACGCCGGGCGAATCCTGCGCTGCGGCCCGCGAGCGATACGCAGAGGGACGCGCCGTGGCGCTGGCCGGGCGCATCACGGCTCATCGCGACATGGGCGGCTCGATGTTTCTGGACATCCGCGATCAATCCGGCCGCATTCAGGTGTACGCACAAAAAAATGTCCTGGGTGAGGAGCAGTTCGAAATTTTCCGGCATCTGGACCTGGGTGATTTCATCGGTGTGGAGGGCACGCTTTTCACCACCCGGACGCGCGAAATCTCGGTGCGTCTGACGCGCTTTGTCATCCTGGCCAAGGCGCTGCGGCCGCCGCCGGTCAAATGGTACGGCCTGGAGGACACCGAAACGCGCTATCGCCAGCGCTATCTCGATCTGGTGGCCAATCCGGAGGTGCGGGAGCTGTTTCTCAAGCGCAGCGAGATCATCCGCGAAATCCGCAACTTTCTCCACGCCCGCGGTTTCGCCGAGTTCGAGACGCCGGTGCTCCAGCCCATCCCTGGCGGGGCGGCTGCGCGCCCATTCAAGACGCATCACAACGCACTGGGATGCGATTTTTATCTGCGCATCGCGCTGGAGTTGCCGCTCAAGCGCCTCCTGGTCGGGGGCTTTGACCGGGTGTTCGAGATCGGCCGCGTCTTCCGCAACGAAGGCATCTCCCGCAAACACAATCCCGAGTTCACCATGCTCGAGGCCTACCAGGCGTACGGCGATTACGAGAGCATGATGGAACTGGTCCAGGGCCTGATCTGTCACGTCGCCGAAAACGTCCTCGACACGCTCATCATCGAACACCGCGACGCCCAGGGCCGCGTGACCCGCACCATTGACCTGACCCCGCCCTGGCCGCGCGTCAAATACAAGGACTTGGTTCGCGAACGCGCAGGGGCGGATTGGTTCGACGTCTCGCCGGAGGAACGGCGTCGCCGCGCCGTGGCGCTGGGCGCCGAGATTGCCCCCGCCTACGAAGATTTCGAAGTCACGCAGGCCGTCTTCGAGAAAGTGATCGAGCCGACGCTCATCAACCCGGTCTTCGTCACTCACGCGCCCAAGGAACTGATCCCGCTGGCCAAACTCTCGCCTGAAGACCCCGACACCGTCGAGGTGTTCGAGCTGTGCATCAACGGTCAGGAAATCGCCCCCGCCTACACCGAGCAGAACGATCCGATCGAACAGCGCGAACGGCTTGAACACCAGGCCGGCGGCGAAAAACAGAAACTCGATGAGGATTTCCTCGTCGCGCTGGAACACGGCATGCCCCCCGCCGGCGGCATGGGCATGGGCATTGACCGGCTCTGCATGATGTTGCTGGGCCAGGACTGCATCCGGGACGTGATTCTTTTCCCCCAGTTGCGACCGAAGTAGTCCCCTGCCCCGTTGGATTGTTGCACCTCGTTACGTAGTCGGCAGCCACGGATTGCCGCCACGGGCATTCGCTCTAAAAAACCAGGCGCGTCGGGTGGTCCGACGCGCCCGGCCGAATGCCTGCGCCCTCAGTAGTTCTTGGCGACTTCGTTCCAATTGATCACGTTCCAAACGGCCTTGAGGTAATCGCCGCGGCGGTTCTGGTATTTGAGGTAATAGGCATGCTCCCAGACATCCACGCCCAGGATCGGCTTGCCCTCGCAACCGGCGATGGCCCTGCCCATGAGCGGATTGTCCTGGTTGGCGGTCGAGACGATCTCGAGTTTGCCGTTGTTGAGCACCAGCCAAACCCAGCCGCTGCCAAAGCGCGCCAGGCCGGCCGCCTCGAATTTTTCCTTGAAGGCGTCGAAGCTTCCGAAGGTGGCGTTGATCGCCTCGGCCAGCTTGCCGGTCGGCGCGCCGCCGGCTTTCGGGCCCAGAATTCGCCAGAAAAAGGAATGATTCCAGTGCCCGCCGCCGTTGTTGCGCACGGCGGCGCGGATATTCTCCGGCACCGAGGCCAGATCCGCCAGCAGCGCCTCGAGCGATTTGGCCTCCAGCGCCGCGTTGCCGGCGATGGCCTTGTTGAGATTGTCCACATACGCCTTGTGATGGCGTCCGTGGTGGATCTCCATCGTCAACGCGTCAATGTAGGGTTCGAGCGCGTCTTTCGGATACGGGAGAGGAGGCAGTTCGTGGGGCATAATTCGATTCGGTTGAGGGTTAAACGCAAAACATCGTTGTCGTTGGTTCGTTCATGCTGACGGCCTCACGATAATTGGTGTGGCTGCGTATGGCAAGCCGAGCGCGCTCGGGCGGACCGCGCAGGCCGACCGCGGCCTGCAGACCGGGCAGTCCCGCACACCGCGCGTCGGTTCAGAGCCGCCCGGCCAGCTCGACAAAGTTCCGCAGCAGTTGCAGCCCGACCCGCTGACTTTTTTCGGGATGAAACTGCGTGGCAAAGACGTTCTCATGCCAGATCGAGGAGGCAAACGTCTCGCCGTACTCGGTGCGCGTGGCCACGATGGATTCGTCCAGCGGCCTGGGGAAAAAACTGTGCACGAAATAGACGTAGCTGCCGTCGGGCACATCCCGGTACAACGGGCATTCGGGCCGCACGATCCGGATCTGATTCCATCCGATCTGCGGCACTTTGAGCCGCTTATCGCTGGAAAACCGCACCACCCTGCCGGCAAACACGCCCAGACCCGCCGCGCAACTGTTGAACTCCTCGCTCCGCTCGAACAGCGCCTGATAGCCGACGCAAATGCCCAGAAACGGTCGACCGGAGCGGATGAACTCGCGCGTGGCCTCGAGCAGTTCCTGCCGGCGCAGGGCATTGATGCAATCATCGAACGCACCGACACCCGGTAACACCGCCGCAGAAGCCTCACGCAGCTCTTGCGGCCCGCGCACAACCCGAACCTCGGCGCCGACCTGCAGCAGCGCCTTGTGCACGCTTCGGAGGTTTCCCGACCCGTAATCCAGCAGCGCGATCATCGGTCCTTTCAGGTCCAAAAGTTCTCCCGCAGCCTATCACCCGGGCGGTGGCAATTCACGCACCGATTTGGGCCGGCGGGCCGCAAATTAGCGGCTTCGACAAGTGCTCCGCCGCCGCCTAAAATCGCCGCGTTGGGAAAGCGCAGAAAGGAGTTGGCTATGAAAACGCAACGTGTGGATACCTGGGTTGCTTCCATCGAGGACAAACCCGGCGGCCTGGCGTCCAAACTCGACGCCCTGGCGTCGGCCGGCGTGAACCTGGAGTTCATCATCGCCCGACGCGCTCCGGACAAGCCCGGCTCCGGGGTCGTGTTCGTCACGCCCATCAAGGGCGCCAAACAGACCAAGGCAGCCGAGGCCGCCGGCTTCCGCAAGAGCAACAGCCTGCACACCCTCCGGCTCGAGGGTACAGACAAACCCGGCACGGGAGCGCGCATCACCAAGGCCCTGGCCGATGCCGGACTGAACCTGCACGGCGTCTCGGCAGCGGCGATCGGCAGGAAATTCATCTGCCACATCGCCCTGGATACCGAAGAGGACGCTGCCAAGGCCGCACGCATTCTGCGGAAACTCTGAGCGCTGCCGGCGTTGACGAACACGAGGCGTCGTTCGCTCCGCTAAAGCCAACGGGCGGGCGCCGCGCGCCCGGTTTGGGCTTCACGGGCCGCACTCGCGCCCGCCCAAAAAAACGCAGCGGCAGCGGCGCGTGCCGCAAAGGCTGAACGCAAAGCGCGATCCCGCGTGTTCCTCCTCTTGTGAAAGGCTCAAAACGGCAGGCGCGCAGCCAGTTGCTCGATCGCGTGCTCGATCGGTTTGCAACGGCCTGACAGGTACCACGCCGTCAGAAAGCGCAAGAAACCCGACACGGCAATCAGCGACACCACGCTCATCAGGTAGAGCCCGAAGGTGTGCGGCGGCAGGCTGCGCATCACTCGCGGCACACCGTGGTATAGCACCACCGCAAGCACCATCGCCCCCCAGCCCCCCGTCGCCCAGGGAATCACCCACGGAAACGCATCGGCAAAACGCAACAGCAACCACGGGCTCAGCCCGTAGGCTGCCACCGTGAACGCCTGAACGAAGGTGTGTCGCCCGAAAAACGCATCCCCGACCGATTTGATGATCCACGCCCCGACGAACAGCACGCCCAGCATCAACACCAGTTGCGCCGCTTCGAACAGCACCACCTCGTTGAGCGGAAACTTTTTGACCAGCGCGATCTCGGTTTGCGTCCGCCCCCACTGCATGAGGCCGTAACCCTCCAGCACCGCGGCGATCACCAGCAGCGGCAACACCTGAACGCAAGGCAGATAAACCAGCCCCCGACGCGCATACACCACCTGATCCCACGTGCGGGCGGGCTCAAACACCAGGAGCAAAGCCTTGATCATCGCGCCGCGTTTGTAGCAGCCCCAGCCACTCAAGACAACTCATTCCCGCGGCCAGACTCTCGCCCCGCACTCTTTAGCCACCGGGCTGACGGTACGGCCGGCCCGCCTCGAATTGGCGCAATCGCGCCCGAATTTCCTCGGCCAACAACGGCTCGCGATCCCGGGCCAGCGCGAACGCTTCCTGCGCCGTGGCCACCGCCTCGTCAAACCGACCGGCTTCGGCCAGCGCCGCGGCCAGCGTGTCAAGCTTGCCCGCGTCCTGGTGCCCGGTCAGCTCCACCGCCCGTTGCGCCAGCCGCACCGCTTCGGCACCGTCCCGATACGCCGCTTCCCGACAGGTGGCGCGCAACCACGCCAGATCGTTGAGCACCTCGACAAAGTCCGGTCGCACGGCCAGCGCCTGACGATAGGCCGCCACCGCCTCTGCGAACCGCCCCTGCGCGACCCGAATCCGGGCCAAATGATATTGCGTCAGAGCCGGCTCGGCCCCGTCCTCCAAGGCGCGCTCCAGCTGCCGGGCGGCTTCTTCGAAGCGTCCCTGCCGCGCTCGCACGATGGCCAGATCGCTGCGGACGACCGGATTGGTCGGCTGCAAGCCCAGTGCGGTTTCCAGCGCCCTGGCGGCTTCCTCGAGCCGTCCCACCGCGCTCAGGGCCAACCCAAAATTGTGATGAGCCGGCACGAAATCCGGCCGCAACCGCACGCAGGCCTCGTAGTGCGGGATGGCTTCGGCCGGTCGGTTCTGCGCCATCCGCACGTTGCCCAGGTTCATCAACGCGCCGTCATTGTCCGGTTCAATATGCAGCACCGCTTCGAACGCCCCAGCCGCCTCGTCCCATCGGCCCTTGCGTGCCAGTGCCAGGCCGAGATTGTTCTGAATCACCACCGGATTGGTCGCGACGCCCAGCGCCTGGTGGTATTCGGCGATGGCTTCATCGAGTCGGCCCAGTTGCGTCAGCGCCAGACCCAGGTTGTTGCGCGCGTCGGTGTAGTCGGGGTCGCGCTCCAGAGCGCTTCGGAAATGCACGATCGCCTCGTCGGGTCGCCCCTGAGCCAGCAAATACGCGCCGAGTCGGTTGTGCAACAGCGGTTCATTGGGCCGGTCGCGCAAGGCCGTTTGCACCTCCCTGATCGCGTCATTGGTGCGGCCCTGGGCGGCCAGCGTGGCGGCCAGTTGAACCCGCGCCTCCCAGAAATCCGGGCTCACCCGCAGCGCGTCGCGATACAACGCTGCGGCGCGCTCCCATTGGGCCGCGTCGGCGTGAATGCGAGCCAGGTTGGCCAGAGCCTGACTCTGGAACGGATTGAGCCGCACCGCCTCGGCGAAGTGCCAGGCCGCTTCCTCGCGCCGCCCCAGCCGCAGCAGCGCCAGGCCGAGATTGTTGTACGCGTTGGCGTTTTTTGGATTCAGCTCCAGCGCGCGCCGCAGATGCACCAGGGCCTCCTCGCTCCGGCCCTGCGCATCCAGGAGCACGCCCAGATTGCTGTGCGCCTCCGCATAGCCGGGCCGCAAGCGGACGGCCTCTTGAAAATGCTCGATGGCCTCCCCGATCCGCCCCTGCTGGAATCGCACGCAACCGAGACTGTTGTGCGCCACGTCGTTGTTCTGGGTCACCGCCAACGCGTGGGTAAAGAGCGCCTCGGTGTTCCGCCAGTGCGCAAGTTGCGCCCGCGTTGCGAACACACACGCCCCGCACGTCGCCAGCGCCACCGCGCTGAACAGGGCCTGCGGACGCGGCCACCGCACGCTCCATTCCCCCAACTCCCGACTCAGCGCAAGGAACACCCCGATCAGCGGAATGTACGTGTAACGATCCGCCAGCGATTGCATGCCCACCTGCACCAGTCCGATCACCGGCACCAGCGTGCCCAGAAACCACAACCAGCCCATCAGCAACCACGGCCGCCGCCCCGCGCCGCGAATCGCCAGCCACGTCAACCCCGCCAGCAGCAGGCCGGCCGCCGCCACCTGCCAGAGCGGCCACTCGCCGGGATGCGGATAAAACACCGCCAGCTCATGCGGCCAGAACGTCTTGCCCAGGTACCGCACGTAGGCGATGAGTGCGTTGCTCACCCGTTCCCAGGGCGTGAATCCCTCCAGCGGGGCGACCGCACCCGCCGCCTTCTGCGCCAGGAACGTCACCACACTGAAAATCGCGCTCAGCCCGAAAAAGGGGCTTTTCTCGACGAACAACGCTCCGGGCCGTTCGCGCCCCCAGCGCCGCAACGGCCAGAAGTCCAGCAACAACAACACGCACGGCAACGTCACCACCATCGCCTTGCTCATCAACCCCAACACGAAAAACAGCAGCGCCAGCGCGTAATTCCCAAGCCCTCGCCACCACCGCACCGACACCGGCGCGCCCGCCGCGTTCGACCGGCCCGAGAAGCTCGCGCGCCTGGCGACGCA
>CAYXJB010000029.1:18627-20671 GCA_964465445.1 uncultured Verrucomicrobiota bacterium
CGTGCCGACCGACCGCCGCCGATTCACATATCTGGCATACGCCCAGAGCGTCAGCAGAAAGAAAACCGTGCTTAGCACGTCCTTGCGCTCGGAAATCCAGGCCACCGACTCGACATGCAACGGGTGCAGGCCAAACAGCCCCGCGCTCAACGCGCCGGGCAACAGGATGCGCAGCGCCGTGTCCGGCCCGCCGTCCATCCGTTGAGCTTCCGGCGTCGGGCTCGACGGCGCTTCAGCCCCTTCCAGCGCCTGGCCCAGGCGCATCAGCCGCACCAGCACGGCGAAAAGCAGCAGCGTGTTCGCCAGGTGCAACAGCAGATTCGTGGCGTGATGCCCCGCCGGATCGAGCCCGAACAGGTCGCAATCGAGCATGTGCGAGACCCATGTGATCGGATGCCAGTTGCCCAGTTCCGCGCTGCCCAACGCCCAGATCAACCCGTCGCGGTTCAGCCCGAAACGAATCCGCGGATTCTGCGTCACGTATTCCGGATCGTCGTAATCCACGAACTGGCATCGCCACACGCCCCAATACGCCCCCAGCGTCGCTGCTGCCAGCAACAGCGCCAGCACCCAACGCGTTCGTGCCGCCGACCGCTTCATCTCCACGCCCAAAAGCCTAGGAAGCGCACGTCGCCGACTCAAGCCGCCGGGCCGACCGCAGCCGCCCTGCCGCGCGTTTGTAACCGATCACCCCGCCGGAACGTCAAACAGCATGTCCCGGTCGAGTGGCCGGGACATGGACGATGAGTTCATCAACCGAAACCAAAGCGAAGAACCGTATGAAGAAACTGCTCGTTGCTCTGCCGCTCATCGGCGCGCTGGCGTTCACCGCCCAGGCCGCCGAGGGCAAAAAAGAACACAAAAAACTGACCGACGAACAAAAGGCCGTTTACAAGGAACTCCTGGCCAAGTACGACGCCAACAAGGACGGCAAACTCGACAAGGAGGAACGCGCCAAAATGAGCGCCGAGGACAAGGAGAAACTCGAAAAAGCCGGCCTCGGTCACAAGAAACGCGAAAAGAAGAACTGATCCCTTCCCACGCTCCGAACTCCACCCGGCCCAATGGGTCGGGTGGAGTTTTCTTTTCCCCGGCCGCAACCGCAGCCGGGGCATCGCCCCGTCGCTCAGCCGCGACGCTTGCTCCACCGCGGCTGCGCGAACAAAATCGCTCTGCGTCCGAGCCCCGATCCCCCGGAAGCCGGCACGCGGTGGCGATGATCAAAAACCTCCAGGGCCAGTGCGCGCATTGCGGCGGCATTTTAGAATTTCGCGCCGATGCCGTGGGCACCAGCGCGCCCTGCCCGCATTGCGGCCGGACCACCGAGCTGAGATTGTTCACGCCGCCAGCCGGGCTGGCTGTTGCCCGACGCACGCTTTTCTACCTGGCTGCCGCGGCATTGATTCTGGGCATGGGTTGCGTCGCCATCCTGCTGCTGCTCCGCCGCGCCGAGGCCCTGTCCCGACAGCAAAATCGCCCAGCCCCCCCCGCCGGTTGGTGGGATGCACCGAATCGCTCGCCCCGCTGATCGGGTCAAAACTCGATCGCCAGAATCTTCAGTCCGCTGACCTTGCCGCTGATCGGATCGCGCACGACCGCGTCCTCCGGCGAGCCGTATTCGGGCGGCGCCGCCGGATTGAGCAACTGCAGTTTGTTGTCCGCCTGCACCACGGCCACCGCGATGCCGCTCATACTGCCCCGCGGCGTTTCCACCCGGTGACAGGTCTCGGCCTTCGGCTCGGCGCGTGGCGGCGCGGGGCGCTCGGCGGTGACCTGCGCCGACTGCGGCTCGTTGGCGGCGAGGGCCACCGACAGGCCGGCCAACCATGTCCAAAACACTGCACGCACGCCTTTCATACGCACCTCCCCAAGTTCGATGAAAATTTCGTCCGCCATTCCGACGCTGTCAATGCACCCGACCGTTCTGCTTCGAGTCACTCCCGGAGGCGCAAAAAGCGGCGCACGCCGGCGCTGTGGCCCAGCAGATCCACCGGGCGAATCGTCCGGGCGCTCCAACATTCCGATCCACGTGAACCCGACGTTT
>CAYXJB010000030.1:0-20195 GCA_964465445.1 uncultured Verrucomicrobiota bacterium
CGCCGGTTTCCTTCGACACGCGTTGCATGTCGTTGGAGTAGGGAATTCCCAAGTAGTGATCGAATCCTTGTTGGGTAGGCAAGAACGGCGGCTGATCGCCCAGATGCCACTTGCCGATGCACATGGTGGCATAGCCGCGGGATTTGAGGGCCCGCGCGAGGGTAATTTCGCTCTGCGGCAGGCCGCCCTGGTGACGACTGCCGATGACCCGCGTGTTGTGCGAGCCGGCCATGCCGCTGCGAATTGGCAACCGTCCCGTAAGCAGTGCGGCGCGACTGGGCGTGCACACACAGGCGGCCACGTAAAAATCGGTAAAACGCAAGCCTTCGGAGGCCATCCGGTCCAAGTGCGGTGTCCGGATGGACGGATGCCCGTAGCACCCCAGATCGCCATAACCGAGATCGTCCGCCAAAATGATGATGAAATTCGGAGGTTGGGTCGTTGCGCTCCAGGCCGGCAACACGGCCATCGCCAGGATCAATGGAAAGAACCGCGACCCGAAGAGCCTTTTCATGGGCGCATGTGTGAACCAAACGGTCGGGAGCTGCCAGACAAAATTTCAGCGCCGATCAGGCGCGGTGCGGTTGGCAGCACCGGAACAGTTCTTTTCCGCGCCGAAACATCGGTGGTTTTCCCTGCAAACCCGTTGCCGGCTCAGAAACCGCCGGTCGCAGATCTGCCTGCTAGGCGGCCACCGCAGCCTGCTTGCTCACCCAATCATAGCCTTTGGCCTCCAGCTCGAGAGCCAGTTGCCGGTCGCCGGACCGAACGATGCGCCCGTCCACCAGCACGTGCACAAAATCCGGGATGATGTAGTTGAGCAGCCGTTGATAGTGGGTAATGACCAACTGCGCATTGTCCGGCCGTTTCAGTCGATTCACGCCGTTGCTCACGACCTTGAGGGCGTCAATATCCAGCCCCGAATCGGTTTCATCGAGGATCGCCAGTTTCGGCTCGAGCACCGCCATCTGAAAGATTTCGGCGCGTTTTTTCTCGCCACCGGAAAAGCCCTCATTGACCGAGCGCTTGAGCAATTCCTCCGGCAACTCGAGCAATTTCATCTTCTCCTTCACCAGCGTCAGAAACTCCATCGCGTCGAGTTCCGGTTCGCCGCGGTGCTTGCGGATCTCGTTCAGTGCAGCTTTGAGGAAGTAGGTGCTGTTGACGCCCGGAATTTCCACAGGGTACTGGAAAGCCAGGAAAAGGCCCTCGCGCGCTCGCTCCTCCGGGTCCATCTCCAGCAGATTTTTGCCGCAGTAAAGGACCTCGCCGCCGGTGATGTCATAGCCCTCGCGCCCCGCCAGCACGGCCGCGAGCGTGCTTTTGCCGCTGCCATTGGGCCCCATGACCGCATGGACCTGGCCCGGATAAATCGTCAGACTGACACCTTTCAAAATTTGTTTCCCCTCAACGCCGGCGCTGAGGTTTCGAATTTCCAGGATCGGTTGGTTGCTCATATGCTCAAGTTTGTACGGTTGGAGCGGATCCAAACCGGTTGCAGATGATCACGCCCCAGGTTGTCATTCTCCTTCTATGCCCACACGTCAAAAACTTCCACCATGCCAACACATGCGAACCCGCAAAAGCATGATGCGGCTCTGCTTCCATGACGATCGGGATTCATCCTCGCCCTGCACGTGTGCCGACCGCTTTCAACCGACGCTGCCCTCGAGGCTGACACCCAGAAGCTTCTGCGCCTCAACTGCAAACTCCATTGGCAATTCCTTGAACACGTCCTTGCAGAACCCGTTGACGATCATGTTGACGGCGTCCTGCGTGGAGATGCCCCGCTGATTACAGTAAAATATCTGGTCCTCGCCAATCTTTGACGTCGTCGCCTCGTGTTCGACGCTCGAGGTCGTATTGCGGACTTCAATGTACGGGAACGTGTGCGCGCCGCACTTCGAACCGATGAGCATCGAATCGCACTGGGAGAAATTCCGCGAACAACTCGCGCTGCGACGGATTTCCACCAGCCCCCGATAGCTGTTCTGCCCGTGCCCGGCGGAGATGCCCTTGGAGACGATCGTGCTGCGCGTGTGCTTGCCGATGTGGATCATTTTGGTCCCGGTGTCCGCCTGCTGATAATTGTTGACGACCGCAACCGAATAAAACTCGCCCTTGGAATGGTCGCCCAACAGGATGCAACTGGGATACTTCCACGTGATCGCCGATCCGGTCTCGACCTGCGTCCAGGTAATCCGCGAGTTGCGTCCCTTGCACAGGCCGCGCTTGGTCACAAAATTGTAAATGCCGCCGCGACCGAGCTCGTCGCCCGGATACCAGTTCTGCACCGTGCTGTATTTGATCTCGGCGTTGTCCAGGGCAATCAGTTCCACCACCGCCGCGTGCAACTGATTTTCATCGCGCATCGGCGCGGTGCATCCCTCCAGATAGCTCACTGACGCGCCTTCGTCGGCGATGATCAACGTCCGCTCGAACTGACCGGACTTGGCGGCGTTGATGCGGAAATAGGTGGAAAGCTCCATCGGGCAACGCACGCCTTTGGGCACATAAACAAATGAGCCGTCGCTAAAGACCGCACTGTTGAGCGCGGCGTAAAAATTGTCGGTGTAGGGCACCACCGAGCCCAGGTATTTGCGCACCAGCTCGGGGTGTTCGCGCACGGCCTCGCTGATCGAGCAGAAAATAATCCCGCGCCTGGCCAGTTGCTCGCGAAACGTTGTCCCCACCGACACCGAGTCGAACACAGCGTCCACCGCCACACCCGCCAGCCGTTCTCGTTCCCGCAGCGGGATGCCCAGTTTCTCATACGTCTCCAGAAGTTTCGGGTCCACCTCCTCGAGGCTCTTGGGGCCGTCGGCGTGGGACTTGGGCGCGACATAATAGGTGATGGCCTGAAAATCCACGGGCGGATAATGCACCTTGGCCCACGTGGGCAGGCTCATCGTCAACCAATGCCGGTACGCTCGCAAACGCCACTCCGTCAGCCAGGAGGGCTCGCGCTTTTTCGCCGAGATCAGCCGGATGATGTCTTCGTTGAGTCCCGGCGGCGCGGATTCGGTCTCCACCTCGGTATAGAAGCCGTATTTGTACTCGCGCCGAACGAGGCTCTCGATTGTGTCAGGTGCAGTTGGCATGGCTCATCAATTCAGGCAACAGTTGATCGCAACTTCATGTACGTACGTTTTGTCCGCATCAGGATCATTTTTTCCGGGTGCAATCGGCACAGGTGCCACGCACCGCAATCTCCAGATGCTGGACATGAAATCCTCTCGGGCGCGGCACGTCCGAATGCGACCGCGGCAGCGGCACATCAAAGACCGCGCCGCACACTGCGCAATAATAGTGGGCGTGCTCTTCCATGTTCGGACAATAACGAGCCGCGCCGTGCTCCAGTTGAACCTTGCGCACCAACCCGCAGCGCACCAGCGCGTCCAGGCAGTTGTACACCGTGGCGTGCGAAATATCGGGCATTTTCCGCCGGGCGCGAAGAAAAACCTCTTCGGCGGTTGGATGATCCAGGCGTTCCAGCAGCACACGATACACCTGTCGGCGCTGGGACGTGAAGCGATAGCCGCTTCGCGCCAGCCGCTCGCTCAGCTCGCGCTCCAGTTGCTCGGTGTCCGTTCGTTGCATCCAACCAGGGCAATCTAAAGGACGCCCGCCGTCCTGTCAATAATTGGAATTGTTCTAAATAGTGCCAGAACCAGTGTCCGCCTGCAGGGCGTTCCCGCTCGCACGAATCAAGAACCGGGGGGAAGCACCCGGGAAAACAGCGTGAGAACGCGTTGCCCGGTTTCGTGATGAAGGGTGTGGCGGTTCGCAATTGAACACCGTCGGCCGCGGCCGTACGCTCACGGCCATGGAAAGTGCCAGTCCCGACGCACCGAAGCGGCGCTACCTTTGGCCCTGGCTGGTCTGGGGCGCGTTCATCCTCGGGTGCATACTGGCGGGTCTGTGGTTGCGCGCCGAGATCAATCGCATCCGCCAACAACAGCAGATCGAGCCGACCAACGCCCTGCCCTCGCCCACCGGCTCGATGCCGCAGCATCCCGCAGCCGGCAGGTCACAGAGAAACAACACGCAATTTTAGCCGCGGACGTGCCGCACCGCTGAAACGAATGCACAAGACCGCCAAACCGCACCGCGTTGTGGCGTTGTCGGAAATGGCCCCAGTCTGATTCACTCGCGCGGCTGCGGCCCCAGCCCAACGGGTCGGAAGCGTGGCAACGCGCTGCGGCTTTGCGTTTGTCGCCCCCTTTTTGCCTGACAGAACCGCCCTGTGGCCTTCGCGGATGCGGCCTGCTGTCGTGCCGAAAGCAGTCAGTTCTGACAAAAGCTCTCACGGAGCAAGGCCCCCGTTTGCCGGAAGGAAGAAGCGCTGCTCCCGATGGTTGGAGCGTAAACAAACAGCGTTCCTTGCCCGGAACGGAAAAGCGGGACGAGTGTTGTTCGGCCCGATGGCGCACGCCGGTTTCCGGGATGATTGGGATTGACGGTGGGTGTTCTGTGGTATTCAATAGCCTTATGCAAATCGAGAGTCTTAAGGTCTTCTGCGATCTCGCCGAAACAGAGAGTTTTACCAAAGCCGCCCAGATTAACGGCGTGACGCAATCGGCGGTCAGTCAGCAGATCAGCTCGATGGAGCGGAACTTCAAGGCCCTTCTGATCGAGCGGAGCCGTAAAAAGTTCCGCCTCACGCGCGAGGGGCAGGTGCTCTACGAATACAGCAAGCGCATCATTCAGACTTACGATGAGCTGTTGAGTCGGCTTCAGGAGATCAAGGAAATCGTTTCGGGCACGATCCGCGTGGCGACGATTTACAGCATCGGTTTGCATGATTTGCCGCCTTATCTGAAGCGTTACATGAAGGAGTATCCCACCGTGCGATTGCACGTGGAATATCGGCGGGCGAACCAGGTTTACGAAGAGGTCCTCGGCAATGTGGCGGATCTGGGGCTGGTGGCATTTCCCCACCGGGACCCGAAGATCGAAATCGTCCCGCTGCGCAAAGACCCGATGGTGCTCATTTGCCATCCGCAGCATCCGTTTGCCCGCCAAAAATCCATCCGCGTAAAGGCCATCAGCGGTCAGAAATTTGTGGCTTTCGAGTCGGACATTCCCACGCGAAAAGCGCTCGACAAGCTGTTTCGCGAACATGGAGTGACGGTGAACATCGTCATGGAGTTCGACAACATCGAGACGGTGAAGCGGGCCGTGGAAATAGACGCAGGCGTTTCGATTGTGCCCGCGGGCACCGTCCAGCAGGAGGTCGAGAAACAAACACTGGCCGCCGTGCAGATCGAGGACGGCGATTTTGCCCGCCCCATCGCGGCCATTTACAAGAAGAACAAGGTTCTCTCCCCGGCGATGAAACAGTTTCTCGCCTTGCTGAAAGAAGACCTCAAATAGTCGTCTCGCCGGGTCGAGCCGTCACGGCCGCGAACGGGGATGGTGCGCCATGAATTCGACCAGCGCCCGGAACAGGGCCGTCGGCCCGTCTGCATGAATCGGCTCGGCAGACCGAAGCACCAGGCCAAATCCGCTTCCGTACGCCGGCCCGTTCACCACGCACGCATCGGTTTTGCACTCGTCCAGTTGGCGTGCTCCGGTTCGCAACGCTGAGGTCCGGTCGCCTTCGACCTCGTATTTCCACCCGACCACAAGCGCCTGGGGGAACCAGCCGCGCAACCGGGGCAAGAGCTTCGGCGTGGGAAGCAATTCAGCCAGCAACGTGCCTTCACGTGAGGAAATCTTGCCGGCGCACACCTCGACGGTTTCCCCGGATGGGGTGCGTCTCCAGATCCTTCCGAATCTGAAATCGCAAACGGCCGCGGCATGGAAGACCGCGTCCACGGATTTCCCCGCAATCGCAGCCAGTTTCCCGCTCAGGTCCTCGACCGTGGTGAAAAGCTGCAGCGACGCGCCGGGGCAGGCTTCAGCGTGCGTCGCCTGCGCACTGCGCAACAACGTCACCTCATGACCGTTGGCGACCAGAAACCGGGCCAGTTCCGTTCCGAGCCGCCCGGTGGAAAAATTCGTCAGGCGACGAACCTGGTCCATCGGTTCGAACGTTGGGCCGGCCGTGACAACACAATGCATCGCGCCCCCAGCATGACCTCGGGGAACTCAAACGCAAGGACCGGCTGTGCGCAGCAGGGGCATCAACTCGTCTTTGCGGCGGGCTGCTGAGGCCCTGGATTTTCATCACCGGGGGTCACGATGTCCCCAGACTTTCCCATATTTCGTCGCATAAGGGGTTGACAGACGCGGTGGTTTTTCGCATCGTGAGTGCAGAACTGCGGGTTCCCCTTGCCAGGTTGAGCTGTTATCCGACTTGGCGAGCCAGTCCCGGCGCGACGGCGCGCGCGGTCGAAGGATCATCCCAATTTGAACTGGTTCGGTTCATTCGCCGTCCAAGCCATCGCAGGCCAGACTTTCGGGACACGCAGTGCGAGGAACAATTCAACCAGATTTGATTTAAGCTATGCCTAAAGCCTCCGGAAAACGGGGAAAAACCCGGGCGGCAAAACCGGCCGCCCCGGCTCCAGACGATCAGGGTTTCGAAGCCGAGGACGTGGATTTGACCGCCACGGCCGTGGCCGAACCGCCCGCGCCCGAGCCGCCCAAAGAAGCGCCGCCGGCTGAAAAACCCGCCCGGCGAACCAAGACCGAGCCGGTCGAAGACAAGGAAACCGGTGCGCCCGCCGCAGCCGAGCCCCAGCCTCCGGCCGAAGCGCCCACCGAACCGGGCAAGGACCGCATCGCGCCCATCCAGGTCAACATCGCCAAGCTCCAGGCCATGTCCATGAGCGAGCTCAACGCCATGGCGCGCGACCTGGGCATCGAGAACTACGGCACGATGCGCAAGCAGGAGATCATTTTCCACATCCTGCAAAAAAATGCCGAGGCCGCCGGCGTGCTCTTTGCCGAGGGCGTGCTGGAGGTGCTGCCGGAGGGTTTTGGTTTTTTGCGTTCGCAGAGCTTCAACTATCTGCCCTGCCCGGAGGACATCTACGTCTCGCCGTCGCAAATCCGGCGGTTCGATCTGCAGACCGGCAATGTCATCGCCGGTCAGATCCGCCCGCCCAAGGAAAAGGAAAAATTCTTTGCGCTGCTGAAGGTCGAAGCCGTGGACGGCGAAGACCCCGAAAAGGCCAAGCAGAAGACGCACTTCGACAACCTCACGCCGCTGTTCCCCAACAAGCGGTTCATTCTGGAAACCACGCCCGACGAGCTCTCGACCCGCGTGCTGGATCTGGTGTGCCCCATTGGCAAGGGCACCCGCGGATTGATCGTCGCCCCGCCGCGCACCGGCAAAACCGTCCTGCTGCAGAAAATCGCCAACGCCATTCTCAAGAACAACCCCGAGGTGTACCTGTTCATCCTGCTCATTGACGAGCGGCCCGAAGAGGTCACCGACATGGAACGCACCTGCCGCGGCGCCGAGGTCATCAGCTCGACCTTTGACGAGCCGCCCGAACGCCACGTGCAGGTCGCCGAAATGGTCATCGAGAAAGCCAAACGCATGGTCGAGCACAAGCGCGACGTGGTCATCCTGCTCGACTCGATCACGCGTCTGGCCCGCGCCTACAACACCATCCAGCCGCATTCGGGCAAGATTCTCTCCGGTGGCGTGGACGCCAACGCACTGCACAAGCCCAAACGGTTCTTCGGCGCGGCGCGCAACATCGAGGAAGGCGGCTCGCTCACGATCATGGCCACCGCGCTCATTGACACCGGCTCGCGCATGGACGAGGTCATCTTCGAGGAGTTCAAGGGCACCGGCAACATGGAGGTGCACCTGGACCGCGCGCTGGTGGACCGGCGCATCTTCCCCTCGATCAACATCGAACGCTCCGGCACCCGCAAAGAGGAACTGCTCTATCACCCGGACGAGTACCAGAAAATCGTCCTGCTCCGGCGCGCGCTCACCGGCGTGCCACCGGTCGAGGCCATGGAATTGCTCCTGAACAAACTCAAGAAAACCCGGAGCAACATCGAGTTCCTCCTGACCATGGGCGTGGGCTGAGCTCTCAGCCCCGGCCGGACCACACCGTCCTTTCGCAGCCGCCCGCCGCGCATTGGCGAGCCGTCGCGGCGCACCCGCAGCCGGCCTCGCAGCTCAGTACGGCAGTGGAAAACGCGCCGTCAATTCCCGCACGCGTTCGCGCACCTTGCGGATGGCCTCGATGTTGCGCAGGTCCAGCAGCACCTCGCTGATCATGTCGGCGATGGCGGCCATTTCGGGTTCTTTCATGCCGCGGGTGGTGACCGCCGGCGTGCCCAGGCGGATGCCGCTGGCCTGAAACGGCGAGCGCGTCTCGAACGGGATGGTGTTTTTGTTGACCGTGATGCCGGCTTCGTCCAGCGCGGCCTGGCAATCCTTGCCCGTCATGCCGCGCGCCCCCACGTCCACCAACATCAGGTGATTGTCGGTGCCGCCGCTGACCAGCCGGAAGCCGTTTCGCGCCAGGCCCTCGGCCAGCGCCCGGGCGTTGCGCACAACCTGTTCCTGATAGGCTTTGAAGGAGGGCTGGAGCGCTTCGTGGAAACACACCGCTTTGGCGGCGATCACGTGCATCAGTGGCCCGCCCTGAATGCCCGGAAACGTCTGCGCATCGATCTCCCGCGCGTACTGTTCCCGACACAAGATCAGTCCGCCCCGCGGCCCGCGCAGCGTCTTGTGCGTCGTGGTCGTCACAAAATCCGCGTGCGGGATCGGGCTCGGATGCAGCCCGGCGACCACCAGCCCCGCGATGTGGGCAATGTCGGCCAGCAGATACGCGCCGACCTCGCGGGCGATCGCGCCGAGTCGTTCGAAATCGATGATGCGCGGATAGGCGCTGGCGCCGACGGTGATCATCCGGGGCCGGTGTTCGCGCGCCAGGCGTTCGAGCTGTTCGTAATCAATCCGCTCGTCCTCCCGGCGCACCCCGTAATGCACCACGTTGAAGAACCGACCCGAGAAATTGACCTTGTTGCCGTGGGTCAGATGCCCGCCGTGGGTCAGGTCCATCGTCAGCAACGTGTCGCCGGGTTTGAGGAACGCGAAATAGACGGCCATGTTGGCCTGGCTGCCCGAATGCGGCTGCACGTTGGCGTGCTCGGCGCCAAAAAGCCGCCTGGCCCGGTCAATGGCCAGTTGCTCGACCGTGTCCACATGTTCACACCCGCCGTACCAGCGCCGACGCGGGTAGCCCTCAGCGTACTTGTTGGTGAGCACCGAGCCCTGCGCTTCCATGACCGCCGGGCTGGTGAAATTCTCGCTGGCGATCAGCTCGATGTTCTCCTGCTGACGCTGTCGCTCGCGAGCGATTGCCTCGGCAATGGCCGGATCCACCCGGTGCAGTCGCAAATGCGGCGGCGCCAGGCGCGGCTCGATTTTCAACACCCGCCGCTCGTGCCGTCCGCCCTCGAACGGGGTGCTCAGAAACGCCTCCAGAATCTGGCGCGCCTGTTCGGGCGGAGTGAATTTGCCCGATAAACACAGCACGTTGGCGTCGTTGTGCTGGCGCGCCAGCACCGCGCCCTCGGGATGACAGATCATCGCCGCACGCACGCCGGGCACTTTATTGGCGGCAATGCTCATCCCCACGCCGGTGGTGCAGATCAACACGCCGAACTGCGCCCGCTGCTGGGCCACCGCCTGGGCCACCGCCTGCGCGTAATCGGGGTAGTCATCGCTCGGCTCGTGGGTGTGCGCGCCCAGGTCGCCGAACGAAATGCCCTTCTCCTGCAAATACTGCTTGAGCGATTCCTTGAGCGCATAGCCGCCGTGATCGGCCCCCAGCGCCACGGTCCATTGCCGCGCCGTTGTGGCCCGACCCGCCGCAACCACCTCGCCCCGGGTCAGATACCGCACCAGCGAGGCGATGCCCTGTTCGATCTGGTCCCGGCAATTGACGTACACCTCGTACGAACCGCCGATCGGATCGCTGATGTCCTTCTCGAACGGATCGAGCGTGTCGTCGAACTCCCGCAGCAAAAACGTCTTCTCAGCCGCCTGCGGATACAACAGCGTTACCGTGTCCACGTGGCTGTGGGTCATGCCGAAGATGTAATCGGCCTTTTCGACGTCTTCGGCGGTGAGCCGCCGGCTGCGCTGATGCGAGATATCAATGCCGATCTCGCGCATGGCCTGCACGGCAAACGGTGAGGGCGGCTGTCCGTCCACCGCGCCCAGGCCGGCTGAAAAGACCTGAAAATCGTTCCGGCCCGCCATGGCCTGCCGGAACAGGCCCTCAGCCATCGGGCTGCGACACACATTGCCCGTGCACACAAACAGGATCGTCTTCATTCAGTCGGAAAAGCCATTTCAACTTCCCGTCCGCCCGGCGCGCCGTCAACCCGAAACCCGGCCCGGCGAGTGCCCAAGGCCCGCCGTTCAAGATCGGCCCGACCGCACCACGGCCAGACCTTTGATCAAATCCACGGCCCGGGCCAGCACCGGATCGCGAATCAGCGGGCGAGCCGGTGCCGGCTCGCGTTCCGGCGGTTCGTTGGTCAGGCTGCGGCCTTCACGACGCGCCCGCACCAGGTCCGCCTCGGTGGGACGGAACCGTCGCCCGCCGACGTTGTTGGTACCGGGCGGCCCGCCGGCGGTCGTCAGCAGATTGGTCTGGGTCTCGCTGCCGTAAGGATCTTCGTAAAGCGCCCGTTCCTGCTGCGGCGGCACGGCGACCTCGATGTCGGGCTTGAGACCCTCGTCGGGCAGCGGCGTACCGTCGCCCAGTTTCACCGGCGCGCCGGCCACGCGCAATCGCTGTCCGCTTCGGAGCGCGAATTCCTGCCAGGCGCGTGCCCGTCCGGCCGTGACGCCGCCCAGAATCAATCCCGCACCGCTCTGGCGCAGCAGCGCGGCCAGCGCTTCAGCCGCCCCGGCGGTGTGGCGATTCACCAGTACGACCGCCGGCAGACGCAGTGCGTTGAATTTCTTCTCCGAACGCACCGGTCCGTTGCCCCAATCCAACAGCGGTTTCTCCTCGGTCATGAACAAATCCGCCACCGCCGCCGCCGCCGCGTAGTCGCTTCCCTCAGCATACCGCAAATCCAGCACGATGCCCGCCAGCCGGTTGCTCGCCGACCAGTCCGTGAGCCGGCGCGCCAACTCCTGCGCGAGTCCGTTTTGGACGCGCGTGACGCGAAACCACGCCACGTCGGTCTCGAGCACGCGCGCCGCGGCAACCGGCGGGGCTGCGGCTTCGCTCGCCGCGTTGGTGGCTTCGAGCAGCTCGACGCGCCCCTTCAACTGCGCCAGCAAGCCCTCCAGCGCCGCCCGGTTCAATTCGGCCTCGCTGAGCCCCGGCAAATGCGTCCGGACCAGCTCGAAGACTTCCTTGAAATCCGGTGCTGCCGGGCTGCTGCCGGTGGTTTCGGCCTTCAGCGCCCGGGGCGCTTGGAGCGCAACCAGCCACAGCAGGATCAATCCGACTCGCTCGATCATTCGGGCCGAACAATGCGGCATCAACGCGTCGAAGTAAAGCCGGCGGGCCCGCCCCGGGCTGCGAGATCCCGCAAACCGCAAACGCCCTCCGCACCGCAGGCGCACCTGGCTCGGAAGGCGGCGGGCGCGAATTTGGTTCGGACCGGTCGCCGCCGTCCGCTAAGCTCCCGGCATGAAGAGCCTTCAGTTGTTGGCTCACGGAACGCCGGGCCAATTCGAACTGCGCGAGTTGCCCGAACCGGTGCCCGGCCCGGGCGAGGTCGTGGTGCGCGTTCAGGCGTGCGGGTTGAACCGGCTGGACCTGTGGGTCGAGGCGGGCGGGTTGCCGATTCCGGTTGCGCTGCCGCGGACGCCCGGCGGGGAAATCGCCGGCGTCATCGCGCGACTGGGGCGGGAAGTGACCGGCTGGCAGCCCGGCGAGGCCGTCGCGGTGCAGTCGAACCTGTTCTGCGGCCAGTGCGAATTTTGCCGGCGCGGCGACGAATCGCTCTGCCTTCAGGGCGAACTGCTCGGGGTGCATCGGGACGGCGGTTTTGCCGAGGCGGTGCTCGTACCGGCGCGGTCGCTGGTGCGTTTGCCCGAGGGCGTGGACTTTGAAACCAGCGCGGCGTTGACCCTGGCCGGCAGTACGGCCATGCACATGCTCACGCGCCGGGCCACGGTGCGTCCGGGCGACTGGGTGCTGGTGATCGCCGGCGCCGGCGGCGTGGGCTCGGCCGCCATCCAGATCGCCCGACACCTGGGCGCCCGCGTGCTCAGCACCGGTTCGACCGAGGCCAAACGAACGCTGGCGCGGCAACTCGGCGCCGAACACGTGCTCGACATCACGCAGCTGGACTGGCCGCGTCAGGTGCGCCAACTGACCGGACGCCGCGGGGTGGACCTGGTCGTCGAACACGTCGGCGGCGACACGCTGGTGCAATGCTTCGAGTGCCTGGCGCGCGGAGGCACGATCGTGACCTGCGGCGCCACCGCCGGTCGCGAAGTGCCGCTGCACCTGTGGCCGTTCTTTGTCAAGGAACACCGGCTCATCGGCAGTTACGGGCGCAGCCGGGCCGACATCGAAGCGACGCTGCACTGGGCGGCGGCGGGCCGGTTGCGTCCGGTGCTCGACGCCGTCTATCCGCTGGAGCGCGCCGCCGAAGCGTTCGCCCGGTTGCGTTCGCGTCAGGCTCTGGGCAAAATCCTCATCAAACCGTTCGAGCCGGTTGCCGAATCGGATTGAATCGGACCGGCCCAAGCCCATGAGCGAGTCGTGGCGACGCTGGTGGATTGTTGCAGCCTTCGCGCTGGCGATGGGCTGGCTGGAAGCCGCCGTGGTTTTTTACCTGCGCACGCTCATCGGACGGATTGAACCCTGGCAGCCGGAGCCCTTTCCGGTGGTGGGCCGGATCGCTCCGGTGGAACTGGCGCGCGAGCTGGCCACGCTGCTGATGCTCCTGGCCGTGGGCGCACTGGCCGGGCGCGAGCGGCGCACACGGTGGGGCTACACGATGGTGGCCTTTGGCGTCTGGGATATCGCCTACTACGGCTGCCTCAAACTGATCAGCGGCTGGCCGGATTCGCTGCTTGCCTGGGACGTGCTGTTTTTGATCCCGCTGCCGTGGTGGGGCCCGGTGCTGGCACCGATGCTCATCGCCGCGCTGATGATTTTCTGGGGCACGGCCGCGACACAATACCCGCCGGCCCCACGCCCGAGCCGGCCGGTCCGCTGGCCCTGGGCGGCCTGTGGGCTGGGCGTGGCGCTGGCGTTGTACGTGTTCATGGCCGACACCTTGCGGGTGGCGCCGCGCGGACTCGAAGCCGTGCGAGCCGTGTTGCCGGAGCGATTCAACTGGCCGTTGTTTGTCGCCGCGCTGGCGTTGATGTCCGCGCCGGCGATTCGGCTGGCGAGCGAGCTGCGCCGGCTGGGCGCCGGGCCACAGGCGGAGCAGATCGCCTGAGCCTGCTGCCGCAGCCTTTCACCACCGCGCCTTCACGCCGGAGATCAGCCGGTCCGGATCGGCCGCTGCGATCATGGCTTCGATGGTTTCCAGCGCGTTGCCTTCCATCCGGTTGTTCACGAACACGAAGGTGCGGCGGCGCGACGGGCCGGGGCCGGCGGCGTTGCTGTTGGCTGCCAGGCCCTCGGCGATCAGCGCTGCACCGGCGGCGCGGGCTTCCGGGTTCGGATCTTTGACGCTGGTGTAGGGCTCGAAGGCTTTGACCGCCTCCTCGTACCGCCGGCCCGGCCGCAGGAGAAATCGCGCCACGACCAGTTCCGGATGCGTGCGGCTGCCGGGCAGGGCCATTTGCTCGCTCACCGGCGGCATCGCTTCCCAGGAATTGAACACGTGCGCCACCCGATGTCGCGTCAGACACGCAAAGTACTCGGGCTGCAGCCAGTGCCGGTTGCGCAATTCCACCGCGTAGGGCCAACCCGTTGGCAACCGACCCAAAAACCCGTCCAGTGCCGCCACGAATTCCCGTCCCTGCGCGTAGTCCGATGGCCAGAACCGGGAGAACTCGAAGATCAACACGCCCACCTTCTCGCGGATCGCCTCGCACGGCTCCAGAAACGCGCTCGCGAACCGATCCGCATTGAGAAAATCCGGGTTGAGCTGCCCGGCCCGCTCGCCAAACCGATCCAGGTTGGGAAATTTTTTGATCGTGATCGCGTCGGTGACCTTGAACCCGAACAAAAAATCCGCCGGCACGGCTTCGGCCAGACGCAGCAATGCCTCGCGCCGCGGAAAGTCGTAGTAGGCCGCGTCCACGCAAACGGTCCGGAACACCTCGGCGTACTCGCGCAGGCAATCGCGTTGGAAACGACTGATCGCCAGCCGCCCGCGCCAACGGTATCGCTCCGGGCTGTAGAGCTGGCCCAGCCAACCCTGGTATTTCCAGCTCGACGTGCCGATGAACACGCCCCGGGCCGCCAGTGCGGCGGCCGCGGCGCGGACCTGCTCGCGATCGAACGCCACGAGAAACGAGGCTGACCGGATCGGGCGGTGGCGTCAATGCCCCGGGGCGGTTGCCCCGCCGCCCAGTCGCTTGAGGTAATCGAACGAATACAACCCGCTGGCGTGCCCGTCGGCCCAGACCGGTTGGAGCGCATAACCGCCCACCGGCGTGATTCGGACCAGTTGGAACGCCGTCGGCGGCAGCGGTCGCTCCGGCCCTTTGTGGAGACGGCCCAAAATGTCCACCTCGCCCTGGCAACCGGCGCACGGACAGGCGCGCCGCAGCGTCTCGAGCGGAATGAAGCTTTCGCTGCCGTCATCCCATTTGATGGCCAGTTCGCTGCCAATCGGCTGAATGTCCACCGGTCGCACGCGTCGAAACGTATTCCAATTCCCCCGTTCGGACAACCGCGCCGGGCGGCAGTGAGCGGGCGCAGAGCGGGCCGGCGGATTTGGATTTTTTTGGCGCGAGCTTTTTCCTACCGTCCGGAGCGTATGTTTGCAGGCGTGCGTTCGATTCATTTTGTGGGCATTGGCGGCACGGCGATGGCCGCCACGGCGGTGGCCCTCAAGGACATGGGCCTGAGCGTGACCGGTTCGGATCAAAATCTCTATCCGCCCATGTCCACGTTTCTGGCCGAGAACCGGATCGAGGTCGCCGCCGGCTATGCTGAAGGCAATCTGGCGCACCGGCCCGATCTGGTGGTCATTGGCAATGCCATCTCGCGCGGCAATCCGGAGGCGGAGTATTGCCTGGAGCACAAGCTGCGGTTCTGTTCCCTGCCCGAATTGCTGCGGGAGTTTTTCATTCGGGGCAAACGCTCGATCGTGGTGGCCGGCACGCACGGCAAAACCACCGTCGCCTCGCTGCTGACGTGGGTTTTCGAGCACAACGGTCTCAATCCCAGCTATCTCATCGGCGGGCTGCCCAACAATCTGGGCCGCGGCGCACGCTTTACCGACAGCGAATGGTTCATCATCGAGGGCGACGAATACGACACGGCCTTCTTCGACAAACGCAGCAAATTCGTCCATTACCTGCCCGAAATCGCCATCCTCAACAACCTCGAGTTCGATCACGCCGACATTTTCGAGAACCTCGAGGCCATCAAAAAATCCTTCGCGCAGTTCATCCGGCTGCTGCCGCGCAACGGGTTGCTGCTGGGCAACGGCGACGATCCGAACCTCGCCCCGTTGCTGGAAGTGAGCTTCTGCCCGGTCAAGCGCTTCGGCCTGGGCGAACACAACGCCGTGCGCGCCACCAACATCCGGCTCGGGCCCACCGCCAGCGAGTTCGACACTCCCAGCGCCCGCTTCCACATCAACCTGCTGGGCGAAATCAACGTCCGCAACGCCCTGGCCGTGGTCGCCTGCGCCAAACATTGCGGCCTGACCAACAAACAAATCCAGGCCGCCTTCGACACCTTCAGCGGCGTGCGCCGGCGCATGGAGGTGCGCGGCATCGCCGGGGGCGTGACGGTGATTGACGATTTTGGCCATCACCCCACCGCCATTCGCGAAACCCTGCGCGCCCTGCGGCTCAAATACAGCCGCGAAAAAATCTGGGCCATCTTCGAGCCACGGACCAACACGACCCGCCGCAAGGTCTTTCAAAAAGAACTCGCCCAGGCCCTTGCGCTGGCCGACGCGGTGATCGTCTCGCAGGTCGCCCGCCTGGAACTGCTCGCGCCCCAGGAACGACTCGATCCCGAACAGCTCATTGCCGATGTGCAGGCCGCCGGCAAACCCGCCGCCTACCTGCCCGACGTCGAGGCCATCGTCGCCCACGCCGCCGCGCGGGTCGAACCCGGTGACATCGTCGTGATCTTCAGCAACGGCGGCTTTGGCGGCATCCACGGCAAACTCCTCCAGCGACTCGAACGACGCTAGACCGCCGAGCCCCGCCGTTGCGCTCGCCCGCCAACCTTCTTTCGCCGGTGCGGCCCGGCCCCGCTGCGACCGCGGCACGCAAACTTGCAATCGGTTCGCCGCCGCTTATGTTGGACTCGAAACGACACGACAGCATGAAGCTCATCCTCTCGACGCATAATCTCACCCTCACCAAGGCCATCGAGAATCATCTCATCAACCGGTTGCAGAAACTCGATCACCTCGATCCGCGGGCGATTGACGCGCGCGTGACGCTCGAACACGATCACACCCGCGCCCCGGAACGGCAGTTCTCTTGTTCCATTCGCCTGAGCGTGCGCGGGCCGGACCTCTTCGCCGAGGATCGCGAGAACGACCTGTATGCGGCGATTGACCGCGTGGCCAAAAAGATCGAGCAGCAGCTTCGCAAACGCCATCAGAAGCAGCTCGAGCGCTGGCACAAACAGGCCGCTCGCGCCAAGGAGCGCGCCCGCACCCGCGGTCGCTGAAATCCCGCGCCACTCTGAGCACCCGGCCCGGCTCGAGCCGGGAAACCGACCTCGAGCGACCCTCGAACCATGAGCTGGATTTTGCGGGCGCGGATGCTGGCGCCGGTGAGCCGGCCGCCGCTGGAGAACGGCGCGCTGGCGATCGAACAGAACCGCATCGTCGCGCTGGGGCGTTGGCCGCACCTGCGCCGCGTCTGCAGCGGTCCGGTGACCGATCTGGGCGAGGTGCTTCTGCTGCCGGGCTTGGTCAACGCCCACTGCCATCTCGATTACACCCACATGGCCGGGCTGTTCCCGCCCACGGCCAGTTTCTGTGACTGGATCAAAAGCATCACCGCCGAAAAAGGGCTCTGGTCCGATGCCGAGTTCGCCCGTTCGTGGCGGGCCGGCGCCGCGATGCTGCTCCGGTACGGAACGACGACGGTGGCCGATGTGGAAGCGGTGCCGGCGTTGCTGCCCGAGTTGTGGCGCGCCACGCCGCTGCGCGTGTTTTCCTTCCTGGAAATGACCGGCGTGCGCAGCCGGCGCGATCCGAGGGCAATCCTGGCCGAAGCCGTTGCCCGGATCGAGTCGCTGCCCTGCGACCGCCGCTGCCGGGCGGGACTTTCGCCCCATGCGCCGTATTCGACCACGCCGGCGCTCCTGCAGGAGAGTGCGCGAGTGGCCCGGCGACGCGGCTGGCGGCTGACCACTCATCTGGCCGAGTCGGCGCAGGAGTTCGAGATGTTTCGCCACGCCCGGGGCGCGATGTTCGACTGGCTGCGGCGCAACGAGCGCGACATGTCCGATTGCGGCGGCGTTTCTCCGGTCCAGCACGCCGAGCGATGTGGTTTGTTGGGCCCGAATCTGCTGGCCGTGCATGTGAATTACCTCGCGCCGGGCGACGCGACGCGGTTGGCGCGCCGGGGCGTGAGCGTGGTCCATTGCCCGCGCAGCCACGCCTATTTCGGTCACGCGCCCTTCCCGTTCCGGCGACTGGTCCGCGCCGGGGTGAACGTGTGTCTGGGTACCGACAGCCTTGCGACAGTCCGGCGCGTGTCGCGAGCGTTGCCGGAGCTGAATTTGTTCGAGGAACTGCGCACCTTCGCCGCGGCGCATCCGGACCTTTCGCCCGAGGTCGCGGTGCGCATGGTCACGGTCAATCCGGCCCGGGCGCTGGGTCTGGCCGGGCGACTGGGCGAGTTGAAGCACGGCGCGTGGGCGGACGCGATCGCCATCGCTTTCAACGGTGCGGCGCCTGACGCGTACGCCGCGGTGCTGGAGCACACCGGCCCGGTGCAGGCGAGCCTCATCGCCGGTCAATGGGCGATCGAGCCCGAGCCCCGGGCGCGAGTCTGAGCCGGCCGGTCCGCGCCGAGCCTCCGAACCCGGTGCGCAAATCCGCACGGCTTGGTCCGGCTTCCGAAGCGGGCTCATCGAAACGGAGGAATGGAACGGCCGGGTTTTGCACGGCGGGGCTGGATTCCGGATTGAACCGGCCGGGTGAACGTCCAAAGCTGAACGCGTGAACGCGTTCGATTCTGAGCTGGCGGCGCGGCTGGAGGCGTGGCGCGCGGCGGGATTGCACCGGCGGTTGCGTCCGGTGGATTCGGCCCCGGGCCGGTGGATCGAGATGAGCGGGCGTCGGCTGCTGAACTTTGCCTCGAACGATTATCTGGGCCTGGCGACGCATCCGGCGCTCGGGGAAGCGGCCATTCGGGCGATCGAGCGCTACGGGACGGGCAGCACGGCGTCGCGGCTCATGTGCGGCTCGCTGGCGCCGCATCTGGAGCTGGAAGAGGCGCTGGCCGCGTTCAAGGGCACCGAAGCGGCGCTGAGTTTTTGTTCGGGTTACGCCGCGGCGCTGGGCGCGATCCCGGCGTTGGTGGATCGGCAGGACATCGTGGTGCTGGACCGGCTGGCGCATGCGTCGCTGGTGGATGCCGCTCGGTTGAGCGGCGCCAAGCTGCGCGTTTTTGCTCACAACGACCTGAACCAGCTCGAAACGGTGTTGCGATGGGCGGCCAATCGCGCCTCGGCAATCCCGCGCCCGACGCGTGTGCTGGTGGTGACCGAGAGCGTCTTCAGCATGGATGGCGACGGCGCGCCGCTGCGCGAGCTGGTCGAGCTCAAGGATCGGTTTGGCGCGTGGCTGCTGGTGGACGAGGCGCATGCCACCGGCGTGTACGGTCCGCAGGGACGCGGGCGGGTGGCCGAGCTGGGACTGACCGGGCGGATCGAAGTGCAGTTGGTCACGCTGGGCAAGGCGCTGGGCGTTTGCGGCGGAGCGATCTGCGGCTCGCGCCGGCTCATCGAATATCTGGTCAACCGCGCGCGGAGTTTCATCTTCAGCACCGCGCCCCCGCCGGCGGTGGCGGCGGCGGCGCGCGCGGCACTCGAATGCGTGCAGAGCCCGGAAGGGGAACAGCGGCGCGAGCAGCTTCGAGCGCACGTGCGGCGTTTCCGGAGCGCCTCACCGGCCGAGGTGCGCGTGGAAGGGCCGATTGTGCCCTGGCTGCTCGGCGACGAGCAGCGCGCGCTGGCCGCAGCGGATCATTTGCTGGCGCGGGGCATCTTCGTTCCGGCGATCCGTTATCCGACGGTCCGGCGCGGGGCGGCGCGGCTGCGCATCAGTTTCAGCGCCGCGCACCGCGCCGAAGACTTGGATGAATTGGTCGCCGCGCTGACCCAATGGCAGAGGAGCGGCGCGCCGGCGTTCACATCATGAATCCGCTGGCCCGACTCGATCTGGCCTACGTGTGGCATCCGTTTACGCAGATGCGCGATTGGCTGCGTCGCGAGCCGATCGTGATCGTGTCGGGTCGCGGTGCGGTGCTCCGTGATGTGTACGGTCGGGAGTACCTGGACGCCAACGCTTCGATCTGGACCAACCTGCACGGGCACCGGCATCCGCACCTGGACGCGGCGCTGCGGCGGCAGGCGGGCCGGATCGCGCACAGCTCGGCTCTTGGCCTGGCCAACGAACCGGCCTCGCGGCTGGCGGCGCGGCTGATCGCTGCGGCCAACGCTCCGCGGGGACTGCGCGGCCCGCGCCTGGCGCGGGTGTTTTACAACGACGACGGGGCCACGGCGGTCGAGGTGGCGTTGAAGCTTGCCTACGAATTCACGCGGCGCACGCGCGGCCCGCGGCCCGAACCGCGCTTTTTGTCGCTCGAATCGGCCTACCACGGCGACACGCTCGGGGCCGTGGCGCTGGGGCATATTCCCTTGTTCCATCGAAGTTATTCGGGACTGCTGTTCAAGACCGATGCGGTCATGTCGCCGTACTGTTATCGCTGCCCGTTCAACCGCGCCAAACCCGAGCGGGCCGACGCGCGCGAGTACCGGCGCTGCCATTGGGAATGCGTCTCGCAGGTCGAACGGCGGTTCGAGACGGCGCGGCGACGCGGCAATCCCTACGCGGGGTTTGTGTTCGAGCCGCTGATCCAGGGCGCCGCCGGGATGATTCCGCAGCCGGTCGGCTGG
>CAYXJB010000031.1:0-10662 GCA_964465445.1 uncultured Verrucomicrobiota bacterium
GTGGCATCCAGCTCGGCTTATGAGCGATTGGAACGGGCCGCGGACGCGGTCTGGGTGCTGTTTGTGGACCCGAATTTTCAGGCGGTGGGCCAGTATTACGACGTGTTCGATCAAACGACCGATGCGGAGGTGCTGGCGGCGCTGCGGGAGGCGGCGCAGCGCGGCGGTTCAGCCGGTTGAGAACGGGTGCGGCGGCGGGTGGGTTGATCAGGCCGCGGCCGGCGGCCCGAGGGTTTTGACCAGCAGCGGGATACTGGCCTGCAGTTCGCCGTCCAGCGTCACATCCACCGAGTAAAGCCCCGGTTGCTCGAATTTGAGGTGCTGGATGTTGACGATGAAATTGCGCGTGCCGAAGTGCAGGTCATCGGGCAGAGCGATTTCGACCGGGACTTCCATCGGCGGCATGATGGGGCGTCCGTCGGCATCCACGAAGCTGAGTTTGAGCAGGTGTTTGCCCTCGTCCTCGCTGAAGAAGGTCAGCCGCAGGGCCACGGCGCATTGAGGATGAATGGCGGGCAGCTCGCGGGCGTAGATTGTGTCAAAGGCGCCCAAGAGGTTGAGCTTGCCGTTGTCGTCGGTCGCCGCGTCGCACAAGACAGCCACTTGGACGTTCATCTGTGCGCCAGACTAATCGCCCTGCGGGCCGGTCAACAGGAATTTCTCGCGCTCAGGACGGAGTACGCGCCTCCAGGAATGCCTTCAACTCGGCGGCGAACTTGGCGCCGATGCCCGGCAGGGCGGCAATTTCCTCGACCGGGGCGGCCCGCAAGCGCTGGACCGAGCCGAATTTTCGCAGCAACGTGGCCTTGCGACGCTGCCCCAGGCCGGGAAATTCATCGAGCACGCTCTCGGAGATTTTGCGCAGACGCAGTTGGGCGTTGTAGGCGTTGGCGACGCGGTGCGACTCGTCGCGAATCCGCTGGAGCAGCTTCACGGCGGGGTGATCCAGGCCCGGCCGCAACGGCGCCTCGGCCCCTGGCAGATGAATCTCCTCGAATTCCTTGGCCAGACCGATGACCGGGATGTGCGCCAGCCCGAGTTTTCGGAGCTCTTCGCAGGCGGCGTTCAACTGACCTTTGCCCCCGTCAATGAGGATCAGATCCGGCAGCGCCGCCGTCCGAGTCGCCGCTTGAGCCCGGCCCGCGCCGGTCCGGGCTGTCTGCGCGGCGGTGGCGGAAGTTTGGTGTTGGGCTGCGATCCGGCGGCGCACCTGACGACCGGTCTCCTCGATCAGACGTTGCAATTCCTGCGGGATGGCCTCGCCGCCTTCGTCCCCGGCGGCGCTTCTGGAAACCTTTTCGGGCGTCTCGGAGGGAGCGTTGCTGCCCGTGCTCTCCTGCAACAGACGAGTGTACCGGCGGCGGACAACCTCGGCCATGCTCGCAAAATCATCCTGACCGGCAACGGTTTTGATTCTGAAGCGGCGGTAGTTGGCGCGGTCGGGCCGGCCGTTCCGGAAACTGACCATCGAGGCCACGGCGAAACTCGGGCCGATGTTCGAGACGTCGAAGGCCTCGATTCGCTCCGGAGGTGCGGGCAGTCCCAGCACCTGGGCCAGCGCAGCCAGATCGCGTTCCGGGTCCACGGCCAGCAGCAGGCTGTAGGGGATGCGCTCGAATTTCTCGGTCTTGCGCGTGGTTTGGTCCAGATCCCGGATCATGTCGCGCAGTCGGGCGGCGCGTTCGTAATCCTGAGCTGCGGCGGCCTTGCGCATTTCCAGTTCGAGCTGCTCTTTGAGTTCGCGGCACTGGCCTTCGAGGAACTCGCAGGCGGCGCGCACCTGTTGGAGATATTGCTCGCGGCTGACGTTGCCGATGCACGGGGCGGTGCAGTATTTGAGGTGGGCGTAAAGACAATGCTTGTAATCGGCCGGGCCGGGCGTGTAGGCACGGCAACCGCGCAGATTGAACTGGCGTCGCATCAGCGCCAGCGTGGCCCGCAGCGCGCTGGAGCTGGCAAACGGCCCGAAATACCGTGCTCCATCATCCTTGCGCAGGCGGGTGAGCACGAAGTTGGGGATCGGATCGTTGAGGTTGACCTTGACCATCAACAGGCGCTTGTCGTCGCGAAAGCTGATGTTGTAGCGGGGGCGAAACTCCTTGATCAACCGCGTTTCCAGCAGCAGGGCCTCGGGCTCGCTCCGCACCACATGCACGTCGAAATCGGCAATCGCCTCGACCAGCGCGCTGAATTTCAGATCCCAGCCCATCCGGCGGGAGGGGTGAAAATACTGGCTCACACGCCGTCGCAGGTCGCGCGCCTTGCCCACGTAGATGACCGTGCCGAAGCGATCCTTCATCAGGTACACCCCGGGCTTGTGGGGCAGGGCGCCGAGCTTGGTTCGAATGTGTTCCGGCACTTCCACGAGGATAATTTCAGGGTGCGATGGGCCGGAGGCAACGCGATTTCATCGGGCGGCCGCCGCTGCAGAAACCCTGCTGCCGCACGTGCCCGACGCCGATTGTGCCAGCCGGGTGGCGACGTCCCCGTCAGCTTATGGCCGGGCCGGCTGCATGGCTCGCCGTGAAACGGAAAGATCGCCGGCGGGCCGTCACACCGGGCTGGCGCTGCATCGTGAATGGGTCCGTGCCGGCAGAACTGCGCGCCATTGGTGCGGCTTAGCGCGCCCACTCGGGGTGTTCCATGAACGCGTAGCACAGCAGATGCAACACGCTCATCTGGGCGTCTTCGACCCGTCCGTAGTGGGTATCGTTGATCACGATGACCTGATCGGCGATCTGGGCCATGCGTCCACGTTTGGCACCGACCAGTGCCACCGTCCGAAGCCCGTGATCCCGCGCCCATTGCAGCGCTTTGACACAATTGGGCGAGTTGCCGCTGACGCTCACCCCAATGGCCAGGTCGCCGGGCCGCCCGTAATTTTGCAACTGCCCCACGAACACGTCCTCATACGCGTAGTCGTTGGCCAGTGCGGTCATCCAACTGACGTTGTCGTTGAGCGACAGCACGCGAAAGCGCCGCCCGACCTTGTCCGAAGCGCCCTTGCCCAGGTCGGTGGCGAAGTGCGACGCGTTGGCCGCACTGCCGCCGTTGCCGAAGACAAAAATCTGGCGCTCTTCCAGCAGCGCGCGCCGCAGCGCTGCGATCAACTCGGCCACGCCCTCCACCGGAATCGAATCGTGCGCCGCCTTCTGGGCGTGCAGGTACTGAGAAATCCATTGCTTCATCACGGGGCCAGCTTGACCGCGAAATTGTCGTCTGTCAGTGCCAAAATCAGACCTGCGGCAGCAGCACGCGGTAGATTTCCACCACGTTCCACCACCAGCGCAGGGCCACCTGACTCACCGGCACCTGGCCGGTCAACAGCGGCAATCCCAGCAGCAGCACCGTGGCGTTGCCCAGGAACACCACCACCGCGGAAAACAAATATCCCTGACCGGTGATGTCGCTCTGGCGGGTTTTCAACACATGAGCCGTGAGCGTAACGTGGAATGCGTACGCAGCCCCCAGCAACAGGTGAAACCAGGCCCGGCAACGCGTCCAATCCGCCACCGCACTGCCCGCCGCGTAAAGCGAGACCAGCAGCACGGCGTAGAGCGGGAAAAAATACGGCGCCAGCGCGATCAGGAAATTGACCCGGTCCACCACCACATGGCCGCCATTGGCCGTGGCCCTGAAGCGTTTGACCCGCCCGCCAAAGAGCCACGTCCAAAGCGCGTGCGTCAGTTCGTGGCCGACCACGTAGAGCCACATCGGCCGCGGCAACAGCAGATAAATCGCCAGCCAGCAGCCCGCACCCGCCAACAGCGGCACCAGCACCGCATCGGCCCCGCCGCAGGCGCGCGCCACTTCCCAGAGCGTTCGCCCCGTGGCAAGGCAGGCGGGCAACAGCCCGCAGGCAAGCATCCACTTGGCCCACTTCGGCACGCGCGAATTGTTTGGCGCCGCTGAACCGCACGGCCAGTGAAATCGCCGGGCCGTCGCTGCCGACCGGTCGTCTCCACTCCCAGGCAGCCGGTATACGCCGCTGCGTTCGCGTTGACGCTTGTCAGAGCAGGCGCGCGTTTTGGAAACTGGCGGTGTGACGTCCGACGAGGTGCTGCAACTGTTTCGCGAAACCGGCGCGCTGTTGGAAGGGCATTTCATTCTCCGCAGCGGACTGCACAGCCGACAATACTTCCAGTGCGCGCTGGCCCTGCAGCACATGCCCGTGGTGGAGCGGCTCGGACGCGCCCTGGCCGATCAGGTCCGGGATCTGGGTGCGACGACGGTCATCGCCCCGGCGATGGGCGGGCTGGTCATCGGCCAGGAAGTCGCCCGCCAGCTCGGGGCGCGGTTCATCTTCGCCGAAAAAGAACAGGGCCGGCTGGTGCTGCGGCGCGGCTTCACGATCAGCCCCGGCGAAAAAATTCTGGTGGTCGAGGATGTGGTCACCCGCGGCGGCCGCGTCCACGAGACGATGGAAATCGTTCAGCGCGCCGGCGGCCGGGTCGTGGGCGTGGCGATGATCGTGGATCGGTCCAACGGCTCGGCCGATTTCGGCGTGCCGCAATTCAGCCTGCTGCGGCTGGCGGTCGAGACGTTTCCCCCCGATCAATTGCCGCCGGACCTGGCGGCCTTGCCGGCCGTCAAACCCGGCAGCTCCTGAACCCTTGCGGCCACGACAATCGGAGGCAACCACGCTCAGAACTCCAATCTGACTGCGCCAGATTGATCGGCACGCCCCTAAAAAATCGTGCCAACACGGCACATTTGGCACAGGTCGTGGATGGGGTTGGATTTCGTAAAAGTTCAATTTTCCTCGAAAAATGTGCTGTTTTTGTGAGGCGGCCGGCTTTGGCATCGGCGTAGCTTGAACATAGCCGGATTTTTGCACCAAACAACCAGTTTTGATTTTTATGGCCAAGGTTCTTGGAATTGACTTGGGCACGACCAACTCGTGCATGGCCGTGATGGAAGGCGGCGAGCCGGTTGTGCTGGAAAACTCCGAAGGCAAACGCACGACCCCTTCGGTCGTGGCGTTTACCAAGAGCGGCGAGCGGCTGGTGGGCGACGCCGCCAAGCGGCAGGCCATCACCAACCCGCGCAACACGATCTACTCGATCAAGCGCTTCATGGGGCGCAAGTACGACGAGGTGACCGAGGAGATCAAACGCGTCCCCTACAAGGTGGTCCGGGCCGAGAATGGCGACGCGCATGTCGAGGTGGAAGTGGACGGCCGCCCGCGACGGTTCTCGCCGCCGGAAATCTCGGCGATGATTCTCTCCAAGCTCAAAGCCGATGCCGAAATGCGCCTGGGCGAAAAGATCACCCAGGCCGTGATCACCGTGCCGGCGTACTTCAACGATTCGCAACGTCAGGCCACCAAGGATGCCGGGCGCATCGCCGGGCTGGAGGTGCTGCGCATCATCAACGAGCCCACGGCGGCCGCGCTCGCCTACGGGCTGGACAAGAAAAAGGACGAAAAAATCGCCGTGTACGACCTGGGTGGCGGCACGTTCGACATTTCGGTGCTCGAAATCGGCGACGGCGTCTTCGAGGTCAAGGCCACCAACGGCGACACGCATCTGGGCGGCGATGACTGGGATGCGCGCATCATGGACTGGATCATCGAGGAGTTCCGCAAGGAACACGGCATTGACCTGCGCAAGCAGCCCGACGCGATGCAGCGTATCAAGGAGGAAGCCGAAAAGGCCAAGATCGCCCTGTCCAGCGCCCAGGTTTACGAAATCAACCTGCCGTTCATCACCGCGGATGCTTCCGGACCCAAGCACATCCAGATGAAGCTCACGCGGGCCAAGATGGAGCAGCTTTGCGACGATTTGTTCGAGCGCACCGTCGGGCCGGTCAAAGCCTGCCTCAAGGACGCCGGCGTGACGCCCGATCATATTGACGAGCTGGTGCTGGTCGGCGGTATGACCCGCATGCCCAGGGTCGTCGAAACCGCCCGCAGCCTCGTCAACAAACAACCCCACCAGGGGGTCAATCCCGACGAAGTCGTGGCCGTGGGCGCGGCCATCCAGGGCGGCGTGCTCAAGGGCGAGGTCAAGGACGTGTTGCTGCTGGACGTGACGCCGCTGTCGCTGGGCATCGAAACGCTCGGCGGCGTCTTCACCAAGCTCATCGAGCGCAACACCACCATCCCGACGCGCAAATCCGAGATCTTCTCGACGGCCAGCGACAACCAGCCCGCCGTCGAAATCCACGTCCTCCAGGGCGAACGTCCGATGGCCAAGGACAACAAGACCATCGGCCGCTTCCACCTGACCGACATTCCGCCGGCCCCGCGCGGTGTGCCGCAAATCGAGGTCACTTTCGACATTGACGCCAACGGCATTTTGCACGTCAGCGCCAAGGACCTCGGCACCGGCAAGGAACAGAAAATCACCATCACCGCCAGCAGCGGTCTGACCAAAGAGGAGGTCGAGCGCATGCGCAAGGAAGCCGAGTTGCACGCCGAGGAGGACCGGCGCCGCCGCGAAGAAGCCGAGCTGCGCAACGAGGCCGACAACACGGTCTATCGCTCCGAGAAGCTCCTGCGCGAGAACAAGGACAAAATCTCCGAAAGCGATCGCAACCGCATCGAGCGCGCGATCGCCGAGGTCAAAGACGCACTCAAGGGCAGCGACGTCAACGCCATCCGCGCCGCGCAGGAAAAGCTCAATGAAGTCTGGCAGGCGGTCTCGGCTGAGTTGTACAAGGCGGCGGCCGAAAAGGCCCGGGCCGGCCGCGGGCGCGGCACCGAGCAGACCACCGGGGGTGGGGAACGCAAGGACAAGAAAGACGAAGGACCGGTGATTGACGCCGAAGTCGTGGACGAAAAGAAATGAAACAGCCGAACCGACGCACCCTTTTTCCCGTCCGCTCGGGCGGCGGGATTTGATTACAAACCAAACCTCCAAAAACCAGAAAGCGAACGCAAACTATGGCACTGAACATCAAACCTCTCGGTGACCGGCTCCTGGTCGAGCCGATCGAAGAGAAGGAAGTCAAAAAAGGCGGGATCATCATCCCCGATACCGCCAAGGAGAAGCCCCAGGAGGGCATCATCCGCGCCCTCGGCACGGGCAAAACCGACGAGAACGGGAAGAAAATCCCGTTTGAAGTCAAAGTCGGGGATCGCGTGCTCGTCAGCAAATACGGCGGCACGGAAATCAAGCTGGATGGCAAGGAGTACAAGATCATGAGCTCCGACGACATCCTGGCGATCATCGAGTAATCAACCCTCAACCCTTAACCGTTGTTAACGACTATGGCAGCCAAACAACTCCTGTTCGATGAAGCCGCGCGTCAGGCCATTCTGCGGGGCGTTTCCAAGCTCTCGAAGGCTGTGACCGCGACCCTTGGCCCCAAAGGCCGCAACGTCGTCCTCGACAAAAAATTCGGCTCCCCGACCGTGACCAAGGACGGCGTCACGGTCGCCAAGGAGATCGAACTCGAAGACCCGTACGAAAACATGGGTGCCCAGATGGTCCGCGAAGTCGCCAGCAAGACCAGCGACGCGGCGGGCGACGGCACCACCACCGCCACCATCCTGGCCGAGGCGATCTATCGTGAAGGCCTCAAATTTGTGACCTCCGGCGCCAACCCCATCGGCATCCAACGCGGCATCCAGAAAGCCGTCGAGGCCGCCGTCGGTCACCTCGACAAGATCGCCAAGAAGGTCAAGGACAAGGAGGAGATCAAACAGGTGGCCACCGTCTCGGCCAACTGGGACACCAAGATCGGCGACATCATCGCCGAAGCGATGGACAAGGTCGGCAAAGACGGCACCATCACCGTCGAAGAGGCCAAATCCATCGAAACCACCCTCGAAGTGGTCGAAGGCATGCAGTTCGACAAGGGCTATCTTTCGCCCTACTTCGTCACCAATGCCGAGACGATGGAGTGCAAACTCGAGGACGCCTACATCCTCGTGTACGAAAAGAAAATCAGCAGCCTCAAAGACATCCTGCCGCTGCTTGAAAAGGTGGCCAAGGCCGGCAAACCGCTCCTGATCATCGCCGAAGAAGTCGAGGGCGAAGCGCTGGCCACCCTGGTCGTCAACAAACTCCGCGGCACGCTCAACTGCTGCGCCGTCAAAGCCCCGGGCTTTGGCGATCGCCGCAAAGCCATGTGCGAAGACATCGCCATCCTGACCGGCGGCAAGTTCATCAGCGAGGACCTCGGCATCAAACTTGAAAACGTCGAGCTCGCCGACCTGGGCCGCGCCAAGAGCGTCGTCGTGGACAAGGAAAACACCACGATCGTCGAAGGCGCGGGCAAGAGCTCCGACATCCAGGGCCGGGTCAACCAGATCCGCCGTCAGATCGAGGAGACGACCAGCGACTACGACCGCGAGAAACTGCAGGAACGGCTGGCCAAACTCGCCGGCGGTGTCGCGGTCATCAACGTCGGCGCGGCCACCGAAACCGAAATGAAGGAAAAGAAAGCCCGCGTCGAAGACGCCCTGCATGCCACCCGGGCGGCCGTCGAAGAAGGCATCGTGCCCGGCGGTGGCGTGGCGCTCATCCGTTGCCTGGAGGCCATCGAGAAGGTCAAACCGGCCAACGAGGACGAGCGCATCGGCATTGACATCGTCAAACGCGCCATCGAGTACCCGACCCGCGCCCTGGCCAACAATGCCGGTGTCGAAGGCTCGGTGGTTGTCGAGGAAGTCAAACGCCGCAAGGGCAACGAGGGCTACGACGTGGCCGTGGGCGTGTACACCGACCTGGTCAAAGCCGGCATCGTGGACCCCAAGAAGGTCACGCGCACCGCGCTGCAAAACGCCGCGTCCATCGCCGGCCTGCTGCTGACCACCGAGTGCCTCATCACCGAAATCCCGGAGAAAGAAAAGAAGAGCACCGGCAGTCACGGCGGCATGGGCGGCGACATGGACTACTGAGCCGCACTTGCGGAGGAACCGAAGCACACGCGCGGCCGGGTTTCCCGGCCGCGCTTTTTTATCGCCGGCGCCCGGCGCCAACCGCCCGAACAGGAGGGCATGAAAGCCTCACGTCTCGGCCGCCCGCGCCTGCAGCCACAGCCAGTCGCCCAGCCGGTTGAGGTAGATCACCACCTCCGGATTCAGGGAGGGATCGGTTCGGCGCAGCGCGCAAACGCGCCGTTCGGCCCGCCGACACACCGTGCGCGCCACGTCCAACGCCGCCGCCAGCGGGTTGGCCCCCGGCAATGCCCAGTCTTTCGGGCCCACCCCGCGCGCCTCCAGCTCCCGAATCTGCGCCTCCAACCGCCCGGTCATTTCCGCGCTGACGCGTCCGAATCCGTCCTGGATGTAACGCGGCAGGTCTTCGGGTAGCACGGCCAGTTCGCCCATGAGCGTAATCAGATCGCGTTGGACGCCTTGCAACATGTCCCGCAGCAGCGTCGAGCGCGTCAGCGCCCGCGCCTGGCCCAACGCCGCGTTCAACTCGTCCACGCTACCACAGGCCTCGATGCGCGGATGATCCTTGGGCACGCGCCGCCCGTACATCAGCGCAGTCGTGCCGTCGTCGCCGGTTTTGGTGACAATGCTCATGCGCGCAGCATAGCGGGTTCGGTTTCCTGCGTCGCGTCCGGTGTCGGGCATGCTCCGGTGAGCCGATCGCGCGGATCAGACGCTTTCAGAGTCCCGCGCCGTATGTTCGAAGGCGCTCGCCAGCGGGCGCGCAGTTAACGCCCGCCGAGGAACGCGCCCAGAAAGCCAAGGGCCATCAGCGCCAGGAAAACCAAAATCCCCAACGCCCACAGGACCGTGGCCACGATCCCACAGATCCGCCCGGCGTTGGTCAGACTGCGGCCGCTCGGATCCATTTGGCCGGCGTCCATGGCCTTGAGATCTCCCTGACCCAGGATCCAGGCAACCAGACCCAGCGGGCCGCACACCACCAGACCAAGGATGCCCAGGACCAGAATCAGCGTACCACGATGCGGTTTCATAATATGATTTGAATTTTTGGGTTGCAGGTGCTGCGTTGTCGGGCCGAGACTCGGCGCAACCGCCCGCCGGTGCAAGCGCGCAATTTTGACCCCGCGCCGAAACGCGGTTGATTTCGCGCCGCTAGGCCGCTTGAATCGCTCGGTTTTTTCGACATGAACATTCACGAATTTCAGGCCAAGCAACTGCTGGCCCGCTACGGTGTGGCCGTGCCCGAGGGCGAGGTGTGCGAGACCGCCGAGGCGGCGCGCGCGTTGGCCGAGCGGCTGTTTGCAGCCGGGGCCACCCTCGTGGCCGTCAAGGCCCAGATTCACGCCGGCGGTCGTGGCAAGGGCGTTTTCCAGAACGGTTTTCGCGGTGGCGTGCGGTTGTGCCGCAGTGCCACCGCGGTGTTCGAAGACGCCCGGGCGATGCTCGGAAACGTGCTGGTAACCCGGCAGACCGGGCCGCAGGGCCGACGTGTGCGCCGGGTGCTCGTCGCTGTGGCGCCCAAGATCCTCAAGGAATTCTATCTGGCCGTGCTCCTGGATCGCGCGGCGGCGCGGCCCTTGATCATGGCCAGCAGCGAGGGCGGTGTGGATATCGAAGAGGTGGCGGCGCGCTCGCCCGAAAAGATCTGCAAAGAATGGATTGATCCGGCCGTGGGCGTGCAACCGTTCAACGCCCGCCGCGTGGCCGCCGCCCTGGGGTTGCGCGCCGAACAGCTCGCGCCGGCGGCCCGCCTCATTTTGGGCGTCTATCGCACCTGGTGGGAATGCGACGCCTCGTTGCTCGAAATCAAT
>CAYXJB010000031.1:10692-19531 GCA_964465445.1 uncultured Verrucomicrobiota bacterium
CAAACCGGCGCTCTGCGCCGTGGACGCCAAGGTGGTGCTCGACGACAACGCGCTGTTCCGTCACCCCGATCTGGCGGCGATGCGCGATCCGGAGGAAGAATCGCCGCTGGAAGTCGAGGCCAGCCGCCATCAGCTCAATTACATCAAACTGGAGGGCAACATCGCCTGTCTGGTCAACGGCGCCGGGCTGGCCATGGCCACGATGGACATCATCAAGCACTACGGTGGCGAGCCGGCGAATTTTCTCGACGTGGGCGGCGGGGCCAGCGTCGAACAGGTCACCGCTGCGTTCAAAATCATCATGCAGGACCCCAACGTGCGGGCGATTCTGGTCAACATCTTCGGCGGCATCATGGATTGCGACGTCATTGCACGGGGCATCGTCGCAGCCGTGCGCGAAACCGGCCTGCGCCTGCCGCTGATCGTCCGGTTGGAGGGCAACAACGTTCAGGCCAGCCGCCAAACCCTGGCCGCCTCCGGGCTTGAATTGATCCCGGCCGATTCGATGGCCGATGCCGCGCAAAAAGCGGTTCGCGCCGCGGCGGCCTGAGCCTCAGAAGGCGTTCGGCTGATCCGAGTTGTCGGCCGGGCTGAATTGCGAGCGCACTCGTGGCGCGCCGGTTTTCCCGCAGCCGTTGCGTCGGCGTTGCCACGCGTACGCCGGCAGACCCAGCGCGATGATTCCCAGCCCCAGCGCCGATTCGACGCGATGCGTCTGCAGCGTGTTGAGCAGCAACCAGCCCGCCACCAGCACAAACACCGCCGGCACGACCGGGTAACCCAGCGTCCGATACGGGCGTGCGGCATGGGGATGCTTGCGCCGCAGCACGAACAACGCCGCCGCCGTTGCCGCGTAGAAAATCCAGCTCGCGAACACCACATAATCGGTCAGTTGATCGAACGAACCCGACACCGCCAGCACGCTCGACCAAACAGCTTGCAGCAGCACCGACGCCACCGGAACAGCGCTGCGCGGATGCAGCCGTCCCACGACCGGAAAGAAGAAACCCGCCCGCGCCATGGCAAAGGGAATGCGCGCGTTGGTCAGGATCGAACCGTTCAGCGTGCCCAGGACCGAGATCAGGAAAATCACCGACACCAGCGCCGGTCCGTAACGGCCCAGAAACGTCTGGGCGGCGAGCGCCGCCGCCGGCAATGCATCCGGATGCGCCGTCGAACGGGCGCGCGCCAGCGTCTCGATCGGCAGCGCGTAGTGATAGGCCAGATTGATCGCTCCATACACCAGCAGCACGACCGCCATGCCCAGAATCAGCGCCCGCGGGATGTTGCGGTCTGGCTGTTTTACCTCACCGGCGACCATGGGCATGTTGTTCCAACCGTCGTAGGCCCAAAGAGCGGCGATCATCGCCGCGCCAAAAGCCGCCAACCCGGGCCAGTCGCCTGCACCGGGCGGCGCGCCCAGATTCGCCCAGCTCGCCTCCGGCGCGAACACGAACACGCCCACGACAATCAGCCCGATGCCGGCCAGCTTGAGTCCCGTCAGGATCGTCTGCACCAGTGCGCCGACGACCACCCGCAGGCAGTTGAGCGCCGAAAGGACCAGGATCAGGCCCACGGCCACGAGCTGCGGCGGACCGAAGCGCCACTGGATCGGCTGGCCCAGCAACTCGAATTGCGCCTGCGCCCAGACCCGATTGTACGCCTCGGCCAGCGTCGGTTGGGCGGAGAGCAGCCCTGCCAGAAACGACGCAAACGCCGCTCCGAACGCCGCGATCGAACCGCTCGAAGCCACCAGCAGGCGCATCCATCCGAACAGGAACGCCGGCAGCTCGCCGTAGGCCGCGCGCAAATACACATATTCGCCCCCGGCCTGTGGCATCATCGCTCCCAGCTCGGCATACGTCAGCGCCCCGGCCAGCGACAACAGCCCGGCCACCACCCAGGCCAGCAGCACCCACGCCGGCGCGCCCACCTGCTGCGCCATGACCGCTGCTTTGAGAAAAACCCCCGTGCCAATGATCGTGCCGATCACCAACGCCGTCGTGTCACGCAAATTCAAACCGCGCACCAGTTCCGTTCGGGAGTCGGCCATCGCCGCGATTACAAGCCACCGCGCCGGTGCGCGGCAACGACAAATCGCTGCATCGCGCGCCGCTGACCGCGACCGCTCTGTGCCCGTCGCGACGATCCCGCGCAAGAACCACCCCGCTTGGTTTTGCCCGGCCCGGTCTCAGAACCGCGTTGCCTCGACATGCCCAAATGGTATGGTGCGCACACGCCGAGCCGAACGAGAGCCGATGCTCCGGCTGTCGCAGGGCAAGCCCGCCGCCGGCAGAATGCCTCGGAACGCTCGCGACCGCCGGCGCCCGCAGCCCGATGAGCACAGTTTCGAATCAGACCTTGCCGGATGCCCGGGGCCATTTCGGTCCTTACGGGGGTCGTTTTGTGCCTGAAACGCTCATGCACCCGCTCGAAGAGCTGGAACGCGAGTACCAGCGCGCCAAGACTGATCCGGCGTTTCAGCGCGAGTTCGACTATTACCTGCGCGAGTTTGCCGGTCGGCCCACGCCGCTGTATCTGGCCGAACGGCTCACTCGCGAGCTGGGCGGGGCGCGAATTTACCTCAAGCGCGAGGATCTGCTGCACACCGGTGCTCACAAGATCAACAATTGCCTGGGTCAGATCCTGCTGGCCCGCCGCATGGGCAAAACGCGCATCATCGCCGAAACCGGGGCCGGCCAGCACGGTGTGGCCACGGCCACGGTCGCCGCCATGTTCGGCCTGCAGTGCGTCATTTACATGGGCGCGCTGGACTGCCAGCGGCAGGCGCTCAACGTGTACCGGATGAAAATGCTGGGCGCCGAGGTCGTGCCCGTGCGAGCCGGCCAACAGACCCTCAAGGAAGCGATCACCGAGGCGATGCGCGACTGGGTGACCAACGTCCGCTCGACCCATTACATCCTGGGCACGGTCTATGGGCCGCATCCCTATCCGGTCATGGTGCGGAATTTTCAGCGCGTGATCGGAGACGAAACCCGGCGGCAAATCCTCCAGAAGGAGGGCCGCTTGCCGGACCTGTTGGTGGCCTGTGTGGGCGGCGGCTCGAATGCGATGGGGCTGTTTTATCCGTTCCTCGACGACCCCGGCGTGAAAATGGTCGGCGTCGAGGCCGGCGGCGAAGGGATCGTGCCGGGCAAACATGCGGCGCGATTCCAGGGCGGCTCGCCGGGCGTGCTCCAGGGCACGCGCTCGTTCCTGCTGCAGGACGAATACGGCCAGATCCAGCTCACCCACAGCGTCAGCGCCGGACTCGATTACGCCGCCGTCGGCCCCGAACACGCCTGGCTGCGCGAGCAGGGCCGCGCCGAATACACCTACGCGACCGACGCCGAGGCGCTGGAGGCCTTCCTGAAACTGGCGCGACTGGAGGGAATCATTCCCGCCCTCGAGAGTGCGCATGCCCTGGCCGAAGCGATCAAACGCGCTCCGAAAATGAAGCGCGACGCCATCATTGTGGTGAACCTTTCCGGCCGCGGCGACAAGGACGTCGCCCAGGTGGCCGCTCACGTCGGGCTGCAAGTGCCCACCGAGGCGCCGGGCCGAGTCAGCTCCTGACCCGGGCCGGCGCGCTTGCGAGTCGAGCCGACCGCACGCGGCGAAGCCCAGTGGGACGACCGCCGGCGCGGATTTGTCGCGACGGAACCGGTCAGCCGCCCGTGCCGAAACGTGGCAATGCGAACTGAAGAGCGTTTGCGGCCCGGCGAATTGGTGAGAGAGCCGTCGTGCCGTGGGCGTCTGACGCAGAAAATCCTCGTGGATGAAGCTCGTTGTCGCGCTCCGGGATTCGGATTCGTCGCGGACCGCGCTCAGCGCGTGCCGGTCCGTGGCAGCTCGGGCGATTCCCAAACCACCTTCCCATCCACCACGGTGAGCAGGACCTTCACCCGGTCAAGCGCCGAGGGAGCGATCCGGAAAATGTCACAATCCAACAGCACCAGATCGGCCAGTTTGCCCGGGGCAAGCGTGCCCTTGAGGTGTTCCTGGAATTCGGCGATGGCCGATCCGACCGTGTAAGCGCGCAGCGCCTGCTCGAGGCTGATCTTCTCCTCTGGCACCCAGCCCCCCGGATGCCGGCCGTCGAGCGTCTGGCGTGTCACCGCCGCCTTGAGTCCCTCCATCGGATTGAGCGGCGCAACGGTCCAATCCGACCCGAAGGCCAGCGTCGCTCCCGCCTCCAGCAACGAGCGGAATGCGTAGGTGTAACGGGAGCGGACCGGGCCGATGCGTTTGTCGCACCAGCGTCCGTCGTCGGCGGCGTGGTAGGGTTGCATCGAGGCGATCACCCCCTGGCGGGCGAACCGCGGGATTTCGCTCGGGCGCAAATGCTGGGCGTGCTCGATGCGGAAACGGCGGTCGCGCGCCCCGTTTTTCTCGGCCACCTCGCGGAACAGTTCCAGGATGCGGTAATTGGCCTCGTCGCCGATGGCGTGGATCATCACCTGCAATCCGTGCCGGTCGGCGGCCTCGACGCGCCGGAGCATCGCCCCCTCGGGCAACATCTGATCGAACAACAGGCCGCGATTTTGGGGCGCGTCGGCGTAAGGCTCGAAAAACAGCGCCGTGCTCGAGCCCAGGCTGCCGTCGGCGAAGCCTTTGAGGCCGCCGATGCGCAGCCACGGATCGCCAAAGGCCGCCCGCACGCCCGTCTTGGCCAGCGTCTCCCACGAGAGGATCGGGCGCACCGCGTAAATGCGCGTTTTGAGTTCGCCCCGCTGGAGCAGCAACTGGTACAGGCCAACGTCTTCATCAGCCGACATGTCCTGGACGCTGGTCACACCCAGCCGGGCGGCGTGTTCGGTGGCGGCGCGCGCAGCGGCGAGTTTTTCTTCCCGGGAACGCGGCGGGATGACGGCCTCGACCAGCCCCATCGCGGCGTCCTTGAGAATGCCGGTCGGCTCGCCCTTCTCATCGCGCACGATGACGCCCCCGGGCACATCGGGCGTGTCCCTGGTGACCCGGGCCAGTTGCAGCGCCAGGCTGTTGGCCAGTGCCATGTGGCCGTCAGTGCGGCTGACAAAGACCGGATGCTCGGGCGTGACCGGATCAATCCACTGGCGGGTGGGCAGCTCGGCGGCGGGGAATTTTTCGTGATCCCAGTCACCGCCCAGAATCCAGCGGCCCTTGGGCAGCGTTTTGGCGAACTCGCCAATCCGTCGGATGAATTCCGCGGGCGTCGCCGCGTCGCGCAGGTTCACGTTGGTCAGGGCAAACCCGCCCGAGAGCCAGTGCACATGGGCGTCGTTGAACCCGGGCAGCACGCTCCGACCGCCGGCGTCAATCACCCGTGTGCCCGGGCCGGCCATCGAACGCAGCTCGTCGGTTCGCCCCAGCGCCACGATTCGATTGCCGGCCACGGCCAGGGCTTCGGCCTGCGGTCGGGCCGGATCGAGCGTGCGCACCGCGGCGTTGAGGATCAGCAAATCGGGTGCTAACACGGCGGCAGACACGGACGTCGTCATGAGCAGGGCGATCCAACCGGCAACCGGCAACATCACGAATCGCATTCGCACAACGCCGCTGCTTCAGCGGCGGACGATACTTGTAGCGGCGCGCCGCACAACTGTCACGCCGGGAATCGTTTTCCGAAGGGCGGATTCGGCCGCGGCACACGAGCGCCACGAAACGCTTGCTCCGGCCCCCGGACGCGGCCCGCCGGCACGGCAGGAAAGGCAAACGGCAGGCGAGGGCTCGAACGGGCTCAGGCCGTCAGCGCCGCATCCCAGTCCTTCCAGACCGGTTCGTAACCGAGTTTCTGGATCAGACGGGCGACTTCCTGGGCGGGGCGTTCATCGGCGATTTCGAACTGGCCGGTGGCGCCGCTGGGCGTTTGGGCCGCGGCCCATTCGCTGGCGCCGGCCTCGATGATGCGTCCGCGCACGGTCTGATGCAGATGATCCCGGCCCGCGCCGGTGTAACCGCCCGGTTCGGTGTGACTGCCGGCGCTCATCAGCGTGATGCCCAGCGGAATGAGCCCGTCCCGCAACCGTGGCGGTTCGCGGGTCGAGAGCACCAGCCCCACGTCCGGAAACGCAATGCGGAACGCGCACACCAGTTGAGCCAGGTCGCGATCGCCCATGTGCGTGAGCGGCTGGAATTCGCCGGCGCAGGGCCGCAGGCGCGGCAGCGAGATCGTCAGAAACGCCTTCCAGCAATGGCGCAACAGGTACTGCGCGTGAGCCGCCACGCAAATGGCCTCGTAGCGCCAGTCCGCCAGGCCGTAGAGCGCGCCGATGCCCAGCCGGCGGAAGCCGGCCCGGTAGGCCCGCTCGGGCGTCTCCATGCGCCAGTTGAAGTCGCGCTTCGGACCGGCGGTGTGCATCTGCGCATAGACCTGCCGATCGTAGGTTTCCTGATACACCACCAACCCGTCGGCGCCGGCCTCTACCAGAACGCGGTACTGGTCGGTGTCCAGAGGCCCGACCTCCAGCGAAACGCTCGCAAACTCACCGTGCAACGCCGCCACGCACTGGCGCAAATACTCCAGCGAGACGAATTTCGGATGCTCGCCGGCCACCAGCAGCAGGCTGCGGAAACCCTGCGCCGCCAGCGCCCGCGCCTCGCGCAGCACCTCCTCGAGCGTCAGCGTCACCCGCAGGATCGGGTTGTCGCGCGAAAAACCGCAGTAGCGACAGTTGTTGATGCACTCGTTGGACAGGTACAGCGGGGCAAACAGCCGGATCACCCGACCGAATCGCTGCAGTGTCAACGCGTGGGAGCGGCGCGCCAGAGTCTCGAGCTGCTCGCCCGCTGCCGGCGAAATCAGGCGCGCGAAATCCCGCAACCCGGGTCGTTCGGCGGCCAGGCTCTCCTGCACCGCGGCCCGGCCGGCCCGCTGCGCCTCGCGCAACAACCCGCCCAGCGGCAGCGCGTCAAATTCGGTCACAAAGCTCACAATGCCAGACTACCCTTCCGGCGGGAAAAGTCGAGACACCGCAGCCGCGCCGTCGCGACCGCCGGGCCGGACGCGCTGGTGCGGCCGCGGGCGGTTCAGGTGCCCGGGGACGCGGCGCCGGCCGGTGGCTCCATCTCGAATTCGATTCGAGCGTTGTTTTCGAGAAACTCGAGCACCTTGTCGCGGGCGATCTCGTCGTAGATCTCGATGAGCGCGTTGCGCTTTTGCAGATCGCGCAGCAGTTGCTGGGGCGGGATCTGGTAGAGCGCGGCCAGGGTCTGAATTCGGCGCAGGATTTCGGCTTCCGAGACCTTGATGTCTTCTTTTTCGGCGATGCGCTGGATGAGGAAGGCCAGTTTGACGCGTTCGCGCGCGTTGCCGGCTGCCGCGGCGTAGATGGCGTCCTTTTCCCGTTCGATAAGCTCGCGCGAGACGCCGCGCTGGGCGTTCTCGCGCACGATTTCATAGACGACCTGGCGCGTTTCACGTTGCACGGCGCTTTCGGGCAGATCGAAGTTGGCGCGGCTCAGCAGCAGGCGCAAAATCTGGGCGCGGATTTCGCGGCTCTGTTTGTACTGCAACTCGTTTTCCAGATCGCGCCGCACGCCCTCGCGCAGCTTCTGGAGGTTCTCGGCATCGAGCGATCGGGCGAACTCGTCGTCCAGCGGCGGCAGGATCTTTTCTTTGACCTCGAGCACGTCCACCTCGTACACGCCCTGGCGACCGGCCAGGGCCTTGGCGACGAAATCCGCCGGGAAGGTGACCGTGACGGTGCGGCGCTCGCCGGCTTTGGCACCGAGCAGTTGTTCGGCAAAACCGGGGATGAATCCCTCCGGGCGCATCTCGATCCAGAAACTTTTTTGCTCGGTCAGGCCCTTGGCGGTGGGCGCCAGCTCGGTCAGCGGCCGGCCCTCGGAGGTGGCGGTGTAGTTGACGACGACAAAGTCGCCCATCTGCGCGGGTCGATCCACTGTCTGGAAGCGGGCGCGCTGCTCGCGCAGCAGTTGCAACGCGCGTTCGATGTCGGCCTCCGTGACGCTGCGGGCCGGCACGCGCACCGGCAGGCCCTTGTACTCGGGCAGCTCGAATTCCGGCGCCGTCTCGACCGTGGCGGCAAACTGCAGTGCCTGACCGCGGCCGAACTGGATTTCCTCGATGTCGGGCTGACCCAGGACGTCGAGTTTGTGTTCGTCCACGGCTTTGTGGAAGGATTCGTTGATGAGCCGGGCGCGGACGCGTTCTTCGATGTCTTTGCCGAAGCGTTTGAGGATCAGCTCGCGCGGCGCCCTGCCGGGGCGGAAGCCGGGCAGTTCGACTTCGCGCTGAAACTCCCGGGTGATCGCCTCGAAGGTTTGATCCACCGTCTGCGCGTCCACTTCCACGCGCAACAGCTTGCGGCACGGGGCCAGCGTCTCAACGGTTACATTCACGACAGACCTTTCGGTTTGGACCGCCGCAGGCGCGGCCGGTTGCATCGGCCCGGCATCTGCCAGCGGGACACGCAGGCTAGCAAGCCGGCGACGGCGGTCAAGAACACCCGCCGGCCCGGAACGATCGGGCCCGAGCGACGGCTTGCCGAGCAGCCCGGTTGCAGCGACGCTCTGAAACCGTGAACCGCGTCGCAGGCCAGTCGAACGGTGGGCCGCCGTCGTCCATCCGGATCGCGGGTGTGGACCTGGCGTGGGGCGAGCGCAGGCCGGACGGCGTGTGCGTGCTGTGCGCGAACCGGCGCGAGGCGCGCGTCACGGCGATTGGTCTGACCCGCGGCGACGAGGAATTGATCGGCTGGCTGGAGATGCACCTTGGCCGCGGTCCGGCGCTGGTCATGATTGACGCGCCGTTGGTCTGTCCCAATCCGACCGGCACGCGGCCGGTGGATCGGCTCACGCATGTGCGGTTTGGCCGTTATTTCGCCGGCTGTCATCC
>CAYXJB010000032.1:0-17049 GCA_964465445.1 uncultured Verrucomicrobiota bacterium
GGGAATCGGTTGCGGCCCGTCCACTTTGCCGATGCTGGGGCGGCGTTTGTAGCAGAAGCCCCGCGCGCGGAGGATTTTGCCCAGATGACCGGCGCGCAACCAGGCGAAGGCCTCGGCCAGCCCGGTGCTGGATCGGGCCTGGGTGCCGGTTTGAACGATGCGATTGTATTTGCGGGCGGCTTCGACGGTTTTGCGTCCCTCCCAGACATTGTGGGAGACGGGTTTTTCCAGATACACGTCCTTGCCGGCCTGCACCGCCCAGATGGCCCCAAGCGCATGCCAGTGGTTGGGCGTGGCAAAGGCCACCGCGTCAATGTCGGGATTCTCCAGCAATTCGCGCAGGTCGCGATAGGCGGCCACCTTTTCGTTGCGTTGCTCGAATTCGCGCACGCCGCGGGCCAGCACGTCGGCATCCACGTCGCACAACGCCACCACGCGGACGCCTTTGAGTTTGCGGAAGCCGTCAATGTGGTTGCGGCCGCGCCCGTTGAAGCCCACCACCGCCACGCGAATATCCTCATTGGCCCCGCGCACGCGGGCGCGGGATTGCGCGGCCCAGCTCCAGCGCGGCCAGGCGCTCAGCGAGGCGGTCAGCAGCAGCGAATTACGAAGGAACGAACGGCGATTGATCGAGTTCATGGCACGAGGAGCGGACGAACCCGGGCGACCGCACATTCAACGGACTCCTGCACTCTTTACATAGTCGGCGTAACGATCGGCCACGCGCGCCTGCTGCGCGTCGCCATCATGCAAATAAATCCGATATCGAAATGTGACGCTTTGTCCAGCCGGAATCCGCATCTCCCCGGCCCGCGGGTCGGCGAGCTTCTCGAAATCGTGCCGGCCAAACGGATTGGCGGCGAACAGCCCGTAGTCGCGCACGTGCCACCAGGTCGGATGGCGTGGATTGTCCGGATGATCGAAGATGGCCACGCCGACCCACCGGCCCTGGACCGGTCCGGAGTAATCGCACCAGGCCGCACGCGTGCCCCAGGCGGCGGTGTCGCGCGCACCGGTGCTGGTGAGAATGTGTCCGGCGGGTTTGCCTTCGTTGGCCGGATTGGGTTTGACGCGCATGGTTTCGTTGAGTCGCAACGCCAGCGTGCCCTCCTTGGTGTCGCCGAAAACCACTTCGCCGTTGCAAGCATGGAGCGTGATGTCGAAGTCCATCACCCGCTCCGATTCCGGCCCGGCATACACCCGCAGCGTGCGCACGTCCGAGCATTGAATCGCCCCGTCGGCCGCGACCCAGAGGTTGGAGGTGCGCAACAGGCCGCTGTCCCGACCCGATCGCGCCTCCAGCAAGGCCGCGTGCACGATGCGCCCGAACTGCTTTTGCTCGCTCCAGAAATCCCGGCCGTTGACCAGCCCGTGCGCGAACCAGAACGAGCGATGATGCGGGTGATCGTGCGTTTCGCCGGGCGTGTCGCGCATCGGCCAGTTTCGCGTCATGGGCAACTGGTACGGGCCCAGCACCGGATAGCAATACGGCCGGGGCGTGTCCTTGAAATGGTACTCGGTGAACAGTTGCCCGTTGACCTCGATGCGCACCCGATCGGACAGCGGTTGCACCCGCACGCCCTGATCGGAGACGGCCGACGACCCGGCCGGGCCAACACACGACGTTGCGCTCAACGCGATCCAAAACAAACTCAGCGCCAGCCGTTTCATCGTTCGCACCAACAGCTTCGGCAGCTTACGAGCGCGCCCCGATTCGGGGCAACGGAATTCGTTCCGGAGCGCCGCAGCGCCGGGCGGCGCCGAACCAACAAACCGGTTTCCTTTTAAGCCGCGGCACGGCAGATTCCAGCATCATGAAGCGCGGATCGAACACGCTGTGGCTGATCGCCTGCGCCGTTCTGGCGGCGACTGTGGACGCACCCGCGGCCCACACGCGCGCCAGCCTGCTGCTCTCGGCGGCCGAAGCGCGGCCGGGGGAAACCATTCTGGCCGGCGTGCGACTGGAAATGGACCCGGGTTGGCACACCTACTGGAAGAATCCGGGCGAATCCGGCAAGGCAACCGAGATTCGATGGGATTTGCCGGCGGGCGTACAGGCCGGCGAGATCCTCTGGCCCGTGCCCGAAAAACACATTGCTGAAGGCCTGACCACCTACGTGTACCACCGCGAGGTGATCCTGCTGGTGCCGCTCCGGTTGGCGGCGGATCTGCCTGCTGGTCCGCTAACGATTCGCGCCCGGGTCAACTGGCTCGAATGCGAAACGCTGTGTTTGCCGGGTCGGGCCGAGGTTTCAGCGTCACTGCGGGTCGGTAACACGTCGCAGCCCTCGGCCGACGCCGCGCTGCTCGAATCCTGGAAAGCGCGCCTGCCCCAGCCGCAGGCCGCGCATCTGAACGCGCGCGCCGGTTGGGAAGCGCCTTCGAGCGGAAACACGCGTGCGTTCGTGCTTCGATTCGATGCGCCGGCCGCGGCGCAGGAGGCGGATTGGTTTCCGGATCCGGCTGCAACGTTCGAGGTCCAGCCCGCGGTCGAGCAGCTTGCCTCGCCGCCGGGCAGCGTCCGATTGCGCAAGGTGGTGAAGCGATTGGAAGGGGATTGGCCGCGGCGAATCAGCGGTGTGCTGAGCTGGCGTGAGGGCGAGCAACGCAAGGGTTACGCACTGGAGATCGAACTGAGCGAGGCCGCGCCGCCAGGCGGAACGGCGGGCCAGAACGCAACCGACCCGGGGCGGGGCGGCTCGCTGGTGCGGATGCTCCTCTACGCGTTTATCGGCGGGTTGATTCTCAACGTGATGCCCTGCGTGCTGCCGGTCATCGCGCTCAAAATTCTGGGGTTCGTTAATCAGGCCCGCGACGAACCACGTCGGGTGCGGCAACTGGGGCTGATTTACGCGTTGGGGGTGCTCTTGTCGTTTCTGGCGCTGGCGGCAGTGGTGATCGGGTTGAAGGCCGCCGGTCAAAGAGCCGGCTGGGGCATGCAATTCAGCCATCCGCAGTTCATCGTGGGCATGACGGTGCTGGTGACGCTGGTGGCGTTGAATCTCTTCGGCGTGTTCGAGGTGACGCTGGGCGGGCGGGCGATGGATGCCGCCGGCGCGCTGGCATCCCGGCACGGCGCGGCCGGAACGTTTTTCAACGGCGTGCTGGCGACGGCGCTGGCAACGCCCTGCACGGCCCCGTTTCTGAGCGTGGCGCTGGGATTCGCGTTCACGCAACCACCCGGGATCATCGCGCTGATGTTCCTGAGCGTCGGGGCCGGGTTGGCGTCGCCCTACGTGGTGCTGAGCTGGCAACCGCAGTGGCTGAAATTCCTGCCGAAACCGGGCGTGTGGATGGAGCGGTTCAAGGTCCTGATGGGTTTTCCGATGCTCGCAACGGCGGTGTGGCTGACCAGTCTGACGAGCGAGCACTACGGCGAACGGACGTGGTGGTTGGGAATGTTTCTGGTGTTTTTGGCGCTGGCGGCGTGGCTGTTCGGCACGTTCGTGCAGCGGGGCAGCCGCAGGCGCGGCGGGGCACTGCTGCTGAGCGCGCTGGTGTTGGTGAGCGGCTATCTCTGGGCGCTGGAATCGCACCTGCGCTGGCGGCAGCCGCTCGGCGCGACCGCAACCGCAACCGAGGGCCCGCGGCACGCGCCATCGGGTTACCTCTGGCAGCCGTGGAGCGCGACGGCCGTCGAGCGGGCGCGCGCCGAAGGTCGGGTGGTGCTCGTGGATTTCACGGCGCGCTGGTGCATCACCTGCAACGCGCTGGTCAAGCCGGCGCTGGAAAAAGACGCTGTGATCGAACAACTGCGCCGGCTCGACGTTGCGGCGTTTGTCGCCGATTACACCACGTTCCCGCCCGAGATCACCGACGAGCTAGCGCGATTTGGCCGCGCCGGTGTCCCGCTGGTGGTGGTGTATCCGAAGCAACCGGATGCTGCGCCGCTGGTGTTGCCCGATCCGAACCCGGTTCTGGGCCCGGGCCATTACGCCGGAGTGATCATCGAGGCGTTGCAGAAGGCCGCAGGGCAGGGGACGGGCCAATAAGGCCTTGTGCGCCGGCCCGATGCTGTTCGGGCGGGTTCAACCCGCAGCGTCCTGCAACAGCGGTGGACGTTCCTTGTGCCAGGGCGTGGTTTGTTCGTAAGCGTGGGCGATTTTCAGCAGCGTGGCCTCGCCGAACGGTTTGCCCAGCAGTTGCAGGCCGACGGGCAATTTGGGCGACCGGGTGAACCCACAGGGCACGCTGATGCCGCAGATGCCCGCCAGATTGCACGAGATCGTGAAGATGTCGGACAGATACATCTGGAGCGGATCATCCACTTTCTCGCCCAAGCGGAAGGCCGCGGTCGGGGAGGTCGGCGTCACGATTGCATCCACACGCTGGAACGCCTGCAGGAAATCCTCTCGGATCAGGGTGCGGACCTTTTGAGCGCGCAGGTAGTAGGCGTCGTAGTAGCCGCTGCTGAGCACGTAGGTGCCCAGAATGATCCGGCGTTTGACCTCCGGGCCGAACCCGGCGCCGCGGGTGCGGCAGTACAACTCGGTCGGATCGCTGCCTTCGACCCGCAGACCGTATCGGATTCCGTCGAAGCGCGCCAGGTTCGCCGAGGCTTCGGCCGTGGCGATGATGTAGTAGGTGGCGACAGCGAACTCGGTGTGCGGGAGCGACACTTCGAGAATTTCGGCGCCGAGCTTCGCCAGATGTGCCACTGCGGCATCCACGGCGCTTTTGACCTCCGGATCGAGCCCGCCCAGCATGTACTCGCGCGCCAGACCGATCCGCAGGCCGCGCAATTCGCCATCCAGCCCTGCGACGTAATCGGGCACCGGCTCGGGCACGCTGGTGGCGTCCCGCGGATCGTGCCCGGCGATCACCCCCAGCAGCAACGCCGCGTCCCGCACGGTTTTGGTCAGCGGACCGATTTGATCCAGCGAGGAGGCGAACGCGACCAGCCCGTAGCGCGAGACCCGACCGTAGGTGGGCTTGAGGCCGACACAGCCGCACAGGGCCGCGGGTTGGCGCACACTGCCACCGGTGTCCGATCCCAGCGCGGCGATGGTTTCGTGTGCTGCCACCGCCGCCGCCGAGCCGCCGGATGAACCGCCGGGAATGCGCGTCAAATCCCACGGATTGCGCGTGGGGCCGAAAGCCGAGTTTTCCGTCGAGCTGCCCATCGCGAATTCGTCCATGTTCAATCGGCCCAGCAACACCGCGCCGGCGGCTCGCAGTTTCTCGCTCACCGTCGCGTCGTAGGGAGACACGAAGCGCTCCAGAATTCGCGAGGCGCAGCTCAGCGGCTGGCCGCGCACAGCGATGATGTCTTTGAGGGCGATGGGCACGCCCAGCAGCGGCTGCTGGCGAAGGGTTGCCCCGGCGGCCCGCGCGCGATCGGCGGCCTCGGCCTGCGCCAGCGCGTCGGAAGCGTTGACGTGCAAAAACGCGCGAATTTGGGCGTCCAGCCGCTCGATCTGATCGAGGCACGCCCGGGTGATCTCGCGCGAGGAAACCTCGCGTCGGGCGAGTTTCTCTGCGGCCTCCCAGAGGGTCAGTTCGTTGAGTTTCACCGGGCGGTCAAGGTGGCCAAGGGCCGGCTGAAACGCAAAAACAAACCCGCCGCGGAGGTGGACAGCGCGGCGGAGTTGCCGCCGGGTGGCGTTTGGGCTACGGTGCGGCGCTCGTTATGGCATTGCTCAACGAGCATTTTCTCAAACTCAAGGCGGGCTATCTGTTTCCGGAGATCGCCCGTCGCGTTCGTGCCTTTTGCGAATCGCATCCACAGGCCGCGGGGCGACTGATCCGGTGCGGGATCGGGGACGTGACCGAGCCGTTGCCGCCGGCGGCGATTGCAGCCATGCACCGGGCGGTGGATGAGCTGGCGGTGCGCGAGACGTTTCACGGCTATGGCCCCGAGCAGGGCTACGAATGGCTGCGCGCGCTCATCGCCGAGCATGATTTTCGGGCGCGCGGCTGCGAAGTGGCCGAGGACGAGATCTTCGTGAGCGACGGCACCAAATGCGACATGGGGAACATTCTGGACATTTTCGGTCCCCGCAATCGCATCGCCGTGCCCGACCCGGTTTATCCGGTTTATGTGGACACCAACGTGATGGCGGGTCACACCGGCGCGGCCAAGGCCCGGGGTGCGTATGCGGGGCTGGTGTATCTGCCCTGCCGACCGGCCAACGGGTTTGTGCCCGAGCCGCCCCGGCGACCGGTGGATTTGATTTATCTTTGCTCGCCGAACAATCCGACCGGGGCGGTGGCTACGCGCGATCAACTTCAGGCCTGGGTGCAGTATGCGCTGGCTCAGCGGGCGGTGATTCTTTTCGACGCGGCGTACGAAGCCTACATCCGCGACCCGGCCCTGCCGCATTCGATCTACGAGATTTCCGGCGCGCGGGAATGCGCGATCGAGTTCCGGAGTTTTTCCAAAAGCGGCGGGTTCACCGGAGTGCGCTGCGCGTATGCGGTCGTGCCCAAATCGCTCAACGGCTACACCCGAAACGGCCAGGCGCATCCGCTGCACGGGCTGTGGCTGCGGCGCATGACGACCAAGTTCAACGGCGTGAGCTACGTGACGCAGCGGGCCGCCGCGGCGCTCTACACTCCCGAAGGCCGGCAGCAGGTCCGGGCGCTCATCGAGCATTACATGGGCAACGCCACGGTGCTGCGGGAGGGGTTGCAACGCGCCGGATTGCGCGTGTTCGGCGGGCTCAATGCGCCCTATCTCTGGGTCAGAACACCGCGCGGCGTGAGCAGTTGGGACGCGTTCGACCGAATTCTGCGCGAGGCCAACGTGGTCGTTACGCCCGGAGCCGGATTTGGCGCGCGCGGCGAGGGATATTTCCGCCTGAGCGCCTTCAACAGCCGCGCCAACGCCGAGGAGGTCGCCCGGCGTTTCGAGGCGATGAACTGGTAGGCGCTTCGGCCCGGTGGGGGGCCGCCCGGGCGCGAGTCGGGCCCGGCCCGGCCGCCCGGGTTCTTGATCGGTTGGGTGGGCGCGGCCTCAGGGTACGCCGTTGAATCGGATTCGATAGAAGCGCGTTCCGCCGGGCGGCGGTCCACCGGAGGTCTCGGAGGTGAAATCGTCCTCGAAGACGCCGGCTGTGTTGGTAGCGATCAGCGAGCCGCGGTTCAGGAACTCGCGCCACTGTGGCTGCGGGCTGAGGCTGTCGGTGTATTCGATGGTGTAGGTGACGCCGGGCCGGGAGCGGAAGTGGATTTGCATGCGGCCCTGCGCCGTGAGCTGAGCCGCTTTGAGCTCGAAGACCGGCAGCCAGAGCACTTCTTTCATGAGTGTGGGCGGGCATTTGCCGTTGGTGCTCCAGAGTTCGTAGAGCTGCTGGCCCCTGGTGTCGGTGCGATTTTCATCGCGCAGAAACTCGATGAACTCGCGGCTGGTGCTCTGGTAGTAAAGGCGCACCAGGGCACGGGTCGTGCCCGGCGGGCGCGTGTAGAGCGTTTCATCCCAGTACTGGCCGTCGGCATAACTGTAACCGACCGGCGCGCAGCCGAAGGCCGCATAGGCTGCGTTGGTGAAGCCGCGTGGCGGGATGCGATTGTCCTCATAGACGGCGTTGTTGAGCACGAAATGCAACGAGGCACCGGCGGGCAGGCCCAGCACGGCGGCGAGGTTCGTGTCAATGGCCGGATGCACTTCGTACACCTTTGCTTCGGCGTCGCGCGTCAGCTCTCCGGTCTCCGGATCGTAGGCGCCGGATTCGCTCAGCAGGTTCATGGCGTCGTCGTAAAAGCGCACGTTCAACCAGATCCGCCGGCCCTCGGGATAGCCGGTGGGTAGTTTGTGTCCGCATTCGTTGGTGACGATGACCTTGAGCCGGTCGCCGGCTTCGAAGACGGCCAGCGACGCGGCGTTGCTGAGCATGAACAGGGCGCGCTGGATGCCGGCTTGAATGGCGGCGGCATTGACCTCGGTCGGGTACAGATTGGTGAGCAACCCGGGCAGCCACGTGCTGCCGCCGGTCAGATCGTGCACGCCCAGATCGGTTCGCAGCGGCACGCCCGGATTGGTGTTGGTCTGGCAGGCGTAGCCGCTGCTGGAACGCATGTGACAATGCTGGCAGGTGGACACGCGCCCGTCGGGCCGGTTGCCGGCGAACTGGGGCGCGTACACGCCCTCGGGCGAGGCATACGCGCTGTGCAGCCATTCGCTGTAGGTGCGTTCGACCGGCGCCAGGAAATTCGCCGAGAAATTCGCCGCGGGTGCGTCGAGCGGGTTGGGCACGTACCGGCCCTCGGCATCCCGCGTGAAGGCCGGGTTGCTCACGTCATGGCAGGTGCCGCAAAACGCCGCCGAACGATGAAACGGCGAGACCAGGCTGGGATGGCCCAGTTCCGCATCCGCATACGGGCCACGGCGCGTTCCGGTGAAATCCACCACGTACATTCCGTTGCCGATGTTCGTACCGGGGAACGACAGCGCCGCAAGAATCGCCAGATCGTTGGTCGGACACTGACCCGGGACAAAATTCGGATTCACCATTCGGTGACACAGCGCGCAACTGACCCCGTCCCGGTCCTCGGGTTGCATTCGGCTGCCGTCGGTGGGCACCGAGCGACCGGCCAGCCAGCCGCGCGGCAAATGACATCGCAAACACAGATCGCCGGCGTTGGCGGCGTCCTGGTTGGCAATGACCAGATTCGCCTCGAAGATCGGATCGCGCGAGGCGTGCGCCATCATGCTGCCCTGCCAGTTGAAATACGGTTCGACGGCCGTGTCGTACCCACCGTGACAGGCGGCGCAACTGGCGCTCGATTCCAGGTCCGGCCCGTGTTCGAACGGCTGGCTGCCGGGCATATCGAAGTCGCGCAAGGTCGTGGCCACGCCGTGCGCGTTGGTGAACGGCGGCGAGACGATGCTAAAGACCTGGTCGCTCACGTCGTTGGTGCTGTTGCCCCAGGTGTCGGTGGCGACGATTCTAAGCCGGGCCTGGCCGCCGGGTCGGTCGGCGGGCACCCAGGCGAATGAGCCCGTATTGGCGAGTTGGCGCGCGACAGGCTGGTAGGTGGCGCCGTTGTCGAGGGACAGGTACAGATGCACCGAGGCGACGCCGCTCGGATCGCTGGCGGTCCAGGTCACGTTGGTGAAGCGGTTGGCCACGAGGGTCTCGCCGCCATTGGGCCAGAGCAGTTGCACAAACGGCGGCGTGGTGTCGGCGCCGATCACCGGCGTCAGATGACCCGCGATGTCAGCCAGTGCCACCGCTGAAACCAGATTCGTGTTGGCCACGGTCAGGCCGGGAAACGTCGGCGTGTTCGCGTAGGAGATGGTGTTGGTGATTTCCTCGAGGTTGGAAAAACCGTCGCCATCCGAATCGAGCAGGCGGATTTGCCAGATCGCGTTGCTGTTGGCGCCGGCGTTCTTGACCGCTTCGCCGTACGGATTGCGCGGGCCGCCGCCAGTGAACTTGTAATGGCAAACCCCGCAATGGCCGGTTGCGATGGGACGGTGTCCAGAACCGTGCCGACGGCCGAGGGATAATTTTGGAAAAACGCGTTGCGGATCGCCGGGCGCGCCAGGAGCGCACCGCCCGGGCCGGGCCAGAGCAGCGCAATCGCAACACTCAAGCCGCCGAACGAGAACTTCGCCCGTAAAATCGCCGGAAAAGCAGCTCGCGGTTTCATGACGGAAGCGCTCCTTTGGGTGAGTCGTACATGTTTCCTGACCCACGTCGGGTTTGGTTCGATGCGTCCGCCGCGCGCACCCCGTAACGCCCGGCCACGCGATTGAAGTGTGAATCGCACCGGGGGGAAGCACCTTCCCTTTTTTGGCAAAAGCGGAGACGAAATTGGCCGGGCAAATCCACCACCCTGTGGAACAGCCCGGTTCGGGCTTGTGGCGCGCTCGGTATGGGCTTGAGGCGCGCGGGCGCTGCCTTGAATTAATCCTGCCGAACGCCGCTCAACAGCCACTCGATGAGCGGCAGATCCCCGGGCACAGTGATTTTGGGATTGGGCGTATTGCTGGGAACCAGTCGCACCGGCTGGCCGATCAGCTCACACGCGGCCGCGTCGTCAGTGACACTCAGGCCGCGGCGGCGGACCTCGGCCAGCGCGCGACGGATGACCTCGACGCGGAAAGTTTGCGGCGTTTGGGCCGCCCAAAGCCGGCCGCGATCCAGCGTACGCAACACCGTTGCTCCGTCAGCCGTTTCCTTGATGGTATCGGTCAGCGGTTGCGCGGCGATCGCCGCACCGGTCTCGCACGCGGCCGCCAGCGTGGCTTCGATCAGCTCCACGCTCACGCACGGACGCGCCGCATCCTGGATGGTGACCAACCGGGCCTGCGGCGCGAGCGCGTCCAGCCCGTTGGCGACCGAGTCCTGCCGCTCCGCACCGCCGGGCACGATGCGATACGGTTTGCGGAAGGAACAGGCGCCGGCCAGTTCGGCGACCGCGGTACGCATGTCCTCGCGAACCACGAGGATGATTTCGTCAATGCTCGGGGCCGCATCGAACCGTTGCCAGGTATGAGCCAGGACCGGGCGACCGGCGATCTGCAGGAAAAGCTTGTTGACGCCGGGCCCCATGCGCGTGGCGCGCCCGGCAGCGACGATGACAGCGCTGTTCATCGGTTTGGATTCTAGCGCGCCACTTCCGGTAGCCTGAAGCGCAAAAGGCCGCTCGCCGGCCGTCACCCCTGCGCAAGCCGGCACGGTTCGGGGAACTGTAGCCGATGACGATCAGTCCAGGGCGGACAAAGGGTGGTTCGGAGGCTGTGACGGGGCCGGTTTTCGGCATGCCTGGCGCACCCAGCAGGACTCGAACCTGCAACCTTCTGATCCGTAGTCAGATGCTCTAATCCAATTGAGCTACGGGTGCGCCCACCGGCGAAGACACGCTATCACGGTGCGGACGGGGCGCAAGCCTTTTGCCCGCTGTTGGGCGCGTCCGGCGAGCCGGAAAAGCGCCGCGCCAGCGCACAAAAAATGGTGGAGGCGGCGGGAGTCGAACCCGCGTCCCCGGCACACTTGCCAGCCGCGACTACATGCTTAGTCCGGGAGAGGTTCTCGGCAACCGGATTTGGCCCGGACGCCCATATCCGGTCGCCCAGTCCGCATGAGAGATTCTCGGCCCAGGCGCGCGGACGCCGCTTTCGGCCCAGCCTGCTGTGGCGTTCGTCCGGCGTAGCAGGCGTCCACCGGCGAACGTCGCGGTTTAATTAGGCCGCGAGAGCCAACTCTTCATTGGCAGTTTTTTGTGATGCGATGATTAACGAGGCCAACGCATCGTCCTCGGCATGCCGCCTCTGGCGCCTGTGTCGGGTCGAATCCAGTGCGCCCCCACGGCAACCATAGAGTGCTCCAAGCCGCCTGCAGGGTCAAGGCCGCAGCGAACCAGCGCCCGAAGAACGGGCTGTCCCGTGGCCAAACCCAGGCCGCAATTCACTGCCCCGGCCCGATCCCGGCTTGAAACACGCCGCTCGAGAAGCGGCGCTCCGCCGGTTCGACATCGCGTTGCCGTGTTCGGAGCTGACGTGTATGGTGCGGCGCATGGCCGCCGTGCCGCACGCTCCCGCCAAGCCGATTGCATCCGGCGCGAATCCTTCCCCGCCCGGGCCGAGCGCGACCGCATCGCCCCTCGAACTGCCAGTGACGCGGATTCGGGGTGTGGGGGCCGAGCGCGCGCCGCAACTGGAGCGACTCGACATTCGCACCATTGGGGAGCTGTTGTTGCATCGGCCGCGTCGCTACGAGGATCGGCGGCACCTGATGCGGATTGCCGATCTGCGGTTGCGCCAGCACGCGACGGTGCGCGGTGTGGTGGTGACGGCGGGCTTCAAACGCTGGCGAGCCGGTCGGCGGAGTCTCTTCGAATGCATTCTGGAGGACGGCAGCGGGCGGTTGCACTGCCGCTGGTGGCAGGCAGCGGCCTGGATGCCGGAGCATTACGCACCGGGACGCGAGTTCATCGTTTATGGGAAGGTCGAATCCCTCCGACCGCCCACGATGGATCATCCGGAGACCGAACCGGTGGAATCCGACGACGAGGCCTTCATTCACGTCAACCGAATCGTGCCGATTCATCCGCTGACCGAAGGTCTGACGGCGCGGGCGATGCGGACGCTGATCTGGCGTGCATTGGAACAGTTCGGGGGGCGGATTCCCGAGCCCCGGTTGGTTTCCGCCGAGGCGCTTGCAGCCCGGGGCTGGCCATCCCGGGCCGAGGCCATCCGCTGGATGCATTTTCCAGAAAGCTTCGAAGCAGCCGAACGAGCGCGAGCGCGCCTGGCGTTCGATGAACTACTCGAGTGGATGATCCAGATTCGGCAACGCCGCAAGGCCTTCGAGGCCAGGGCGCGGGCGTTGCCCTGCGGCGGCGACCGCAACCGACTGATCCGGCCCTTTCTCAAACAACTGGGTTTTTCGCTCACCACCGCGCAGACGCGGGTCTTGCGCGAAATCCGCGCCGATCTTTCGGGTCGCTGGCCGATGCGACGGCTGCTCCAGGGCGATGTTGGATCGGGTAAAACGCTCGTTGCAGCCTGTGCGGCGCTGATGGCGCTCGAAAGCGGCTACAACGTCGCGCTGATGGCCCCGACCGAGATTCTGGCCGAGCAACACCACGCAAACTTTCGGCGTTGGTTCGAGCCACTGGGCGTGCGGGTGCTGTTGCAAACCGGCAGCCGCAAGAGCATTGAAACCCCGTCCGCACGCGGCGGCGCGGCGGCCCTGCCCCCGGAATCGGGCTCGCATCAACCGACGTTGTTCATTGGCACCCACGCGCTGCTGACCGAGGGCTTGGAACTGCCCAATCTCGGCCTGGTGGTGATTGATGAGCAGCACCGCTTTGGCGTGGCCCAACGCGAGCGGCTGGTGCGAAAGGGGCGTTATCCCCATTTGCTGATCATGACCGCAACGCCGATCCCGCGCACGCTGGCGCTGACGCTCTACGGCGACCTGGACGTATCGGTGATTGACGAGCTGCCGCCGGGGCGCAAGCCGGTCAAAACCTTTGTTCGCAGCGCCGAGGCCCTGCCGCAGGTGTACGAGTTCATCCGCGCGCGGCTGGCCGAGGGCCGGCAGGCGTACGTGGTCTATCCGCGCGTCGAGGAGGCTGCCGGCGGACTCAAGGCTGTAACGCGCGAGTTCGAACGACTTCAAGAGGTGTTTGCGCCCTTCAGCGTCGGGTTGCTGCACGGCCGCCTGAGCGCCCGCAAAAAGGAGCAGGTGATGGAAGCGTTCCGCTCCAACGCGATCCAGGTGCTGCTGGCCACCGCACTGATCGAGGTCGGCCTGGATGTGCCCAACGCCACCGTGATGCTCATCGAGAACGCCGAGGCATTCGGGCTGGCACAGTTGCATCAGTTGCGCGGGCGGATCGGCCGCGGCCCGCATCCGGGCTGGTGCATTCTGATTTCCGACGCGGCCAATCCCGAAGCGCGCCAGCGATTGCGCGTGCTCGAGCAAACGGCCGACGGTTTCCGCATCGCCGAGGCGGATTTGCAATTGCGGGGGCCGGGTGAGCTGCTGGGGTTGCAACAGAGCGGGATGCCGCGGTTCCGGTTCGCCGATCTGGCCCGGGATTTGGAGCTGGTGCGGCTGGCGCGCGACGAAGCCGCGCGGCTGCTGGAGCGCGATTTTCCTTGCCAATGAATCGGGGTGCGCCGATGCTCGCGCGCATGAAAAAGCAAATCCTGTTGGTTGTCCTGCTCAGTCTGACCGGCGCGCTGCTGCTCACCGGTTGCGAAAAGAAAGAAACGCCCGCTGCCCCGGAGGCACCTTCGACCAACGCGCCAGCGCACCACTGAACCGAGCTGCGCTCGGACGCCGATCCGGGGAAGGCCGCCACGAACCGTTGCCCGCTGCCCGCGGCAGCGCAGCAACGGTGCTTTTGTTTCGGTCGCCGTTCGATTATCTTCAACGCTGTGAAAAAGCTAGCGGTGTGGAGTTCGATCGTGGCGGCGCTGGCCGCCGGATGCAGTGAAGCCTCCAAGTCCGCCTCCACGGGCGCGACCAATCAGACCGAGGAGCCCAGCGCCTTGACGGCGCCGGTGGATTACCTGGGCGCCGTGGGCAAGGCCAAACAAACCGCGGTCAAGACCGTTGACCTGGCCTCGATCAATCAGGCGATTCAGATGTTCCAGGTCGAGCACGACCGTTTCCCCCGGTCGCTCGAAGAACTGGTGCAGGAGAAGTATCTGCCGCGCATCCCCGAAGCACCGTACGGCATGAAGATCGAGTACGACGCACAGACCGGCAAGGTGCGGGTGGTCAAACAGTGATCGCGTCCGGGCCCGATTGCGTCAAAGCGATTGTCCCGGGCGGCGGCAGGCTCGCCGTCAGCCGATGAGGTGCGCGAGATGGGTGGCCGGGGAACAAGGAAGGCATTTTCGGTTTCTGCGCCCGGGGTTTTCCGGTCAACCGGGTTTGGCAGTCTGTGCGGCGGTCGTGGACGTTGATGTCCCATGCCCGAGCAAATCGTCATTCTCGATTTTGGTTCGCAATACACCCAGGTGATTGCGCGCCGCGTCCGGGAGTGTCGGGTCTATTCGACCATCGTGCGCTATGACACACCGGCCGAGTCGCTTCGGGCATTGCAACCTCGCGGGCTGATCCTTTCGGGCGGTCCGGCGAGCGTCTATGACCGCAACGCGCCCCTGCCGGACCGTGGGATTTTCGAGCTGGGCGTGCCGGTATTGGGCATCTGTTACGGCCTGCAGGTCATCGGCCAGTTCTTGGGCGGCAAGGTCGAGCGTGGCCTGCGTCGCGAATACGGCAAGGGCACGCTGGAGGTCGTGGATGCGAGCTGCCCGTTGTTCGCCGGCCTGCCGCGGCGGATGCAGATCTGGAATTCGCACGGCGACCGGTTGACGCGCCTGCCGCGCGGATTCAAAGCCGTAGCCGTGAGCGACAATTCGCCGTACGCGGCAATCGAACACCGGTCCGGAAAAATCTTCGGCGTTCAGTTTCATCCGGAGGTGGCACACACACCCCGGGGTCGGGCGATGCTGGCCAATTTCGTGCATCGGATTTGCGGCTGTGGTCGGCAATGGACGATGCGCAACTATGCCGGGCAGGCGATCGAGCAAATCCGCCAGCAGGTCGGCAACGAGCGGGTGATTCTGGGGCTGAGCGGCGGGGTGGATTCGAGCGTGGCAGCGGCGCTGTTGCATCGGGCGATCGGCGGGCAACTGACGTGCATTTTCGTCAACAACGGCCTGTTGCGGGCGCGCGAGCCCGAAGTGGTCCGGGAGGTGTTCGGCCGCCATTTCAAAATCCGGCTGCTCTACGAGGACGCCTCGCGGCTGTTTCTGGCGCGTCTGCGCGGCGTGACCGATCCGGAACGCAAACGCAAAATCATCGGACGTACCTTCATCGAGGTGTTCGAAAAGGCGACCCGGCGGGCCGGCCCGGCGCGGTTTCTGGCGCAGGGCACGTTGTATCCGGACGTGATCGAGTCGGTGCCGATTGGCGGCAACCCGGCCGCGCTCATCAAGAGCCATCACAATGTCGGCGGCCTGCCGCGTCGGATGCGTTTCGAGCTGGTCGAGCCGCTCAAATGCCTGTTCAAAGACGAGGTTCGGCGGCTGGGGCTGGAGCTGGGGTTGCCGCGGGAGATCGTGTGGCGCCAGCCGTTCCCCGGGCCGGGTTTGGCGGTACGAATTTTGGGCGAGGTCACGCGCGAGCGGCTCGAGATTCTGCGCAATGCCGATGCGATCGTGCTCGAGGAGATGAAGCGCAGCGGCTGGTATCACAAGGTGTGGCAGAGCTTTGCGGTGTTGCTGCCGGTGCGCAGTGTGGGGGTGATGGGCGACGAGCGATCCTACGATTACACGATCGCCATCCGGGCGGTGGAATCGCTCGACGGGATGACGGCCGACTGGGCGCGGCTGCCCACCGCGCTGCTGGAACGACTCGCCAACCGCATCATCAACGAGGTGCGCGGCGTCAACCGCTGCGTCTATGACATCACCAGCAAACCGCCCGGCACCATCGAGTGGGAATGAGCGGCCGGGTCGCGCCGCGGCGCTCGCAGCGGTTCAGTGCTGACCGTCCCAGCTACCGGGCCGACACCACAACAAACCGGGTCGCAGCGCGGCCTGACGATAGAATTCTTCGAAGCTCACGATGACGCCGCGTCCGTCAAAGCCCAGCAGGATGCCGCCTTTTTTGCTGTGGCGGCGACCCAGTCCGGACCCGAAGGTCATGTCCATGGCGCCGTCGTTGTAGCAGTTGTTTTTCTTGCCCGGCGGCGTGGTGCGGTCGCCGTAATAGGTTTTCTCGTCCGGTTCCCATTGGAGGTAGGCGGCCGGATTGAACTGCGAGAGCCGGTAGGTTCGGGCCTTGAGATCGCCATAGCCGTTGACCGCGCCGTTCCACAAATAGGTCGAGAGCTTGTTCATCCGCCAGCTCCAGTACAGCCCGCCATAGGCGTTGGTTTTGTCGGTCGGACACCAGTACGAGTTTTTGTTTCGGGACATGTAGGGCCAGAGCAAGCCGCCTTCGTAGGCGAGCAGCGGATTGGTGTTGTAGGGCGGCGCGTCCATGTTGGGCGGATCCTTGGTGGCCGGATCGGGCTTGTAGAGCCATCCCTGAAAGATGTCGCCGGCATCGTCGCGCCAGTTCGGATGCGGCATGAAATCGTTGTTTTCAGAGGCGTACAAGTGCACGGCCAGGCCCAGTTGCTTGTTGTTGTTGAGGCAAACGGCGCGATGGGCTTTGTCTTTGGCCGCCTGCAACGCCGGCAGCAACATCGCCGCCAGAATCGCAATAATCGCGATCACCACCAGCAGTTCGATCAGGGTGAAACCACGCCTGGCACATCTCAAGAGGCCCACATACTTCATGTTTGTCGGACCGGAAGCCGCCGGCGACTCTCCGCCTGCTTACGTGTTGTCCTATTCTTTAACAGCTCGACGCGTGTGTCAAAGGCGGTTTTCCCCGGCGGCTGATGCTGGCGCGCTCCGGACTCGAACCGGATGTCCACGGCACACCAAAGCCGCCGGCGCGCTCGCCCGGATCAAAGGCCTCGCCGTTCCCTGGCGCAACAGAAGTTGACGATTTGTTTTGCAAAGAACTTGCGAGAATTGCGTTTCGGAGTATTGGTTTGGCGGGCGACCGGCCACCCGGCAGGGCG
>CAYXJB010000032.1:17079-18986 GCA_964465445.1 uncultured Verrucomicrobiota bacterium
CTCCAACTTGTGTTTGAGCGACGGGTGATGCGCCGAAGTCGGATCTTCGGCGGGCCGGGATCGGGTGTTGCCGGCCGGCGTGCAACTCGAACCTCGTGACCACATGAACCGGACGCAATCCGCGAAATGCTTCTTCGTGATTTGCCTGGCCGCGGTGCCGCTCCAGGCAGCCGACTATTACTGGGACAACGGCGGCGGCAGCGGCCTTTGGAACGACCCGCTCAATTGGAGCGCCAACGTCCTGCCCACGGCCTCGGACTTCGCCTGGTTTCGCCAGAATGTCTCGCCCTCGGGCACGGTGCGCTTCAGCGCGGATGGCGTCGCTCAGGGCATCCGGCACGATTTCTCGCGCGCGTATCGGACCTTCACGATTGACAGCAGTCAGAGCGTGGATCGGACGCTGACGCTCAGCGGCAGCGGGGCGGGGCTGATTGACCTCACCAACCATACCGTGGACGTGACCTTCAGCGGAACGCCCAACGGCAATGGCGCGCGATTGAAGCTCCGAATCGAGGGCTCGGGCGGGAGCATCGGTACGCGCGTCAACAAAGCCGTCGCACTTCGGATCACCTGCGATGTGTCCGGCCCGGGCGGGTTCACGCTGACCGGCGGGATAGACGGTCCGGGTCGCTTGTTGCTCGGCGGTAACAACACTTACACCGGCCCGACGGTGGCCAACTCCGGCGTGGTTTTGGTCAACGGGAGCACCGCGGCGGGCAGCGCGGTCACGGTCAATGCCGGCGGGATTCTGGGCGGCGCCGGGACGATCGGCGGACCGGTGACCGTCAATTCCGGCGGCCTGATTTCGCCCGGGCTCAACTCCCAGGCCCCGCAATTGGGCATCCTGACGGTGAGCAACAACCTGACCCTGCTTGGCGATCTTTTGATCGAGATTGACAAAGCCCTCGCACTCACCAACGACCAGGTGATCGTCAGCGGCACGCTCAGCAACGCCGGCTCGGGCTTTGTGCACGTGCTCAACTACGGGCCGGTGTTGGAGGCCGGCGACCGCTTCCAATTGTTCAACAAACCACTGCTCAACGGGCAAAATCTCAAAATCCTTTCGGCCGGACGTGAAGTCTGGACCAATCGCCTGGCGCTGGACGGTTCGATCGAAGTGCTCGCGGCCACCAACACGCCCCTGACCGGCAATCCCACGCGGCTGTTCACCTGGAAAGGCGCCGTCACCAGCGGCGGGGCCTGGCGCACGCCCATGAGCCTGGCCGCCAACTGGATCGAAGGTCAGGCGCCGACGCCGGGCTCATCGAATGTGTTCGTTTTCCAGGGCGACATCCTCGTGCCCTACAACTGGCCGTTCATTGACATGGACCTGGGCACGAGCATTCTCATTTTCAGCAACAACGTCGCGCTCAACTCGATCAAAATCCTCGCCGGCAGCAACCACACCGTTCGCCTGGGCTCGTTCGTGCGCCAGGACACCGCCCAGCCCTGCTACTACGGCATTACCGGTACCGTCCCAATCAAAGGCGCTGACGGTAAGTGGTACGACGTCACCTGCGCCTACTTCACCAACGAATTGGGTGACGCCAGTTGCGGCAGCCAGACTGAATTCCAGTGCACCGGTGGGCGACTCGACGTCTATGGCGTGCTGCGCGACGGTGCCGGCACGCGCAGTCGCCTGGTCAAGAGCGGCCCCTACACGCTCAATCTCACCGGCAATCCGGAGCTGGGTAACGATGCCAACACCTACAGCGGCGGCACGATCGTCAACGCCGGCCCGATCAAAATGGCCAAGAAACCCGGCATGGCCTGCATTCCCGGCGACGTCGTCGTCAACGGCACCGGCTCGCTCGTGATGAACGTCGCCGGTGGGGAACAAATCGGCGATGCGGCCGTCGTCACGCTGAACGACTTTGGGCGACTGGAACTGGCCGGCCAGCCCGAAA
>CAYXJB010000033.1:0-18942 GCA_964465445.1 uncultured Verrucomicrobiota bacterium
CACTTCTGCGTCGTGTAGCAGGGCACATGCGGCAGGAAGAAACCGGCCGCGAGGAAGAACGGCTCATCCTTCGGCATCTCCTTCAGCCGGTCGATGGCCCAGCTCGCCACCTGATAATCGCCCTTGTCCTCGTCCTTGTGCGGGAACACGCCCCAGTCCATCAGACGCATTGGCGATGGCGTGTTGACGAATTTCTTTTTCGGCAACGGCATCCCCGGGGCCGCGCCCCACACCTCGAATTCGTTGGTCCGCAACGCGGCAGGGATCGAGCCATCGTGAAACACCTTGCCGAACGTGGCGGTGAAATAACCGTGCCGGGCAAAGTATTGCGGCAGGGTGATCGCTTCCCGCGTGGCGGCCACGTCGCGTATGCCCGGCGCCAGACCGTAAATGCCCGTACTCGATGGCCGCAGCCCGGTCAGCAAACTGGCGCGCGAGGGATTGCACAGCGGCGATTGGACGTGGGCATTCAAAAACAGTGTGCCCCGCGCCGCCAGCCGGTCCATGTTGGGCGTCTGCGCCTGCGGATGACCGCCCATGCAGCCGACCCAGTCGTTCAAATCATCCACCGCGATCATCAGCACGTTGGGCCGCGCGCCGGCCAACGCGGACACGAGCACACTCAGGAGCGTCGCGGCGCACCATTTCGTCCGCCGCACAACAAACGCGGGCATGTTCATTCGGCTTCGACGGGTCGTTGCAACGTTTCTACAAATCGCGTCCATAGTTCCCGCTCGATGTACAACTCCAGAAACACACCCGGGCGTTGCTCGAACAGACCCGTCATGATCCAGCGCCTGTCGGACTTCTCGTCCAGTCGCGCATCCAGCCGCGCGGCGACAATGACGATCGGGGCTACCGGCGCGTCAGGCAACGCGTCGTACCAGCCCACATGCTCGAGTCGGCGCAAATACCACGGCAACGGCCCGTAATCGTGACCGGGTGCGACGACCTGAACGACGGTTTTGCGGCCGGTTGGCGCAGCCCCGGCCACCGCTTCGACCCGCTCGACCAGTTTCAACAAATGCGGCACCGTTTGAGCGTACACGTACGGGTTGCGGCGGTCGGCAAACCACACAAAGCTGCCCCGACAACTCTGCCAGGCCAGATGCGCCACACCGGCCAGCAGCACAATCCACCAGGCCCATTTGAGCGTCCGACTGCGCGCTTTCTCGAGCAACGTCGCCGCTCCCACGCCGGCCAGCAAAATCATCCCCTGCCAGAAACTCAAAACGCACCAGGGCGTCTTGTACGGGATGACGCAGTACATCGCCGTCAACGCGACCGTGTAAACGACCAGAAACCGGCGCAACGGCGAGTACTCGCCGAACCACGACACCCCGATCCCGACCAACGCCAGCACCAGAACCAACGCCTCGGTCCAGACCGGACCTCGGGCCGGATGAAACCACGCGAGCCGCTCGAAATAAAAATACCACGGATGGATGTGGGGCGAGTCGCCCCGTGCCCGCCCGAGCCAGGGCGCATAGGTCAGCACCGAATCGAGCAAGCCGCGCCAATTCGTGAAGAACGAACTGAAAAACACCAGCCACACGGCCACCGCCGCAACACATCCCAGGGCAAGGTGTCGCCACGTTCCAACCCCCACCCTGCTCTGCCCGCCTGTTGCCGCCGCGGTTCGCACCTCTTCATCGTCCGCCAGCGTCCGGCCCAACCAAGAGCGCGCGCCGCCCGGTCGGATGAACCGCGTCACCAGCAGCCCCACGGCCACCGCCGCGAGCGTCAGGACGAATGTCTCCTTGGTGGCCGCCATCAACCCCACGCCCAGGCCCGTCACGACCGCCCAGCCGGCCCGGCGCGTCTGCCACCATCGCCACCCCGCGCCCAGCGCCAGCGTCGTGAAAAAAACCAACAGCCTTTCGTGGATGAAATAGCGGCTGTAAAACAACGTCGGCCCGGAAACGGCCGTGAACACCGCCGCCCAGACCGTCGCACTGCGTCCCAGCCCGTCCGCGAACAACGCCAGTAACAACACCAGGCCGGCGCCGAACAACGCCGCGCTCAACCGCAGGTGCGCCTCGGTCCATTGTTCGGGTGGGGGCGCGCCCGCCAGCCGCAGCACCGCCGCCGAGAGGTAGGGCAGCGTCGGACCGTGAAACTCGTTGGGATCGTAGCGGTAACGGCCCGTTTGCCAGAGTTCGGCCAGCTTCAGGGCGTTGACCGCTTCGTCATTGTGGAGGGGACGCAGCTCCCGTCGCGGGAGGCGCAGGGCCAGCGCGCCGGCCAGGGCCAGCAGCACCGCCGCCAGTGCGCCCCAGCGGTTCATTTGGCGGGCAGCGCGTACACCTCCAACTCCTGCCAGCAGTTGAGCGCGCTCAGACTGCCGCCGCGCGTGTAACAGCGCACGTAACGCGCCTTCACGCCCTTGCCGTCCACGATCTTGCCTTAGTGCGTCTCGAAATATTCGCGGTCGCTGCCCACGCCCAGCCCCGAGGAATTGTCCACGTCATTGTTGAAGAGCGTCGTCACGCCCGTTTGAAACTCCGGATCATCCGACACCTGCACAATGACATCGTGCATCACCTGGATGTAACGGTGATCATGCCACATGACGATTGCATAAATCGGCAACGACGCGCCCAGATCCACCTGAATCCACTGCGTGCCCTTCTTCATCTCGACGCAGTCGTAATCGAACGCCTCCTTTTTACCGTCGGTGATCTGGCTCAACTCGCCGGTGAAGGGCTTGACGCTGCTGGTGACCGGTTTGCCCAGCGCCACGTTGACCACGCCCTTGGGCACATAAAAGGGCGGACGCGGCTTGTCGGACAACGGTTCGATGTTCGCGCCCACCGGCAGGTCTTCCGGCGTGCCCTTGAGCGTGGGCGCCGGCAACTTCAGCGCCAGCGGTTCGGTGTCTTTGGAGGGCGCATCGGCGGCCACCGCGATTCCAACCGCACCCAAAACCGCCACAGCAGCCAGCCCCACCCGGGCCGTGCGCCATCCGGCGCGCTTCGATTCGAGCTTCGCGTGTCTCATCATTACTGCTCTACGATAGAAAAGCGCCACCACGTATTCAAAGCAAATTGCTCTGCGGCGCGGCAACGGACGGACTTCGACGTCCCGTGTGCCGCATGCCGCACCGGCCACCGGACCGAAAGCGGCTTGACCCGGTGGCAGAACGGGTGTGTCGTTGAAACATGAGGCACAAAACCGGTTCGATGGCATGGCGCTTTGCGACCGGCGCGTTTATCGCGGTGCTGGTCGTTGGCTGCGGCCGCAGCCATCCTGAACCCAGGGCCGGCGGCGTCGCCACCCGTTCATCGCAGGAGCCCAGCATGAGCGAAAAAATTGTCAAAACCGACGAACAATGGCGCAAGGAACTCACCCCCGCGCAGTACGAGGTGCTCCGCCGCAAGGCCACCGAACGCGCCTTCACCGGCCAGTACTGGAACACCAAGGACAAGGGCATCTACCGCTGCGCCGGTTGTGGGGCCGAGCTGTTCAGCTCCGAGACCAAATACGACTCGGGCTGCGGCTGGCCGAGCTTTTATGCACCGATCAAGCGCGAGGCCATCGAAGAGTCGCCCGACTACAGTCACGGCATGGTGCGCACCGAGGTGCTTTGTGCCCGCTGCGGGGGTCATCTGGGCCACGTTTTCAACGACGGGCCGCGCCCGACCGGCCTGCGCTACTGCATCAATTCCCTGGCGCTGACGTTCGAGAAAAAAGACTGACGCGGGCCGACGGCTGATCACTCATGGAGCATCGGGGAGAGCGCCGGAGCAAATGCGTTTGACTTGCCCTGCATGCGCCACATAATGCCCGGAACGAAACGAACGTATGGCCAAACTCGTTATCCTCAGCCAGGGCATGACCGGTCGGTCGCACGAGTTGACGGCGGAAAAAACCACGATCGGCCGCCTCGAGGATAACACCTTCACCATCGGCGACCCCTCCGTTTCCAGTCATCATTGCGAAGTGCTCCTGCGCGGCGACACGGTGATCGTTCGCGACCTCAATTCCACCAACGGCACCTACATCAACGGTGAACGCATCACCGAAGCGCCGCTCAAGCCCGGCCAGATCCTGCGCCTGGGCCAGGTCGAACTCCGGCTCGAGACCGAGGAAACCGCCGCCGCCACCGCGGCCGCCGCCCAGCGCAAGTCCACCGACGCGACGATGGTGCTCCAACGCGGCATCAGCCCCACGGATCTGGAACAGTCGGCCCGGGCCAGTTTTGACACCGTCAGCGCCGGTTTTTCGCGCAAGGATGACCGGGCCGGAAAAATTTTCCTTTTTGTTGCCATCGGCCTGGGCGGCGTGATCGTGGCCCTGCTGATCTACGCATTCTTCTTCGCGCGGAGCGGCGCCTGAGGCCGGGGTTTCAACGCGGGTGCGGTGGCGAATCGCCGCTTCGCGTCGCTCCAAACGCCCTCAGCCCTCGCGCAGCCATCGCGCCACCTCTGCGGCGGCGTAGGTGATCAAGATGTCCGCTCCCGCACGGCGCATCGCCAGCAGACATTCGAGCGTGACGGCGCGCTCATCCAGCCAGCCGGAAGCCGCCGCAGCCTTGATCATGGCAAACTCGCCGCTGACCGCGTAGGCTGCCGTGGGATAACCAAAGGTGGTTTTGACCCGGTGCAGGATGTCCAGGTACGCCAGCGCCGGTTTGACCATCACGATGTCCGCGCCCTCCTGAATGTCCAGGGCCACCTCGCGCAACGCCTCGTCGGCGTTGGGCGGGTCCATCTGATAGGAACGCCGGTCGCCGAACCGCGGGGCCGATTCGGCCGCTTCGCGAAACGGACCGTAAAAAGCCGAGGCGAACTTTGCCGCGTAGGAAAGAATCGGCGTTTCGGTGAAACCGGCGGCGTCCAGCGCGGCGCGAATCGCCGCCACCCGACCATCCATCATGTCGCTGGGCGCCACGATGTCCGCGCCGGCCTCGGCGTGGCTGACCGCGGTGCGCGCCAAGAGCTTGAGCGTTGGATCGTTGAGAATCCGCGCATTGCGACCGCCGGCACGCACCACGCCGCAATGCCCGTGCTCCATGTACTCGCACAGGCACACGTCCGTGATCAGCAGCAGATCCGGCAGCGCTTTCTTGAGCAGGCGCAGCGTTTGCTGGACGATGCCGTTGCGCGCATACGCCCCGCTGGCCTGTGCGTCCTTTTTCTCCGGAATGCCGAACAGCAACACCGCCGGCACACCGGCGCCAAAGGCGCTTTCGGCCTCGCGAACCAGTTCGTCGGGCGAGAGCTGGAACACGCCCGGCATCGAAGCAACCGGCTGGCGCAATCGCCGACCCGGTCGCACGAACAGCGGCAGGACCAACTGGCCGATGTCCAGCCGCGTTTCGCGCACCAGCCGACGCAAGGCCGCGCTCTGGCGCAATCGTCGCATCCGCAACGCTGGAAACCGGCCGAGCACGCTCGGATTCATGCACCGATTCTGCGCGGCGCTCCCGGCCCTGCAAAGTTCAAACTCCTCGGGCCACCGGGCGTGGGTTCGGTCGCGCACGAGCCCTACACCCGCGGCTGCCAACCGGGCCGGTATTCACGCTGCCAGAGCGCCTCGGCCCCGGGATTGTTCTTCGGTCGCCCCGTGGCTGCATCCAGCTCGATCGTGCTTCCGGTGCGCCAGGCGATGTTGGCCAGATGACAGAGCATCGTTGCCCGCTGGGCTTCTTCGATTTCGGCGCGCAGCGGCGCGCCCTCGCGAATTGCGTCGGCGAGATTTTGGAAATGAGGCGCATCGCTCGGCTGGCCCTGGATTTCGCGGAGGAGTTTTTCCTCCCGGTCGTAGATGCGGCAGACCAGATCGGCAATGACCAGCGTGCCGTTGTCGCCGTAAAAGATCACGCCCGTGCGCCCGCCGGCTTCGCGAAACGGATGGCAACTGTGGCTCTCGAAAACGACGCCCTTGTCCCCGAAATCCACCGTCAGCGCGCAGGTGTCGGGGGTTTCCCAGTCATCGTCGAACCGGTAGCGTCCGCCGCCGCAGCTCACGCGTCGGGGCGCGCCCACCTGCAATCCCCATCGGGCCAGATCCAGGAAATGCACGCCGTTGTTGCCGATCTCGCCGTTGCCCCAGTGCCAGCGCCAGTGCCATTGGTAATGCACCAGATTGTCCACGTACGGGCGCTCGGGCGCCGGCCCCTGCCACAGCTCGAAGTCCAGCCATTCGGGCACCGGCACGCGGCGTCCCCGGCCGATCGTGCCGCGCGCGGCGTTGTACCAGGCGCGGGCAAACCGCACCCGGCCGATCGCCCCGCTGTGGAGCTGTTGCATGGCTTCGATGATCCAGGGCCAACTGCGGCGCTGGTTGCCCATCTGAACCTTGCGGTCGTACTTGCGCGCGGCGGCCACCAGCCACTCGGCTTCACGCGGATTGTGGCTGCCGGGTTTTTCGACGTACACATGCTTGCCCGCCGCCACGGCCAGGATCGCCGCCGGCGCGTGCCAGTGGTTGGGCGCGGCGATCGAGAGCACGTCCAGTTCCCGGTCCTCGAGCACGCGTCGGATGTCTTTCTCGCCACGCGGGCGGCGGCCCTGTCGGGCCTCGACCGCCGCCAGACCCTTTTCCAGCGCGCGCCGATCCACGTCACACACCCAGGCGATCTCGACGTTGGGCACCTGCAACCACGCGGCAATGTGCGCCATGCCGCGGTTGTTGCAGCCCATGATCGCCACGCGCAGTTTTTGATTCGGACTCTCGCCGGCACGCAGGATGTGCACCCGTCCCCAGGCGGCCGCGCCGGCAGCAGCCAGCGTGGTGCGTTCGAGAAAACGCCGGCGATTCAACGATCCTCTCATGCGCCGCATGGAACGCCAAAGCCGCGCTGACAGCAACTCTTTCGTCGCTCCCAGCTCCGCTTCGGATCGGCGCGCTGTGATGCGTTCGCACGAGGCTGGACGTCCCTGCCCTGCTCTGGGGCGCCGCCAGGGGAAGCGATCCGCCAAGCCGCTCGATCGGCTCGGGCGTCGGATGTGTTTTGACTTGGTTGTGCGCCGGGGCGCGCCTAAGGTTCAGCGCATGAAACGCAACCTGCTGTTCGCTTCATTGCTGGCCACGACGCTGTCTTTTCCACTCCTGCTGCCGGCCGAGGTCGAGCCGGGATTCAAGTCGCTGATGGACGGCAAGACCTTCGCCGGCTGGAAAACGGCCGAGGAAAATCCCGATTCCTGGAAGATCGAGGACGGCGCGTTTGTGGCCCACGGCAGCCGTTCGCATCTGTTTTACGTCGGTGACGAAAAACCGTTCAAAAACTTCCATCTCAAGGTCGAGGTCATGACCGAACCGGGCTCCAACGGCGGCATTTATTTTCACACCCGCTATCAGGCGCGCGGCTGGCCCGACACCGGTTTCGAGTCGCAGGTCAACTGCACGCACAGCGACTGGATTCGCACCGGCAGCCTCTACGGGCTGGTGAACCTGGGCAGCACGCCCTGCCAGGATCGCAAGTGGTGGACGCAGGAAATCATCGTCGAGAACCGCTGCGTCACGGTGCGCGTGGACGGCAAGGTGCTGTTCCAGTACATCGAACCGCCCGGTGTGCAGCCCCAACGCGGTCAGGCGCTCAAGCTGGGCGAGGGCACCTTCGCTCTGCAGGCGCACGATCCCAAGAGCGTCGTGCGCTACCGCAACATCCGCGTCAAACGTCTGGATTGAGCGGCGCGCCCGACTCCGGCCCGCGCCCGGGCAACTTTGCGCCCTGCCCGTGATCGCTCCCGACCGCATGCATCTCGTGTCTCATGAATCCGTCTGTGCCGACTGAGCGAGCCTCGCGCGTGCGCTTTGCCGTGGTGGCGTTTGCGATCGCGCTGGCGGCGGTCACCTACCTGGATCGCGCCTGCATTGCCACGCTGGCACCGCAGATCATGCAGGACCTGAACCTGAGCAAGGCGCAAATGAGCTGGGTTTACAGCGCCTTTGCCATCGCGTACGCCGCCTTCGAAATCCCGACCGCCTGGTGGGCGGATCGGCGCGGCACGCGCCGCGTGCTCACGCGCATCGTCACCTGGTGGTCGGCATTCACGATGCTCACCGGGGCGGCGTGGAACTGGACTTCGCTGATGCTCACGCGGTTTCTGTTCGGGGCGGGCGAAGCCGGTGCGTGGCCCAGCGCGGCGCGCACCTTCTCGCGCTGGGTTCCGCGCAGTGAACGCGGCCGGGTTCAGGGCATCTTTTTTGCCGGCGCGCATCTGAGCGGCGGGCTCACGCCCATGATCGTCACCGCGCTGTTGCATTGGACCAACTGGCGCGGGGTCTTCGTGTGTTTTGGCCTCATCGGCCTGATCTGGGCGACCGCATGGTATCGCTGGTTTCGCGATGAACCGGCCGAACACCCGTCCGTCAACCGCGCCGAGCTGGACCGCATTCTGGCCGAACGCGAACCGCCGGGGTCACATCACGTCGGGTGGACGTATTGGAAACGGCTGCTGGGTCATCCCAACACCTTTGCGCTGTGCCTGATGTATTTCCCGAACAGCTTCGGCTTTTATTTCTGCATCACGTGGTTGCCGACCTATCTGAAGGAGCGACACGGATTCGACGCTCTTTCGCAGAGTCTGTTTGCCGGTCTGCCGCTGATCGTCAGCGTGGCCGGTGATCTGTTCGGCGGGGCGGCAACCGACTTTGCCACGCGCCGATTCGGCCCGCGGATCGGTCGGGCCGGGGTTGGCGCCTGTGCGTACCTGCTGGCCGGGGTGGCGATGCTGCTGGCGACGCAGTTGAACGTTCCCTGGTTGGCCGCCACTCTTATCGCTCTGGCCGTGGGCGCGAGCATGTTCACGCTCGGGGCGGCCTGGAGTACGTGTCTGGACGTCGGCGGCAATCACGCCGGTGTGGTCAGCGCGGCGATGAACACCTCCGGCCAGATCGGCAGCATTCTCTGTCCCCTGCTGGTGACGGATCTGCTGGCCCGGTACGGAAACTGGAACGCCCCTCTGTTCATGATCGGCGGCGTGTATCTGGTCGGCGCGGCGGCCTGGGCGCTGGTCAATCCGCGCCGACGCATCTTCGATTGAGCCACGCGCGCCGGTTGCCGGACGTCAGAGACGCCAAACACGTCGGCGGGCCGGGCCGGTTGCGGCTGATGCACACCGGCGGAGCGGGAACCGGCTTTTTTCGGCGTTGAAAGCGTCGGCCCGGTCATTACGCTGCGGCGCGTCCGGAAACCCGCACCGTCATGAACGCGCCATCGGAAGCGACACCTCCAAATGCGCCCTGTCTGGGCGTGGTGATCCCGGTGTTCAACGAAGCCCGGACCGTGGCCACGCTGCTGGAGGCGGTCCTGCGCCAGCCGCTGGTGCAGGAGGTCAATTGTGGTGGACGACGGCTCGACCGACGGCTCGTGGGAAAAGCTCCGGGCACTGGCCGGACGCGACCCGCGCCTGCGGCTGTTTCGACACGCCACCAACCAGGGCAAAGGTGCTGCCTTGCGCACCGGCTTTGCGCAGGTCAGCGCTCCAATCAGCGTGGTGCAGGACGCCGATCTGGAGTACGACCCGTCCGAGTACGAACTGTTGGCCCGACCGATTCTGGCCGGCCGGGCCGATGCGGTTTTGGGCACGCGTTTTCTGAGCGCCGGGCCGCATCGCGTGCTCTACTACTGGCACTCGGTGGGCAACAAGGTCCTGACGACGCTCTCGAACATGTTCACCAACCTCAACCTCACCGACATCGAGGTGGGCTACAAACTCTTCCGCACCGAGGTGCTCCGGCAGATTCGCATCGAGGAGGACCGCTTCGGGTTCGAACCGGAAATCATCGCCAAGCTCGCCAAAATCCCCGGCATCCGCATCTACGAAGTGCCCATCTCCTACTACGGTCGCACCTACGCCGAGGGCAAAAAAGCCGGCTGGCGCGACGGCCTGCGCGCGCTCTGGTGCATCCTCAAATACAACCTGCGTCGTCGTTGAACTGTCCGGGCGCGCGGCTTTTCCGCTCCCGTTCCGTTCGCACATCGCACAAGCCCGTCCAAAACGCCGCCTCTCTCAGGGCTGCAACACATCGTGACCGGCGGCCCGGTAACTGCCGGCGATCGCCCGGCTCACGAGCCGTTTCGCCCGGCGCACCGCCGACTCCAGCGTCAGGCCCAGCGCCAGCCCGGCTGCAATCGCCGCCGAGTAGGTGCAACCGGTCCCGTGGGTGGACACGCCCCGAATGCGCCGCGCTCGCAACATCAGCCACTGCTGCCCGTCAAAAAACACGTCCACCGCCTCGGCCAGCGGCAAATGGCCGCCCTTGACCAGCGCCGCGCAGCCGAAGCCCCGGTGGAGCGCCGCCGCCGCGTCCCGCAAATCCGCCAGCGTCCGCAGCTTCCGCCCGGTCAGCAGCGCGGCCTCGTCGGCATTGGGCGTGATCAATCGCGCCAGCGGCAGCAACCGCTCGCACAGCGCCCGGACCGCATCGGACCGCAGCAGCACCGCGCCGCTGGTTGCCACCATCACCGGGTCCACCACCAGCGGCGGATACGCTCCCGAGCCGCGGAGCGCCTCGAAAAAGCGTGCCACCGTCCGGATAATCTCGGCCGAATACAACATGCCGGTCTTGACCGCCCGGGGCGGCAGCTCCTCGAACAGCGCCTCCAGTTGCGCCCGCACCATGCGCGGGCTCACCGGTTCGATGGCCGCGACGCGACGCGGATTCTGCGCCGTCAAACACGTGATCACCGTCGTGCCGTGCACGCCCAGGGCGGCGAAGGTTTTCAGGTCCGCCTGAATCCCCGCCCCGCCGCCGCTGTCCGAGCCGGCGATGCTCAGGGCGATGGGTCGGCCAGGGCGAGTTCGCATGAGGGCAGTGGGCCGCACAAAAGCCGGCCCGTCAAGGCGCGGGCAGAGCCCTCACCCGGAAAAAATTCTGCGGCAGATCAGCCGAGCTGCCGAAAAAGTCCGTTTCCCAGATGCGCCCCGACACGTTGGTGAGCGTGACCAGCGGCACGTGCAAATTCGTGCCAGCTTCGACGCGGTAGGTTGTTCCGGCCACGGAAGGCCAGCTCAGGCGCACCCGCCGCGCGCCGAACAACGACCACGACGCCACATCCACGCGGAAGGGACGATCCGGGTGCGTCGGATCGCTGCCCATGAGCTGTTCGCGCGCGTTCGAAAAGCCGTCCCCATCCGGATCGTCGGCCGGGCCCAAACCCAAATGCCCGAACGCATTCCGTTCCCAGGTGTCGTCCAGTCCGTCCCGATCCGCGTCCAGAATCTGCACCCCGCGCAGCACCAGCGTGGCGCTGCGGACCTGGCCGGTCGCCCCCAGCGCCTCGTCACTCACGCTGAGCGTCCAGCGACCCGCACTGCTTTCAAAAAAATGATGCGTGCTCCAGTACGTGCATTCCGCGCTGGCGGCGTTGGTGTCGTCGTTCAGATGCGCGAACACGCTCCGCGTGCCGGCGGGCGAACGGAGCGTGATCCGCAAATCCCCGCGCACCGGATGTTCCAGACGCAGCCGCACGCCCACCTGTTCGCACAGCAGCGCGGTTTCCTCATCGAAGTGCACCTCGGCGCTCTGCAGCCGCAGCCGGGTACGAGCCAGCGGATTGGTCTGGAAAAGCGATTGGAGCGCCTGACCGGTTGAATGACCGACCAGCACGGCCGGGATCGGCACAAACTCGCTGCCCACCAGCAAGCCCAGGTTGTAACCGCCCGAATTGGTGGCGTTGTAGATGACAGCGAACGCGGCGTCGGCAGCGGCAACATTGGCCAGCACGTCTTTGAAGGGCGCGTCGCTGCGCAAAATCAGCGCCGCGCGGTTGCTCAGGCTGGTCGGCGGCACGTTCGGGGCCGTCCCCACGTCCACCAGCGGCAACGCCGCGGTGGGCGCGTCGGCATGCACACCGGCGCTGGCCGGCAGCGCATACACTGAGGCCAATTCGGCCGGCACGCCCGGACCCAGAACCTCCAGCCGCAGCCCGCCGTCGGGGATCGGGATGGTCTCGTTGTGAGCGAGGCTGAAGGTGGCCAGCGGCGGGCGGCCCGGCCACTGACGCGCCAGCCAGACGGCGTGGCCTGCGTCCGGCACGCCGTAGCCGGTGTTGTGACTCACCCAAAACCCCGCTCCGTTGCGTGCCAGATCCGGATCGGTCGGGTCGGTTTGCCGCGCGGCAAGTACCAGAATCTGTTGTACGTCCCGGTAGCCGAGGTTCGGATTGGCCGAAAGCATCAGCGCGACGATGCCCGAAACCAACGGCGCCGCGGCCGAGGTTCCGGCGAATCCCAGGAACGCTCCGGTGCGGTAATCGGCAAAGTCGTTGACGTAGATCACACCCGAATGAACGCCGCGATACGGCCCGGCCAGGTCCAGCGTCAACAGGCCCTGATAGCCTCCGGCCCCGCCCGGCGCGGCCACCAGCAGGCATGCGCCCGGCTCGCTGTAATCAGTCACCCGACCGCTGCGCGACACGGCCGCAACGCCGATCACATTCGGATCGTTGACATAGCCGTCGTCGTCGGCCCGCGCCATCGCGCCCCGATCGTTGCCCCCGGCGCGCACCATCACCACACCGCGCCCGTGGCGGCCCAGAGTGGTGGCGGTTTGGATGCCGAGCTGTTCGAGCAGGGACGGACCGGCCTGGGCCACGCCCGCGCCAGTGCCCCAACTGTGGTTCTGCACCGCCACCACGTTCGAGGCAAAGCTGTACATGTCCATTAGCTGTTCGTCGTCCACCAGCATGAGGTTGGTGGTAAAAATCGCCCACGCCGCCAGCGCCGATTCGGGCGCGACACCCGCCATGCCGCGACCGTTTTGCGCTTCGGCGGCGATCAGGCCGGCGACCGACGTGCCATGCGTCCAGAATGCCTTGTTCGGATCGGTTTGCTCGCCGCCGAACGGCGCGGCGTTGGTGTCGCCCCGCGCGAAGTTCCAGTGCGGCGCGCCCGCGAGCCGGTTGGTCAGCTCCGGATGCTCGAAGTCCAAACCGCTGTCGGCCACAGCCACCGTGACGCCCTGACCGCGTGCGCAGGGCCAGGCGGCGAACACGTTCAAATCGAATCCCAGTGCCTGTCCGTCGGCCTCGCGGTTTTCCAACGGCCATTGCGCCTCGACGTATTGCCCGCCACTGGTGAAAAAGTAGGGCACGGCAAACGGATCGTCCGGCCGCGCCGCGTAGAGTCCCTTCAAGTCCGGCGCGCGCCGCATCACCGGATGAGCGGCAAGCACACCGGGTTGACGCGCCAGCTCGGCGGCTTGCTCGAGCGCGGCGCGCGGATCGGCGGCCTGCAGCACAAACAGATTCGTTCCCACCCGGCGCGCCGGTTGGACCGGACGACCCTTGAGCAGCGCGGCCAGGTCCACGCCCGGCCCAAGCTGCAGCACGATACGGCTGCCCAGTTCGACGCGATTGGTGCTGCCCGAAAGCGGGAACGCCTCCAGCCACGGCATAGCCGTCGTCCCGACCCGCGCTGTGTCAGGCGCCCGGACGCGAAACGCGACCGGCTCGGGCATCCTGAACGTGATCTGCGTCTCGGGAGAAACGGCGCGGGACGGCGCGCCGCTCCACGCCAGCAGCCCGGCCAGCACCACGGGCGCGAAACCTCGGTCGAGCGCATTCATTCGAGCGGTGGGCCCGGAGACGTTGAGCGATGCGGCCGATGCATGTGTTGCGCGCGGTCAATGTCGGCGATCGGCGCACCAGCGCAAGCCGGAAGCTCGGCCGGCCCGGAGCGTTCGAGGTTTTGCTTGAGTTCGGGGCGCGGCGATTTGCTATGCTTGCGGGCCGCCGCCCGTCGCGCGGCGCGGCTTTGCGAAGGCATGGAACACATTCGAAACATCGCGATCATAGCGCACGTGGACCATGGCAAGACCACGCTGGTGGATTGCCTGCTCAAACAGTCCGGAACGTTTCGCGCCAACCAGGCCATCGTCCGCGAGGAACGCATCATGGATTCGCTGGACCTGGAGCGCGAAAAAGGCATCACCATCAAGGCCAAAAACGCCGCCTTCCGCTACAAAAACTTCCGCATCAACATCGTGGACACTCCGGGCCACGCCGACTTCGGCGGCGAGGTCGAGCGGATCATGAACATGATTGATGGCGTGTTGCTGGTGGTGGACGCGGCCGAGGGCCCGCAGGCCCAGACCCGGTTCGTCCTGCGCAAAGCGCTCGAAGCCGGCGCCAAACCCATCGTCGTCATCAACAAAATTGACCGCGACAACGCCCGCCCGCGACAGGTCCTGGACCAGGTCTTCGAGCTGTTCCTGTCGCTCAACGCCACCGACGAGCAACTGGATTTCCCGTTCGTCTTTTGCTCGGCCAAGGACGGCTACGCCCTGAGCAGCCTCGAGGAGCTCGACGCCCTGAGCCGGGCCACGGCCGCGGGCCGCGCTCCAAACGGCGACATGACCCCGCTGTTCGAACTGATCCTGCGTCACATCCCGCCGCCGCGCGCCCGCGCCGGAGAAGGATTCCAACTGCTGGTCGCCAACCTCGATTACAGCGATTACCTGGGCCGGATCGCCTTCGGCAAAATCGTTTCCGGCAAGGTGCGCACCGGCGAGGCGGCCTGTTGCCTGCACGGCGACGGGCGCATCAGCCAGGGCAAGATCACCGCCCTGTTCCATTTCGAGGGCCTCAAACGCGTCGAAATCCCCGAAGCCCACGCCGGCGACATCGTCGGGGTGAGCGGCTTCGAGGACGTGTTCATCGGCGAGACGATCGCCGACACGCCCGAACGCGGCGCGCTGCCCTACATTCCGGTGGACCCGCCGACCATTCGCATGGAGTTCGCCGTCAACGACGGCCCGCTGGCCGGTCGGGACGGCAAACTCATCACCGCGCGCCATCTCTGGGAACGGCTCGTGCGGGAAACGCGCACCAACGTCGCGCTGCGCGTGCGCCAGACTGCCGACCCCAAGGTCTTCGAGGTCGAGGGCCGCGGCGAAATGCAAATCGCCATTCTGGTCGAACAAATGCGCCGCGAGGGCTACGAACTGCTCGTCTCCCGACCCGAGGTGCTCTGGAAGAAAACGCCCGAGGGCCAGCGGCTCGAACCGATCGAAAAGCTCTTCCTCGAAATCCCGCAGGAACACATGGGCGCGGTGCTCGAAAACCTCGCCGCCCGCAAGGCCCAAATCACCCACATGCACCAGCATGGCGATCAAACCACCCTCGAAGCGCTCATTCCCATGCGCGGGTTGATCGGCTTTGAAACCGACCTGGTCAACCTCACCCGCGGCCTGGGCGTCATGAGCCATCTGTTCCACGAATACGGGCCCGACCGGGGCGAAATTCTCACCCGACGCAACGGCTCGCTGGTGAGCATGGAAGACGGCGTGGCCACGGCCTACGCGCTGGATGCCATTCAGGAACGCGGTCGGCTCTTCATCCAACCCGGCGAGCGCGTGTACAAGGGCATGATCGTCGGCGAAAACGCCCGCGACAACGACATCCCGGTCAACCCCTGCAAGAGCAAACACCTGACCAACATCCGCAGCCAGGGCGAGGGCAAAGGCATCCAACTGAGCCCGCCCCTCAAACTCTCCCTCGAACGCGCCCTCGAGTACATCGGGCCGGACGAATACGTCGAAGCCACGCCGCAGCACCTGCGCCTGCGCAAGAAAATCCTCGACGAAACCCGCCGCAAACGCGCCGAACGCGACCGCGCCGTCAAGCTCGCCGGCTGAGCCGGCACGTCTCCGCGCCGACTCGATCGCTGCGCGTTCAGCGCTGGGACGGCGGCTCGAGGTCCGCGAACAACTGCTCCAGGTTGTTCAACGGCGCCGGCCCTCGGGCGTTGAGCACCAGCCGCAGGTACTCGATCGCATCGGGAATCTGGCGGACGGATTTTGGTAGCACGGCCCCGGCGGCGTTGGGATGCCCGCCGCCCTGAAAGCGCTCGGCCACCTTGAGCGCCTCGCCGTTGCGACTTCGGAAGCTGGCAATGATGACGTTGTTGGCCCGGCGCAACAGCGTCACCAGCACCGGATAGCGTGTTGCACCGCGTTCGAGCAACTGATGCACGATGAGATTGTTGTTGCCGATGACCGTGTCCACCAGTCCGACCGTGGGGCTGAGCTCGATCACGTTGGCCCGACTCCATTCGTAACCCAGCGGATTTTCGACGCGCCGTTTGACCTCCATCACCTCCAGCAACGGATGATCGAGCAGTTTTTCGATCTGCCCTTCCACCAGCGCGTGCAGATTCCAGAACTGGTAATGCCGCACCAGATTGGCGTAATCGCACGCCAGCAGGAAATCCGGGTCATCCTCCAAAAACAGATCCGCCACGTTGTTGAGGTGCACCAGCCGGCCCAGGTCCGGCGAACCCAGCCCGTGCTCGCAACACAGCTCGTAGCACAGCAGCCCGGCGGACTTGTTCGGATCGTGAATCAACAATGCCTGCTGCGGGACCGTCTCGGTGATGTGATGGTCCACGACCAACCAGTTGGGCCGGTCCAAGCGCGACTCGAACGTGAAATCGGCCACCCAGGCGGCTTTCTCCCGCAACTCGCGCTGCCGCCACCGGTTGTAGGGGTACGCCTCCAGCGGGACCTCGACCCCGAAAAGCCGGCGTGCCAGCCGTTGCAACAGCACGCCGGAGATCAACCCATCCAGGTCGCTCTCGTGGGTGAAAATCACATCCGGTCGCGGCAGCGCTGTCATTGGCGCACGCTACCGGAAAGCCGCCCCCGACGCCAGCGGCGAATGCGCTCGGGCCTCTCGCCGCAACAACCGCTCGATTTCAACCCGGCTCGGGGCTGAAGGTTGCGCGCCAGGTCGCGTGACCGAGATCGCCGCCGCTGCATTGGCAAAGCGCACTGCATCGAGCAGCGTGCGGCCTTCGCCCAGCGCCACCGCAAGCGCGCCGTTGAACACATCGCCGGCGGCCGTCGTGTCCACGGGGCGCACTCGAAAAGCCGGCACCAGTTCCGTTCCCTGCCCCGTCGCCACCAGTGCGCCACGCGCGCCAAGGGTCACGATGACCGTTTCCACGCCAAGCCCGCGCAACCGACGCGCCACTTCGGCCGCGCTGCGCGCATCGGACACGCGCACGCCGCTGAGCGTTTCGGCTTCGATCTCGTTGGGCGTCAGAACGGACACCTGCCGCAGCAATGCACGGGGCAAAGCGCGGGCCGGAGCGGGATTGAGAATGACCCGCGCCCCGTGGCGCACCGCCAGTTGTGCGGCCGCTCGCACTGTCAGCAACGGGATTTCCAGTTGCACAAGCACGACGCTGGCGCCGGCAAAGGCGCTTCGGGCACGCTGTACATCGCGGGCGGTGAGCCGCGCATTGGCCCCGCCGGCCACGGCGATGCTGTTTTGCCCGTCGGCGGCGACGAAGATCAGCGCCACGCCAGAGGGCGTCTCCGAATCGCGCTGCACAAAACGCACATCCAGACCGTCGCGCCGGAATCCGGCCAGCGCCTGGGTGCCGAACAGGTCGCGTCCGACGCGCGCGATGAAGGTGACGCGGCCGCCGGCGCGCGCGGCGGCGACGGCCTGATTGGCGCCCTTGCCGCCGGCGGCCGTCGCGAAGCGTCCGCCCAGAATCGTTTCGCCCGGGGCCGGAATCCGCGGCACGCGCACGATCAGATCGGTGTTCGAGCTGCCGACAACGACGATCCGGGGTTTCATGTTCGCGCGGGTCGAGCCAAGCGGTGGCGATAGTGATCCAGGATGACGGCCGCCACGATGACCGCTCCGGTCACCAGCCGCTTCATTTCATCCTTTGCGCCCACCGATGCCAGACCGGTGTTGAGCAGGGCGATGATGAGTACGCCCAGGAAGGTGCGCACCGCCGAGCCACGTCCGCCCATCAGGCTGGTGCCGCCGATGACACAGGCGGCGATGGCGGCCAGCTCCAGGCCGCTGCCGGCCTGCAGTTCGAAGCCCGTGCCGGCGTTGGGATTGGCCGATTGGAATCGGGATGTGTCAACGAGCGCTGCCAGGCCGGCCAACAGGCCGCTGAGCACGAACACGCTCGCTTTGATGCGGCGGGGATCAATCCCGTTGAGTCGGGCGGCGGCTTCGTTTGCGCCCACCGCCAGCATGTGGCGACCGAACACCGAATGCGACAGCGCAGCCTGCGCCAGCACGACGATCAGCAGTGCCAACCAAAACGGCAGCGAAAAGCCCAGCAGATGCCCGCCGGCCAGGCCCTCGATCGCCGGGCCGATGTATTGCGTCTGGGATTGCGTCAGCGCATGTGCCGCGCCACGCGCCATCTCGAGCATGCCCAGCGTCACGATGAACGAGGGCAGTCGCCAGCGGACCGACACCAACCCGTTGAATGCGCCGCAGGCGGCGCCGATTGCCAGTGCGGCCACCAGCGCCGCCCACACCGGCCATCCCCATTGCACCAGTGCCACGCCCGTGACCGCGCCGCACAACCCCAGCACCGAGCCGACCGACAAATCAATCTCGCCGGTGATCAACACCAGCGTCATGCCCGTGGCCAGGAGCATGGCGGCCGGAATCTGATTGGCGATGGTCCGAAACGTGTCCGGACTCAAGAAATGCTCGGTCGCCAGACCGAACACCACCACCAGCAACAGCAGCGCGCCGACCAGACCCAGATAATCCGCACCGGCTCGAAGCCAGGCGCTGGCAGGTGCGAAACTGGAAGTCTTCTGTGCCATAAGCGCGTGCGATTCTCCGGGCCGGCGGGGCGATGGCGGCCCGCCTAACGAAGCGCCGATGGCCGCAGCACACGGTGTCGCAGCCCGGATCGGAGCAGTTCACTCATGGCTCAGCGACTCGGCGGTGACCAGGTCCACCGGCGTTTCGCGGTCGGCCGGCGTCTCGCCGCTTCGAAGCATGGCCAGGGCGTATTCGATGCCATAAACGGCCAGTTGATCGGCGTGTTGATCGGCGGTGGCCAGAATCCGCCCTTCTTTGAGCAACTGCCGCACCGCGGCGATGTTGTCGTAGCCGACGACCAGAACGCGATCGAGCTTGCCGGCGGCGCGCAACGCGGCCACGGCCCCGAGCGCCATGCTGTCGTTGGCGCAGAGCACCGCCCGCAGATCCGGATG
>CAYXJB010000034.1:0-18726 GCA_964465445.1 uncultured Verrucomicrobiota bacterium
CGACCAAAAACAACCTCAAAAACCTCACCGTCCGCATCCCGCTGGGCCGGCTGGTCCTGGTGACCGGTGTGAGCGGCTCGGGCAAGAGCACGCTGGTGCGCGAATGTCTGCTGCCCGCCCTGGAACGCGCCCTCCAACGAGGAGCAACCGGCGAGCGTGCCCGGCCCTGGCAAACGGGCGGGCCGGACCGGATGCGGCTCAGCGGTTATGAATCGTTGCGCGCGGTTTATGAGGTGGACCAGTCGCCCATCGGGCGCACGCCCCGTTCGGTGCCGGCCACGTACGTGGGTTTCTTCGACGCGATTCGCGCGCTCTTTGCCCAGGTGCCCGAAGCGCGGATGCGCGGCTACAGCGCCAGTCGCTTCTCGTTCAACAGTCCGCAGGGCCGCTGTCCCGATTGCGCCGGCGCGGGCCAGATCAAACTCGAGATGAGTTTTCTGCCGCCGGCGTTTGTGCCCTGCGAAACCTGTCGCGGCACGCGATTCAATCCCGAAACGCTCGATATCACCTATCGCGGGCGGAACATCGCCCAGGTGCTCGACATGACCGTCGAGGAGGCGCTGGAGTTCTTCGCCAACCTGCCGCGCATCCGCCGGCCGCTCGAAGCATTGCAGGACACCGGCCTGGGCTATCTCAAACTGGGCCAGACCAGCCCAACCCTCTCGGGCGGCGAGGCCCAGCGCGTGAAACTGGTGACGCACCTGTTGAGCGGCTTGAAACCCGAGCCCGGCCCCGATCTGCCGGGCGCGACGCCGCCCCGCGAACCCAAACGCAACCTCTTCATCCTGGAAGAACCCACCATCGGCCTGCACATGGCCGATGTGGCACGGCTGGTCGGCGTGTTGCACCGGCTCGTGGACGCCGGCCACTCGGTGATCGTCATCGAGCACAACCTGGACCTGATTGCCGAGGCCGATTGGATCATTGACCTGGGGCCCGAGGGTGGCGAGGGCGGCGGGCGCATCGTGGCCGAGGGTGCGCCCGAACGGCTCGCGCGCAACAAACACTCGCACACGGGCCGTTTCCTGCGTAAATTGCTCGCGGCGAAATGAGCGAGGATTACCACGAAATTCTCGGCGGCGAGGTGACCCCGCGCCGGGCGCCGGGCGCGCGGCATGAACTGATTTGCAACCGATTGCACGCGGCTATGGCGGCTTGTGTGGCCGGCCGGCCCGGCACACGCCTGTTGCCCGCACGCACCCTGATTCGCCTGAGCGCCGACACCCACGTTTGCCCGGATCTGGCCCTGATCAACGCCGCCACCGGTCAACTCTGGCTCGCCGTCGAAATCGTCAGCGCCGAGGATCACCGCACCGACACCGTCGTCAAAAAACAAATCTACGAAGACATCCGCGTGCCCCGGCTCTGGATGGTTGACCCGCGCTACGACAACGTCGAGGTCTATCACAACACCGAGTACGGCCTCAAACTCATGGGCATTCTGGCCGGGCGCGAAGTCCTCACCGAACAGGAATTGCCCGACTTTGCCCTGGTGGTGGCAGAGCTTTTCGCCACGCCCCGGCCGGGAAACTGAATCGGAAACAGCGCGCCCTCCCCCGGAAGCACCACGGCCCGCGGCGGCAACCGGCTGCGGGTCAACCCCGGTAAATGATCATCACCGCGTAATCGGTCAGCAACTTCTGCGTGCCGATGTCCAGATGCGTGTAGGTGAGCGGATGGATGGCGATGATGTTGGCCTCGCCGACCTTGGCCAGAAAATCCGTGATCACCTGGTCGAATCGGTCATGTCCCACCTCGATGCAATCGGTGTGGCGGATGGTCCGGACCCGAATTTTCTTGTCGGTCTCCTTGGCGGCGACTTCCAGAGGCGGTTTGGGTTTTTCGATGAGGCTTTCAGCCGGTTTGTCCCGCACCGGCACTTTCAGATGCAGCTCCATCTTGGCCGCGGCCGAGGAGGCAATCGGGTTGATCGGCTGGCCGACCGGCGTGCCGAGCGCCCCCGGCGGGCCGGTGAATCCCGGCGGCGAAGCCGGCTGCGGAATCACAATTTTTTCGCCGCACGAGGGACAATTGATTTCGGTACCGGCGCCGGAGCTGTCCACGACCAGCTCCTGGTCGCACTTGGGGCAGTTAAAAATGATGTCCATACCTTGACCCTTTCAACCGGCCGCACGCCGGGTCAATAGCCGCAGTCCCGCCGCCATGGCCAGAGTCTAAATCCTCCGCACCGCGCCAACCAGAAAAAACTCTTCCGGCGGAGCGGATGTTGGCCGGGCCCGAAATCTTGTTGATCGAAAACGATCCGGGCCATCATGATGCGCAACGTGGAACGGATGTCCGGACTTTTTGATGACCAGAAGCCGGGCCGCCTGCTCGAGCGCCTGCTCTTTGTTGCGTCGTTGGTTCAAAACCGAGCTGAACGTGTTGATTCATCGCGCGCGTCGCGCCTCGTTTTACACCCGAACGCCGCCGGTGCAGCAATCGGTGAACTGGACTCGAATTCGTGAAAATCAACCGTTCCCATCTCTTCTGCGGGCTCATCGTCTCCTTGTTGTGCATCGTGTGGGTGAAGGGATTTTGGTTCACGGAGGTGTTTCGGACGCACAACTCGAACGCCCGCAACCGGGCTGGACTGGTCCAGATTTACGAGTCCCTTCGCATCGGGGCCGCGCATTCTGAGGCGCTCGAACTGTATTGGAAGCATCGCACCGACGAGTTGCGACTCCACGCCGAGAGTCCAACGGCCTGGGTGATTCGGATGCCGCTCGAGTTTGGCGGGAACAACCGGGTGCTGTGGGTCGGGTTTCAGAACGGCGGCGTTTCGGCAGTTCGTGTCCGCAAAACAGACGGACCGTCGCCGAAAGGCGGGCCGACGGACAAACAGAAAGACGCGAACCAGACTTTCGATTGGCATTGCGGTCGCAGACCCGCCGCGTCAATCGCCCGGAATGGTTGAAAGGAGAGAAAGATGGCGCAGGGCATTTTCTTGATCCAAAGCGATGGTTCTTTGCTGGAGCTGGCCGAAGAAGCGTATGACTCCGAATCGCTGCTCCAGGAGTTGATTGCAAAATATCCAAATCTGCTATCGGGCGATCAATCCCATGTGAAACGCTCGCGCAGATGGCTCTTGATTGGGCGGGAAATTGGAGTACCCGACGAGGACAGCGCCGGCGACCGTTGGTCGCTCGACCATCTTTTTCTGGACCAGGATGGGATTCCTACGCTGGTGGAGGTCAAACGGTCGTCCGATTCGAGGATCAGGCGGGAGGTCGTTGGCCAGTTGTTGGATTACGCCGCAAACGCGGTGCTCCACTGGTCCATAGAGAGAATCCAGACCGAGCTCGAATCCAGTGCGGTCCAAAAGGGCCTGGACTTCGATCTGTACCTTCGGGACTTTCTCGGCCCCGAGCGGGACATATCGGAGTTCTGGCAGACGGTCAGGGCGAATCTCTTGAGCGGCCGGATTCGATTGATCTTCGTAGCGGACGAAATCCCGAGAGAGCTTCAGCGGATCGTCGAATTCCTCAATCAGCAGATGAGTCCTGCTGAAGTATATGCCATCGAGGTGCGGCAGTACGCAGGGGCGGGCATCCGAGCTCTGGTGCCGCGGCTGGTTGGCGTTACGGCCAGTGCGGATTTGAAAAAGTCTTCCGGCGCAGCGGAAAGGACACCATGGGACAAGAACATGTTTCTGGACATCCTCAGGAGCCGCCCCGATCCGAAGAGCCTGCAGTTGGCCGAGGGGATACTCGATTGGGTCGAGAGCAGAAATTGCAGAATTGATTCGGGAACGGGGGCGAACGACGGGGCGCTCTATCCCATGCTGCGAGCGGGCGAAACGGAGCATTACCTGTTTGCTCTGAGAACGCGACGGGAGCACGCGTACATTCAAATCCTCTTCAAGGATTTGCAACGTCCGTTTGACACCTTCGAGAAGAGGCGGGAACTGGCGGACAAGATCGAAAAAGCCACGGGACAACGTCTGCCGGATGAGGCGCTGACGAAGTTTCCCGGCATAAAATTGGCCGATTTGGATGAGGCCAAGGTCAGCAAGCTTCTCGATGTGTTTGATTGGTACGCTGGACAATGCAAATCGTGACGGGAGGTGCGGTCGCCAGCGGCGGCCCCGAGACAGCATCGCGACGCAGTACGACCAGAAAGGGTGTGCGCGTCAAAACCGGCGTCCAGCCCGGACATTTCACATTCCGGTAGCGCGGATTTCCAATCCGCTGTAGCGCCGGGCTTCCAGCCTGCGGCGCGCTCGCGAGGGGAGGGAGGGTGGAGATTTGACACCCTGCCGATTGGAAATCGGCGCTACGGCAGGTTGGAAACCTGCGCTACGGCGGCTTGCCCGCGCCTCCGTCCGGGTGAGTGTGAAATATGCGAGCTAGTCGGTCGCCTCGATCTCCTTCAGTTCCCGACCGTCCTTGTCTTTCCAAAAGGTCAGTCCGTTCACGTGTCCACCGCAGATGATGGCTGCGGCCATGCTGGGACTGGAAAATTCGGCATCCCGGGTGAATCGCAGCTTGCTGCCCTCGTCCTTCAGAATTCCGTCCGCTTTGAGTCGCTCGCGTGCTTCAATGATGTACCTCGGCGCGGACCGCCGCAGGTCAACCACGGCCTCCGAACCGGCGAAAACCACGAAGCCCTTCGCCGTCCGCTGGCCTTCGGCACTGAGGCCTTTGATTTTGCCAAACAGGCGGTTTCTTGCGCCCCGTCCCTGGGCTTCCACCAGGGGGCTGAGAATGTCGCAGCCCAGCACGGGCAAAAGTTGGCGGATCCGATCCAGAAACACTTCCATGTCCTCCCGGTCGGATTCGGGCAGCCGCGCCCCGCTGGACTGACCGTTGAGCAAAACGAAGCGGCCAACGGCCCGGGCTTCTTCGATCAGCCGGCCCTCCAGGTAGCGGACGTGCGACTTGGTGAGGTTCTCGTCCTTGCTGACGAAGACAATCGCCTGCACCCAGAATTCCTTGTCCCGATGTTGCTTGAGCCGGTCGCGCACGACCTCGGCCTCGCCGATGTAGGCCGCCGGCTTGCCGGTTTCCGGGTCGGTGCCGATCAGAAAGTAAACGCCCGACTTGTCCAGCTCCTCCCGGGCGAGCAGGTCCTCCAACTCGGAGCGCGGGCCGGCCACGGCTTTGCCCGTCCAGTTGAGCAGCTCGGCGGTGCGGAGACTTTGGGCTTCGCCCTTCAGGAGGAACAGCTTGACGGTGACCGCCGCCATGATTGATCCGGGCAGAGTAGATCAAGCGGCGGATCGAGCGTCAACCGCCTTTCCCGGGACGAGCGGGCTGGGTTTTTGACTTTGCCGGCCCGGGTCGCTAGTCTCGGAGCATGGAATCGCTCCATGCGCCCTGGCGCATCGAATACATCCTGGCGCCCAAGGATGAGCACTCGGAGCACCTGTTCGAGCGCATCGCGCAGTCGAGCGATGACGAGGCGAATCTGGTCATCGCGCGTGACCGCACCTGTTTTGCACTGTTGAATCGCTATCCGTACAATGGTGGGCATTTCATGGTGGTGCCCTACAAGCGGGCGGCGGATTTGAACGAATTGACCGAGGGCGAGCTCAGTGATTTGTGGCAACTGACGCGCCGCTGCATCAATGCGGTGCGCGAGGTGATGCGACCCGACGGGTTCAACATCGGCATCAACCTGGGCCAGGTGGCCGGCGCGGGTATTCTGGGGCACTTGCACATTCACGTGGTGCCCCGGTGGCGGGGCGACACCAATTTCATGCCGGTGATCGCCAACACCTCGGTCGTGCCGCAGGCGTTGCAGGAACTGGCGGCGCAATTGCGCGCCGTGCTGAACCGATGAGTGCGCGAACGATGGCGGCCGACCCACCGGTGTTTGGGAACTGAGACCCATGCCCGTCGAGACGCTCCACTTCGAGAATGCGCGTGTGGCGCAGCAACTGTTCAACCACGAGCCGCGCAATCTCCAGGCCCTGGAGGCCGAGCTGGGCGTCAAAGCGACCGCGCGCGAGGGCTGGATCCGGCTCGAAGGCCCGCCCGAAGGCCTGGAACGGGCCAAGCAGTTGTTTCTCTCGCTCGAACAATTGCTCAAATCCGGCGCGCCGGTGCGCACCCGGGAATTCACCCACGCCCTGAACGTTGTCAAACAGGAGGGCGCCGCGGCGCTGGCCGAACTGGTCGGCGAGCGCATCCTCACGCACGAACGCAAGCCCGGCGTCATCGCCCGCACGCTCGGCCAGAAACGATACGTCGAGGCCATCCGGCGTCACGACATCACCTTCGGCATCGGCCCGGCCGGCACCGGCAAGACATATCTGGCGGTGGCGATGGCGCTGGCGGCGTTGCGCGAAGGGCGGGTCTCGCGCATCATTCTGACCCGCCCCGCGGTCGAAGCCGGCGAGGCGCTGGGATTTCTGCCCGGCGATCTGTACGAAAAAATCCTGCCCTACCTGCGCCCGCTCCACGACGCGCTCCACGACATGCTCCCGGCCGAGGAGATCCAGAAACACACCGAGCGGGGCACGATCGAAATCGCGCCGCTGGCCTACATGCGCGGCCGCACGCTCAACAACGCCTTCGTCATCCTGGACGAGGCGCAAAACTCGACCACCGAACAGATGCTCATGTTCCTGACCCGGTTGGGGCACGGCTCCAAAGCCGTCATCACCGGCGACGAAACCCAGATTGACCTGCCGCCGCACAAACAGTCCGGCCTGCTCGAAGCCCATCGCGTCCTCAAAAACGTCGAGGGCATCGCGATCATCGAACTGACCAAGCGCGACGTGGTGCGTCACCCGCTGGTGCAGCGGATCATCACCGCCTACGAGGAACATCGCGCCCGGAACAAATGATCCAACTGCTCGTCCGCAATCGCCAGCGGACACGCCCGATCGCCCTGCCGGCGCTCCGCAGCCTGCTCGAAACACTGCTCCAAGAGCGACTCCGGCTCGAGTCCTGCCAGTTGGGCGTGCATCTGATCGGCGACGCGGAAATGACGCGGCTCAACGAACAGTTTTTGCGCCACGCCGGGCCGACCGACGTGATCACTTTCGACCACACCGCCGCGCCCTTGCCGCTGCCGCAACGCGAGTCGCCCCCGGCGCTCTACGGCGAACTGTTCGTGTGCGTGCCCGAAGCCCTGCGACAGGCCCGGCGCTTCCGCACGCACTGGACGCGGGAACTGACGCGTTACCTGGTGCACGGCACACTGCACCTGCTGGGCTACGACGATGCCACGGCCGCGGGCCGGCGTCGGATGAAACGTCGCGAAGATGCGCTGGTGCGGGCTCTGGCGCCGCACGCCGCAGCGTTGGCACGCGGAGCGAACCGGCGCGGGCATCGCCGCTCCGGACGCCCGGGCGCGCAACGCTCAGCAGGACCGTCCCTGGCCGGGCGCCGGTGTCACAGGCCGCTGGGATGATCCAGGAACGTCCAGTGCAAACCGAATTTTCGGGACAGATGCGCCGCGAGCGCTTTGACGCCGAAGGTCTCGGTGGCGTAATGGCCACCGTAGAGAACGTTCAGGCCCAGTTCCTCGGCCACGGTGCGCGTCCAGTGCGCGCCTTCGCCGGTCACGAACGTGTCCACGCCCTCGGCGGCGGCCCGGCGCAGCTCGTTGCCCGCGCCGCCGCTGACCACGCCGATGCGCCGGCATTGAGACGGTCCGGCGGGGATCAGGCGGGGTTCGACGCCGGTGGCGCGGTGCAAACGCCGGACCAGTTCGTCGCGCGCGATCCGGGTCGAGCATTGGAAGCCGATGGGCTGGCCGTGGCTGAGGAAGAACGGGCGCAGTTTCCGCAGCCCCAGGGCGGCGCACAGTTGGGCGTTGTTGCCCAGCCGCGGGTGCGCGTCCAGCGGCAGGTGCGAGCTGTAAACGGCCAGGTCATGCTCCAGCAACAGACGCATCAGCTCGTAGGTGCGTCCGGTCCAGGGGTGCGCGGGCGACCAGAACAGGCCGTGATGCACCAGCAACAGATCGGCACGCGCCCGGATGGCCATCTGCACGGTGGTCAGGCTGGCGTCCACCGCGGCGGCCAGGCGACGCACCGTGCCGCGGTTCTGGACCTGCAGGCCGTTGTGAGCCGCCTCGTAATCGCCGATCCGGCGCGTGTGCAGCAGACGATCGCAGTAGCTGACCAGAAGGCGCAACGCCACGGTTGGCATGGGCGAATGAAAGCACAGCGCCCGCCGGAGGCAAGGCGGCAGGCGCCGACGGTTGGGCGAGCCGGGTCGGCGCGGCCGTGTGGCGAACAACTTTTTCCGGGCGCCTGTTGATTTCCGGGCGCGGCTTTTTATAGTGCGCTGGATTTGAACAACACCAGATGAGCAACATGACAGACGCCGCGGAGGCGTGGGACATCGAGGCGGCGCGCAACCTCTATCACATCCATCGCTGGGGCGCGCGCTACTTTGACATCAACGCAGAGGGTCATGTGGTGGCCCGGCCGCTTCAGGACGCGGGTGTGGCGGTGGACCTGACCGACGTGATCGAAGAGGCGCGGGGCCGCGGGCTGCGGTTTCCGTTGTTGATTCGATTCCAGGACATCCTGCGCCACCGGGTGCAATCCATCAACGAGGCGTTTCAGCGTTCGATTGCGGAGTTTGAATATCAGGGCCGGTATCGGGGCGTGTTTCCGATCAAGGTCAATCAGCTCCGCGAGGTGGTCGAGGAAATCCTGGATGCGGGCCGGCCCTACCAGTTCGGCTTGGAGGTGGGCAGCAAGCCGGAGCTCTTTGCCGGTCTGGCGCTGCAGGAGGAGGTCGGCAGCCTGATCGTCTGCAACGGTTACAAGGACGCGGACTTCATCCGGATGGCGCTGCTGGGCGTCAAACTGGGCAAGGAGGTGATCCTGGTCATCGAGAAGCTCGAGGAGCTGCGGCAGGTGATCCAGGTTTCGCGCCAGTTGGGCGTCGAGCCGCTGCTGGGGTTGCGCGTGCGGCTTTTGAGCAAGGGCGCCGGCCGCTGGGCCGGCAGCGGGGGCGAAAACGCCAAGTTCGGCCTGAGCACCGCCGAGATTCTGGCCGCCGTCAACCTGCTCAAAACCGAGAACCTCGCCCACTGCCTCAAGTTGGTGCACTTCCACATCGGCTCGCAGGTGCCGGACATCCTCACGGTCAAAAAGGCCGTTCAGGAAGCGGCCCGTTACTACGCCAAACTGCACAAGCTCGGCTTCAACATCCGTTATCTGGATGTGGGCGGCGGGCTGGGCGTGGACTACGTGGGCAGCCGCTCGGCCTTCGACAGCTCGACCAACTACTCGCTCCAGGAATACACCAACGACGTCATCTACTACGTCGCCGACGTGTGCAACACCGAGAACGTGCCGCACCCGGACATCATCAGCGAGAGCGGCCGGGCGATCGTGGCCCATCACAGCGTGCTGGTGGTCGAGGTTTTCGGGGCGATCGAAAAGGTCCGTGCCGATCTGTCGTTCGAATACGGCGAACACGAGCATCCGCTGGTGAGCGAGCTGCTCGACATTCGCAAGAACCTCGCCCGCCTCAACAAGCTGGAGGCCTATCACGACGCGCTGGAACGGCGCGAGGACGCCCAGCACATGTTCACGCTGGGGATGATGGACCTGGCCGACAAGGCCAAGATCGAGCATCTGTACTGGGAAATCAGCCGCGCCGTCGTCGAGAGTTTCAAGGGCCAGGGCTACGTGCCGGAGGAAATTCGCCGGCTCGAAGACAGCCTGGCCGACCAGTACCTGTGCAATTTCTCGGTCTTCCAGTCGCTGCTGGATCACTGGGCGCTGGGGCATCTGTTCCCCATCATGCCCATCAACCGGCTCAACGAACGGCCCACGCGCGAGGCGACGCTGGTGGACATCACCTGCGATTCGGACGGGCAGGTGGCGCGATTCATTGATCTGCGCCAGGTGCGCGACACCCTGCCGCTGCATCCGCTCAACGGCAACGGGCGCGGCAACGGACCCTCGGAGCCCTACTACCTGGGCTTTTTCCTGATGGGCGCCTACCAGGACATCATGGGCGACCTGCACAACCTCTTCGGCCGCGTCAACGAGGTGCACGTGTTCCTGGACCCCGACGAGCCGGTCGGTTACTACATCGAGGAAATCATCGAGGGCAGCACGATCATCCAGGCACTGGCCTCGGTCCAGTACGACGAGAACGAACTCAAACGTCAGATGAAAGCCCAGGTGGACGCCGCCATCAAATCCGATCGCATGAAACCCTCCGAAGCGATGCGGCTGCTGGACGATTACGAGCGCGGCCTCAAAGCGTACACCTATCTGAACATCTGAGCCGCCCCGCCAATGGACCCGGTGTTTGCTGGAGCGAACCGGCCGGCGCAGACCGCCGGCGGCCCCCCATTGCGCGGCCGGCTGCGCTGAACCCGCGCGATGTCCGAGCCGCTCGCCAATGCCTCGCTGCTCTCGGCTCTGGGCCGGCTGGCGCGCGGTCTTTCGGCGCTGTTCTGGGGTCTGCCCGCCTGGCTGATCGCCACTGTTCGCACCGCCCGGGCCGAGTGGCTGGCGCCCTGGTCGGTGCTGCCGCTGCTGGCGCTGGGCGGGCTGTTGCTGTTCGGTCTCTGGCAAATGAGCGCGTTTCAGCCGCAGGAGCGTCCGTGGCGCCGGGCGCTGGACCGCGCCAAACTGCTGGGTCTGGTCAACCTGGGTCTGTCGCCGTTTCTGTACTGGTGGAATCGCCTCCAGACGCTGCCGGCCGAGCTGCAGACGGGGCAGTGGTTTTTTGGTGCCTGCGTGGGGCTGCTGTCGCTCAACGGCGTGCTGTTTTTGTTCAACCTCAACCTGGTGCTCGAACGACTCGGGGCGATGTTGCCCGACGAAACGCTGCGGGCCGACACGCGCCAGTTCACCGCGCTCAACCGTGCGCTGTTGCTGGCGCTGCTGCTGGTCGCCGCCCTCCAACTGGCGCTCAACCACCTGGCCGATCCGCCGCGTCCGTTTCTCACACTGGCCACCGGTCTGCACCGCAGCGGCGAATGGCTGCTGCTGTTCCTGTTGCTGCTACCGCTGGCCATGACCATGGCCCTGCTCTGGAAAACCAAGGAAACCATCCTCCAGAGCGTGTTCAGCGAGCGACGCTGAGTCCGGATCGAGCCGGGGCGCGCCACCCGACCGGACCGGGCGCCCCCGTTCCTTGCAAGCGCCCGCGTTCGGACGCTAAGCTGGCGCCATGCTCGAGGACACCATCGCGGCGATTGCCACGCCCCTGGGCGAAGGCGGCCTGGCGCTGGTGCGCATCTCCGGACCGGAAGCGCTGGCCGTGGCCGATCGGTGTTTTGTGCCCGCGGGCCGACACTCGCGCAAACCCGGCCAGGCGGCCTCGCACACGCTTCATTACGGGCGGATCGTCCGCAACGGGCGCACCGTGGACGAGGTGCTCTGCGCCGTGATGCGCGCCCCGCGCACCTACACGCGCCAGGACACCGTCGAAATCACCTGCCACGGCGGTTTGCTGGCCGCCAAAGCCGTGCTGGAGGCCGTGCTCGAAAGCGGCGCGCGGCTGGCCGAGCCGGGCGAGTTCACCAAACGCGCCTTTCTGAACGGACGGCTGGATCTGGCCCAGGCCGAAGCGGTGGCCGATCTGATCCATGCGCGCACGGAGCTGGCGCTCGCGGCGGCGCAGGAACAACTGGCCGGCAAACTCTCGGCGCGTATCCACCAGGTGCGCGAGGATTTGCTCCAGGTCCTGGCGCACCTGGAGGCGCACATTGATTTCCCGGAGGAAGACATCGCGCCGGACACGCGCGAAGGCCTCCAGCACCGCCTCGAGCAGGCGCTGGAGTTCATGGATCGGCTGCTCCAAACCGCCAACGAGGGCCGCATCCTGCGTCGCGGCATCCGTGCGGCCATCGTCGGCCGACCCAACGCGGGCAAATCCAGCCTGCTGAACCAGTTGCTCGGCCAGGACCGCGCCATCGTCTCGCCCATTCCCGGCACGACGCGCGACACGATCGAGGAGACGGCCAACATCCGCGGCGTGCCGGTGGTGCTGGTGGACACCGCCGGTCTGCGCCAGGCGCGCGATCCGATCGAAGCCGAGGGCATTCGCCGCAGTCACGAATCCCTGGCCCGGGCCGAACTCATCCTGCACGTGCTCGATGCCTCCGAGCCGTTGACCGAGGAGGACGAGCGATTCCTGAGCGAGTTCGCCGCCAAGAAACGCATCCTGGTCCGGAACAAAACCGATTTGCCGCCGCGCTGGCCGGCCGAGGCCCTGCGCGCCCGCTGGCCCGAGTCGCCTCCGCCGCTGGTCAACGTCTCCTGCCGCACCGGCGAGGGCATCGAGGCTCTCAAAGACGCCATCAAGGACCGCGTCTGGTCGGGCGAAATTCGCGCCGAGATGCTCGAGGTGATGATCAACGCGCGGCATCAGGACGCGCTGCGCCGTGGCCGTGAAGCGACGCTGCGCACGCTGGAGGCTCTCCGGGCCGGATTGCATTTGGAACTGACGGCCATGGAATTGCGCATCGCCGTCAACGCCGTCGGCGAAATCATCGGCAAGACCTACACCGAAGATTTGCTCGACACGATCTTCAGCCAGTTCTGCATCGGCAAATAAGCGCGGGAATCCGGCGCGCCACCGGCTTAAGACGGCCGAACATGCGTCGTAATCGCCGCCGCGCTCAGAGGACAAAGTCTGCGCCGGGCTCAGTGATGCGCTTTGCCCCGCCGGGAGGCGATGCCCGGCCAGAGCGTCCGGTGGGATGCGGTCGGGCCGGCGAGATTCGGGGCGGCCTTGTCAGCCGCGGTGCTTTCGCCCAAAGTGCCGCGGCCCTGTGAAGAGTGTCGAAGAGGCTGCCCGATTCATTCGCGACGCGCTGCCGGCCGGCGGGCTGTTCGCCGGTCAGAGCTGGCGCATCGCGCCCAAGCCGTTTCGGCTGGATGCGAAGGTGGCCGGGCAACTGGATTTTCTGGGGCGCATTTGCCTGCAGTTTTATCGCGCGGTCAATTTGCTCTACCGGCGCAGTGTCGAGGGGCGCGCGCCGGGCTGGGTCGCGGAGTGGTTGGACCGCGGCAAGCCCGAATCACTGATCGCGTTGCAGCGGGATCGGGCGTTCAGTCCGGAGCTGCCGCGGGTGATTCGGCCCGATCTGTTGCTGACGGCCGAGGGATTGAGTCTGACCGAACTGGATGCGGTGCCGGGCGGCATTGGGGTGACGGCGTGGTTGAACCAGACCTATGCGGCGCTGGGCGAGCCGGTTGCCGGTCGTTTGCTGGGCGGCGCGGAGGGAATGTTGCGCGGGTTTGCCGGCATCTTTGGCGACGCGCCACGGGTGCACATCGTCATCTCGGAGGAATCCGCGATCTACCGGCCCGAGATGGAATGGCTGGCGCAACGGCTCGACGGAGCGCGCTTTGCGGTGCGCGACGCGATGTTCAGCGAGTTTGGCGAGGGCGAGGCGGTGTACCGGTTCTTCGAGCTGTTCGACCTGGAGAACGTGCCCAACGCCGGGCGGATTTTCGAGCTGGCCCGGGCCGGGCGCATTCGGCTCACGCCGCCGCCCAAACCGATTTTCGAGGAGAAAATGCTCTTCGCATTGTTGTGGAACCGGAACCTGCACGAGTTCTGGCGGCAGCATTTGGGCGAGAGCTTCTTCAACCGGCTCAAGGCGCTGGTGCCCTACACCTGGGTGGTGGACCCGACGCCCCTGCCGCCGCACGCGGCGATCCCGGAGCTGAACCTGACCGACTGGCGTCAGCTCAAAAGCCTGTCCCGACGCCAGCGCGAATTGATCTTGAAGGTGTCGGGTTTTTCGGCGCATGCCTGGGGCGCCCGCGGCGTGTGGTTGGGGAGCGATCTGTCGCATGCCGAATGGACCGGGGCGGTCGAAGAAGCGCTGGCGCAGTTTGCCCGCTCGCCGCGCGTGCTCCAGCGCTATCACAAACCGGCGCTGGTCGAGGCGCAGTACTATGATTTCGAGCGCGGCCAGCTCGTGCTCATGCCCGGCCGGGTGCGGCTCTGCCCGTACTATTTCGTGCACGGAGAGGGTGACGCGGCCCGGACGATACTGGGCGGGGTGCTGGCGACGATTTGCCCCGCGGACAAAAAAATCATACACGGGATGACGGACGCGATTTTTGCGCCCTGCGAGGCATGAATCCGCACGAGCTGCTCGAATTTGCGCTGCTGGCGCTGGGGTCGCTCTTTGTGATCGTGGACCCGATCTCTGCGGTGCCGTTGTTTCTGGCCATGACGCCGCACGATACCCCGGCCCAGCGCATCAAGACCGCGCGCCTGGCCTGTGCGGTCATGGCCGGCGTGCTGCTGGTGTTTGCCGTGGCGGGCCGGACGATTTTCAAGTTCTTCGGCATCACGATGCCCGCCTTTCAGATCGCCGCCAGCATCGTGCTGTTGATGGTCGCCCTGGACATGTTGCGGGCCCAGCGCTCGCGCGTGCGCGAGACCGAGGAGGAAACCAGCGCCGGCGCGGAAAAAGAAGACATCGCCATCACGCCGCTGGCCGTGCCGATGCTCGCCGGGCCGGGAGCGATTTCGACGGTCATTCTGCTGCACAACCGGGCCGGCGGACTGGCCGGGCAGTTGATTCTTTACGCGAGCATTCTGGTGGTGGCGGTGGCCAGTTATCTGGTTTTCCGGCTCTCGGCCCGCGGCGCCCAATGGCTCAGCCCCATCGCGGTGCGCATCACCTCGCGGGTGATGGGATTGCTACTGGCCGCCGTGGCGGTGCAATTCCTGATCAATGGCGTCAGCGACGTGCGAACGGGCTGGATGACGCAGGAATGAAGATGGTTGCGGGGGGTGGATTTGAACCACCGACCTCAAGGTTATGAGCCTTGCGAGCTACCAGGCTGCTCCACCCCGCGATCCTGAAAGGCGTTGTTATTATGCCGCCCGGCCGCCGTCGCGCAAGGGGTTTCTGCCAACACCCCAACTGCCGCCCGCCGGCGGAGCGATTCGAGGTTGGCTGTCAGCCCGGGAGCGGCTCAGGGGCTGTTTCCACATGCCGCCAGTACAGGGGCAATTGGGTTGTCGAAGACCAGAATTGGATCTGGCCGGTCGCTGGACTCAGTTCTCCGGCGCGAAACCGGGTCCAAAACCGTTCCAGGATGCGCGTCACGCCCTCCACATCGCCCGGATCGCAACAGGAGTCGCCCCACCCTGCCTGGACCAGTACCTGGTGCATCTCGCTGCGGGGCGGCACGAGCGCCAGAATGGGTCGGCGCGCCCCGAAGTAGTCCACCACTTTGCTGGGCATGAACAGCTCGTGCGCCGGTGAGACCACCAGCAGCAGGATCGGACTGCGCCGCACCTCCTCCAGATAACTCGGGTAGTCCAGCAACCGACCCCGCTGGAACACGTCGTCCAGTCGAAGCGACTCGATCAGCCCGTCGTATCGGGCCATCCACCGTCCGTGCATGCGGAAGCGGGTGCGCGCCCGGGCTTCGGGATGACGTTGCAGGAAACCGGCCAGCCCGTGGAGGAACGTTACCGGGTTTCGGGCGCCTCGCGAGTCGAAGGTCCCAAGATAGACAATTTCGAAATCCGAATGCACCGGCGGTGCGGGCAGGGCGTCGAACACATCGGCGTCGTAAAAGTACGGGATATGCGCCACACGTTCCCGGGGCGCCAGGCCCGATTGGACATACGCCTGGAGATTGGATCGGGCGGTGAAGAGAATTCGTCCGGCCCGATGCAGTGTGTTGCGCTCAAGCGTCTCGAGCCGACCGCGCCAGGCCCGTTGCAACGGCGAGCGGCGTTTCATCCGCAACTGCTGTGGGGAAACCGGTTCCTGGTAATCGAACAACCAGCGCCGATCCACGCCGGGAGACCGCCGCCCGGCCAGCAGCATCGAAGCGGGCAGGACCAGCGCCAAAACCCGGTCCGCGGGCGGGCTTTGCTCCAGTCGCCGCAGGGCGCGGCGGACCCAGAGAGCACAGGCATCCGGAAAGATCACGCCCGAACAAATCTGCACCAGGCTGCCGAGCAGGACGCGGTGTTTTCGCGCCAGTTGTTGGAGGCGTATCAGCGGTTCGTCCAACCGATGGATGCGCAGCCGTGGGTGCTGCAGCGTTTCGGCCGCGTTTTCGGGCAGGTCCAGCGCCGTGGTGAAGACCTCGACCTCCCAGCCTTGAGCCAGGGCGTGCCGGACCACGTAGAAGGGCCGTTTGGCGTTGGGATGGGTGCTGGGTGGGAAGGTGTGAGTCAAAACACACAAACGCATGCCACCCTCCGGTTCAATGTTTGTACCAAACGCGGCGGTTCACGTAATCGGTGTAGCTGAGAATGATTTTGGCCACCTTCCAGGAGACGTGATCAATCTGGTAGTCGGGCGGCAATCGGCAGGGGCCGAACTGCTCGAACAGACGCACCGTCACGGCGACGCTTTCCACGATGTTGCGCGGGTCCAGACCCGTCATGATGACCGCGCCCTCGTCCATGCCCTCGGGCCGTTCGTGGGCTTCGCGCACCGTCACCGCCGGAAAACCGAGGATGGAAGATTCTTCGGTGATGGTGCCGCTGTCCGAGAGGGTGCAGTAGGCCGATTTCTGGAGGGCCACGTAATCGAAAAACCCCAGCGGCGGCATCAGGCGGACCTGCGGCCGGAGTTTGAGGCGGCTTTTCCGGAGGCGCTGGCGGGTGCGCGGATGGCAGGAAAAGATGAGGGGGAAACCATACTGCCGGGCCAGAGTGTTGAGCGCGCGGACCAACTGACGCAGGTGCTCGATCTCGTCCACGTTCTCCTCGCGGTGAAGGCTGACGACGAAGTACTCGCGGGGCGTGAGCTGAAGGCGCGTCAATACATCGCTGGCCTCGATGCCGGCCCGGTGATAGTCGAGCACTTCTTTCATGGGCGAACCGGTTTTGATCACCCGGTCCGGCGGCAGGCCCTCGGCCAGCAGATAGCGGCGTCCGTGCTCCGTGTAGCACAAGTTGATGTCGCTGACGTGGTCCACGATGCGGCGGTTGATTTCCTCCGGCACGCGCAGGTCGAAACACCGGTTGCCCGCCTCCATGTGGAACACGGGGATCTTGCGCCGTTTGGCCGGGATCACCGCCAGGCAACTGTTGGTATCGCCCAGCACCAGCACGGCATCCGGCTGCTCGCGCGCCAGCACGGCGTCGGCCCGGGCGATGGTGTTGCCGATCGTTTCGGCCGCCGTGCGGCCGGCGGCGTTGAGATAATGTTTGGGACGCGGCAGCCCCAACTCGCGGAAGAAGATCTCGTTCAGCTCGTAATCGTAGTTCTGGCCCGTGTGCACCAGCACATGCCGCGTGACCTCCTCCAGCACGGCGATCACCCGCGAGAGCCGGATCAGTTCCGGTCGCGTGCCCACGATGGTCATGACCTTGAGCGAGCTGCGCATGGCAGAATGAATTCCTCAGGCTTGTGCGGGCCGGTCGCTCAGGGCCGGCTCGCTCGCCAGCACCGGCTCCGGATGAGTGTCCGGTCGGGCGGGATCGAAGATTTCGCTGGCCCAGAACAGCGTGATCATGTCGGTGCTGCCCGTGTTTTCGATCGAGTGTGTGTAGCCGGGCGGGATGTCCACCACGCGAATATCCCGGTCGCTCACCTCATAATCGAGAATTTCGGTGCCGTGGACGGGCCGGAGTCGAATGCGGCCCTGTCCCTGGATTACGCAGAATTTTTCGACCTTTGTATCGTGGTAATGGTTGCCGCGTGTCACGCCGGGTCGGGTCAGCGAGACGAACACCTGGCCGGCGTGCGGGGATTTGATCAGCTCGAACAGCCAGCCGCGCGGGTCGGTCTTGAGCTCGACCGGCCGGGCCAGGCTCGCCGGATCGCAAAACGACAAATAAGTGGCGTGAAGAGCGCGTGTGAACGGGGCCGAAAGGTCCGGCAGCCGTCCCTGGGCGGCCATGTCGCGAAACGCCACAATCCGATCATGCAATTCGCCCAGGGTGACCGTGAATTCCGGCAGCACTTCCGGCCGGTGACAGACCGGGGGATGATCGGGGCGCAGGATCACGTGCTCGAAGCTGCGCACGACGTCGTCCACGTACACCAGCCGCAAGCGATGGGCGCGGTCGCTGATTTGCACGGGCAGCCCGCGGCTGATCTGGTGGCAGAAGGTGGCCACGACGGTGTTGTAATGCGGGCGGCTCCATTTGCCGAAGACGTTGGGCAGCCGATACACGTAAACAGCGGCTCCGACGCGGCGCTGGTATTCCTCGACCACCTGTTCGGCGGCGCGTTTGCTGCGGCCGTAGGGATTGTCCAGCGCCGCCTGAATCGAGGAGCTGAGCAGCAGCACGGCACGCCGGCCGGCGCGTTCCAGCGCCCGGCACAGGCGCCGGGTCAGCTCCACGTTGCCGGTCACAAACTCGCTTTCGTCCCGCGGACGGTTCACTCCCGCCAGATGCACCACCACGTCGGCCCGGGCGGCGAGTTCCTCCATGCGTTCGGGCGGGGACGGCAGATCGAACTCCAGGAGCTGGAGCGCCGGCCGCCGGCGCAGGGCCGTGACCAGGTTGCGCCCGATAAAACCCGCTGCGCCGGTCACCAGGACGGATTTCATGGCGGGAGAGGAAACGCGTGGTGCGAATTTCAAACGCCGGCCAGTACCTCGCCCCGGAGCGCTGCCTGGATGAAGGGCAGTTGCAAGAGCATTTCCTTCAGCTCCCCGTCGGTGAGCCGGCGCGTGTTCGCCGAGGTGTAATCCTCCATCTGCGCGACCTTGCGTTCACCCTTCTCGAAATAGAGCGCGTAGTTGAGATCCCGCGTGTCGGCGCGAATCCGGAAGTACCGCCCCAAATCCTCGGCGCGGACCATTTCCTCACGGTTGAGCAGGGTCTCGTGCTTTTTCTC
>CAYXJB010000035.1:0-18711 GCA_964465445.1 uncultured Verrucomicrobiota bacterium
GCAGATCAACCGGCGGTTCAAACGCCAGGGGCGCGGTTGGCATCGGCAGCGGGCCGAGCGGCTGTTGCTATTGAAACGGCTGCTGGCCGAGCCCAAGTGCTGGTCGGAGTGGTGGAAGTCCAAACCCCAATTTCACCTCAAACCCAACCCGCCTTAATCCCCTCCAACTGATAGTTGGCGAACACTACCGTCGGGGCAGCGCGCGGTCGGCTTCGAGCCTTGCGCCGGCTCGAAGTGCCGTTCATGTTGCTCTTGCGCAGGTGCCGAGGCGATGGACGCGGGATTCAAACGGATTTTGCAGAACTGGCTCATTACGACGCTGGCGGTGCTGGTGGCGGTGTACGTGGTGCCGGGGATTCATTTCCGCGGCGAGAGTCTCTGGACGCCGTTTGTGACGTCGCTGGTGCTGGGGATTCTCAACGCGTTCATCCGGCCGGTGCTGATGTTTTTTGCGTTGCCGTTGCTGGTTTTCACGCTGGGGCTCTTCACGCTGGTCATCAACGCGCTGCTGCTCTACCTGGTGGGGCTGATCCTGGCCGATTACTTCGAGGTCGAGAGCTTTTGGTCGGCGTTTCTGGGCTCGCTGATCATCAGCGTGGTTTCGGTGGCGTTGAATCTGCTGACCGGCACGACGCGCGCCCGAATTCGGTTTCGGCATCGGCCGCGCCCGCCGGACTCCAACCAGGGACCGACCATTGACGTCTGAAGTCGAGTCCGCGCGCGCCCGGTGGCCGGTGAGCTTGAACGCGGCGGCGAACCGTTTTTAATCTGGCGCGTGCCGACCTACGTCATCGCGGTCGCCAACCAAAAGGGCGGCGTGGGCAAAACCACCACGGCGGTGAATCTGGCCGCCTGCCTGGCCGCCGCAGGCCGGCGCGTGTTGCTGTTGGATCTGGACCCGCAGGCCAACGCCACCAGCGGTCTTGGCATCGAGAAAACCCCGGGCGCCAGCGCCTACAGCGTTCTGCTGGGCGAGGGCAGCCTGCTGGAGAAAATCCGCCCGACGGCGTTCGAACGACTCGAACTGGTCCCCTCGGAGGTGGATTTGTGCGGGGCGGACGTCGAGCTGGCGCGGACCGACAACCCGCTGGGCCGCGTGGCCGAGGCCCTCCAACCGGTGCGCCAAAGCGGGCGGTTCGATCTGGTGCTGGTGGATTGCCCGCCGTCGCTGGGCATTTTGACGCTCAATGCGCTGGCGGCCGCCGACGGGCTGCTGGTGCCGCTGCAGTGCGAATACTACGCGCTGGAAGGGCTCACGATGCTCCACCGCGTCCTGGCCCAGTTGCGCGACGCCGGTGTCAACCCCGCGCTGGATATTCTGGGCGTGGTCATGACGATGTACGATGCCCGCACGCGGCTTTCGCAGGAGGTCGTCCAGGAAGTCCGCACGCAACTGGGCGAGCGGGTCTTTCAAACCGTCATTCCCCGCAGCACGCGACTGGCTGAAGCGCCCAGTTTCGGCAAACCCATCATCCACTACGATCCCTACAGCGCCGGGGCCGCCGCGTACGAAGTGCTCGCCCAGGAACTGCTGGTCCGATTGAATTCACGATGAACCATCCCTGCCGCTGCTTTTCTCCCGCCGTCCGGTCCGGCGCAACCCGGATGCTTGCCTTGAGCCTGGTCGCGCTTTGGGCGCTCGGGGTCGCAAACGGCGCGGACTGGCCGCAGTACCGCGGGCCCAATCACGACGGCTCGACGCCGGAACGGATTCGGACCGATTGGCCGCGCGAAGGACCGCCGGTGTTATGGCGCGTGCCCTTGGGGCCGAGTTTTGGCTCGTTCGCGGTCCGGGCCGGCCGGGCCTTCTGTTTCATCCAACGCGCTGTCGAAGGCGCCGACCGGGAAGTGGCCGTGGCGTTCGACGCCCGGACCGGGCGCGAACTCTGGGCCACGCCACTGGGCGCGCCCACCTACGACAAACAGGGCGGCGACGGCCCGCGCTCGACGCCCACCGTCGAGGGCGACCGGGTGTATTTTCTGGGGGCGCACCTGACGTTGAGCTGTCTGGACGCGGCCACCGGGCGGGTGCTCTGGCAACACGATCTGGTCCGGGAATTCAACGGCCAGGTGTTGCGCTGGAACAGCGCCGCTTCACCGTTGCTGGATGGCGAGCAGGTTTTCGTCAACGCCGGCGGCCCGGGCCAGGCCTTCATCGCCTTCGACAAGCGCACCGGCCGCGTGCTCTGGAAAACCGGTCGGGACAAACCCACCCATGCGACACCGGTGCCGGCGACGATTCACGGCCTGCGCCAGGTGATTTTCTTCACGCAGTCGGGCTTGGTGGCGCTCGACGCCGGGGGACGCGAGTTGTGGCGGTATCCGTTTCCGTATCAAACCTCGACGGCGGCCTCGCCAGTGGTCTGGGAGGACATGGTCTATTGTTCGGCCGGCTACGGCGTGGGCGCAGCCGCTGTGCGGATCAGCCGGGACGGCGAGGGCTTCCGCGTGACGGAGCTCTGGCGGCATCCGGGCCGCACCATGAGTCATTGGTCCACGCCGGTTTGCCACGACGGTTTCCTGTACGCATTGATCGGATTCAAGGAATTCGGTACCGGGCCGCTCAAATGCATCGAACTGGCCACCGGCGTCGAGAAATGGTCGCAGTCGGGTTTCGGCTCGGGCGGTGCGACGGTGCGGGTGGGCGAGCACGTGCTGGTGCAGAGTGATCGGGGGCCGCTGGTGCTGGTGGAGGCGCGGCCGGATCGCTATCGCGAGGTGGCGCGGGCGCAGGTCCTGGGTGGCAAATGTTGGACGATGCCCGCGGTCAGCAACGGTCGCATCTATGCGCGGAACACGCGCGAAGGCGTCTGTCTGGATGTGGCGTTGCAGGCCGGACCGGCGGCCGAGTCGGGCGGGCGCGCTGCCGGTGCGACGCCTTGACGCCGCCGAACTCAGCTTTGCGGCGTGGTCGCCATCGCCCCCGGACGCTGTGCCGGCGAGGCTGCCGCTTGGGATGAGGACCTCAATTCACCGCGCAGCCAGGCATCAATCGCCCGGGCGGCGCGTTTGCCATCGCCCATCGCCAGAATGACCGTGGCGGCGCCGCGCACGATGTCGCCCCCGGCAAACACGCCGGGCAGGCTGGTCATGCCGTTTTCGTCCACGAGGATGTTTCCGCGGCGGTCGAGTTCGAGTTCGGGGCACGTGGCGGTGAGCAGCGGGTTGGCGCGCGTGCCGATGGCCACCACAACGACGTCACAGGGCAGCACAAACTCCGAACCCGCAACCGGAACCGGCCGGGCGCGTCCGGTCTCGTCGGGCGGGCCCGGTTGCATGCGAATGCATTTGAGGCCGCTGACCCAGCGCTCGGTGTTGCCCAGAATCTCGACCGGCGCGGTGAGGAAATGGAATTGCACACCCTCTTCTTCGGCGTGATGGATTTCCTCGGCCCGTGCGGGCATCTCGGCCCGGGTGCGCCGGTAAACGATCATGGCCACCTCGGCGCCGAGCCGTCGGGCGGTGCGCACGGCATCCAGCGCCACGTTGCCGCCACCGATCACCGCCACGCGCCGTGCGTGGAGCACCGGCGTGTCGTGTTGGGGGAATTGCCAGGCGGCCATCAAATTGACGCGGGTGAGGTATTCGTTGGCCGAGTACACGCCCTTGAGATTCTCGCCGGGAATGTTCAAGAACAACGGCAGGCCGGCGCCGTTGGCCAGATAGACCGCATCGAAGCGCGCGCGCAGCTCCGGCAACGTCCAGGTGCGCCCGATCACCACGTTGCACTCGATCTGCACGCCCAGTTGACGCAACCGCTCGACCTCCTGCTCGACGATTTTTTTGGGCAACCGGAATTCCGGAATCCCATAGACCAACACGCCGCCGGGCTTGTGCAACGCCTCGTAGATGGTCACCTCATGACCGCGCCGCACCAGCTCGCCGGCAGCAGTCAGACCCGAGGGGCCGGAGCCCACAACTGCCACTCGCCGGCCGGTGGGCGGAGCTTTTTCGGCCTGCCAGTGCCCGTTCCGGGTGCGCGCCCAGTCGGCCACATAGCGTTCCAGATAACCGATGGCGACCGGCTCTCCCTTTAACGCCCGCACGCACGCGGCTTCGCACTGGGTTTCCTGCGGGCAGACACGTCCGGTGACCGCCGGCAGCGCGTTGTCGCACAACAGCGATTGGGCGGCTGCGGCCAGATCGCCTTCGGCCAGCAACTGCAAAAAACGCGGAATGTTCACGCCGACCGGGCAGCCCTGGACGCATTTGGGATCCCTGCACTGGAGACAGCGCTGGGCTTCCAACAGCGCCAGTTGCTCGGTGAAGCCCAGATTGACCTCGGCAAAGTTCCTCGTCCGGACCTCCGGCGGTTGCTCGGGGATGCGCTGGCGCGCAATCCGCATCCGTTCCCTGGTGGTGAGTTTCGAGCTCATGGCACGCCGGCCGGTTCGGTCGCGGGCGGCGCCGCGGGTGTGGCAGCGGCCCGCTGCAGGTGGGGCCGGAGGCGACAGTGACTTTCGGCGCACCGGAGCGCTTCGAGCTCGTACTGCCGATAGGTTGTCAGCCGATCCTCCAACTCGTCGTAATCCACCTGATGCCCGTCGAATTCAGGCCCGTCCACGCAGGCGAATTTCATTTCACCGCCCACCGAAACCCGACAACCCCCGCACATGCCCGTGCCATCAATCATGATCGGATTTAGCGACACGATCGTGCGCACACCCAACGGCCGGGTCAGCGCCGCCACCGCACGCATCATCGGCACCGGCCCGACGGCGTACACGGCGTCCACGTCGCCCCGGGCCAGTCGCTCGCCCAGCGCCACGGTGACGAATCCTTTGCGCCCGTAACCGCCGTCGTCGGTGCACACAATCACCTCACCGAGTCGGCGCAGTGCCTCTTCAAAAATCACCCAGGGCCGGGAACGGCCGCCGATGATGCTGGTCACCTTCACCCCGCGGGCATGCAAGCCCCGGGCAATCGGGTGCACCACCGCCGTGCCCACACCGCCGCCCACGCACACGGCGTGGCCCGAGTCAATCAACTCGGTCGGCCGACCCAGCGGTCCGGCGATATCCTGAATGGCCTGGCCCGGCTCCAGGGCCACCAGCTCGCGCGTGCTCTTGCCCACGGCCTGGATCACGAGCGTAATCGAACCACGCTCCGGATCGGCATCGGCGATCGTCAGCGGAATCCGCTCCGACGCCTCGGCCAGCCGCACGATGACGAACTGGCCGGGCTGGCGAACCTGCGCAATCCGCGGGGCTTCAACATCCAGGCGGGTCACGTCCGGACTCAACTGCCGGCGGGCAAGTACAACATGCATGGCAACCCAACTTTGCTCCCGTCGGTGCAAACTCTGACCGATCCGAGCGAACGGGTCAACGCTGGATTCGCAAGTTTCATTTTGTTTCGATGTCAATAAAGTTGCCCTTAACTCAGTTTGAATGTCTGACCCGGCGCGTGTCCGGAGGGGCGATGCGCCGTTGTGCGGATCGCTCGCCGGCTGGTGCGGCGCCCCGGTGGGCGGGATGCGGGTTGGCAGCGGCGATTCACGTTCGGCGACGAAACGTTGTTTTGACAGCGCCGGCAGGCTCGTTTACCAAGCACGCGTTCACCCTGGAAGTCGGTGTGGAAGCGCTGCGTATGAAGCGGGAAGCTGTCGCGATGTCGGTCGAGTCGGTCACGGTGGAGGTGCCGCAGGTCAAGACGATCCGGTTGCGGTGGCCGGAGGGCTACGATCCGGAATTTCAGACCGGGCAATTCATCACCTGTTTCTGGCCCGATGAACCGGACTACAAACGCGCTTATTCGCTTTCGTCCTGCGCGCTGGACAGGGGTTTTTACGAATTCACGGTGCGGCGGGACGGCAAAATGGGCACGCGGCTGGTGGACTGGATCAAGCCGGGGCAGCAGTTGATGGTGCTGCCGCCGGCGGGACGATTTCTGCCGGTGTTCGAGCCGGACAAGCATTTGCTGCTGCTGGCGGGCGGCTCGGGCGTGGCCCCGTTTCGCGGTTTTGTGCGCGAAGCCACGCGCCGGAAGCTGCCGACGCGCATCACGCTGCTGTTCAGCGTGCGCCGGCCCGATGAAATCATCTTCGAGCGCGAATTTCGCGAGCTGGCGGCGCAGAATCCACAGTTCGAGTTTCTGGTCACCTGCACGCGCCTGCAGCCCGACGAGCTCTGGGGTGGCCGACGCGGGCGGATTGATGCGGCCTGGGTGCGGGAGCAAATCCGGGATCTGCCCAACACAATCTTTTACGCCTGCGGGCCCAATCCGCTGGTCGAATTTGTCGAGCAGTTGGTGCTCAACGAATTGCACGTGCCCAGGGCGCAACTGCGGACCGAGAAATGGGGTTGAGGCACGGGCGCCGCGGGCGCGGCCCACGGCCGACCGTCACAGCGGGCGTGCCCCGAGCGTCTGTGTGGTGTGCGGGCGGCGCGCTTTTTGCGCTTCAACCGCGGATGGCTCCTGGCCATGCTCGGCGGGATTTCGATGCTCAAACGAACGGCGCTATTCGAGGCGCATTGCAAACTCGGGGCCAGGCTGGTCGAGTTCGCCGGCTGGGAGATGCCGCTCTACTACACCGGCATCGTCGAGGAACATCTGGCGGTGCGCACCGCGGCGGGCCTGTTCGATATTTCGCACATGGGAGAAATCACCCTCGGCGGGCCGGCAGCGGGCGAGTTTCTGAACCGGGTCCTGACCAACGACGTGCGCAAGCTGGTGCCCGGCCGGGGTCAATACACGCTCCTGTGCAACGAACGCGGCGGGACAATCGACGATCTGTACGTTTTTCAGCTTTCCGAGGAGGTGTATCTGCTGGTCGTCAACGCCGCGCGCACGGCGGCCGATGTGGCGTGGTTGCAGGCGCAGGCCCGGGAATGGCCGGCGTCGGCGGGCGCGTTGCACCTGAGCGACGCCTCGCACAATTACGCCGCGCTGGCCGTTCAAGGGCCGCGCGTACGGGAATTCATCGAACAGTGCATCCCCGGCCCGTCCCACACCGCGATGCGCGTGGGCCGCGTGACCGAGTTGAAGAAAAACCAGATCGGCGGATTCGCTTTCGGAGACGGCACGGTGCTGGTCTCGCGCACCGGCTACACGGGCGAGGACGGCTTTGAAATCATCGGGACCGACGGCGCGATCCGACAGCTTTGGGAGGCGCTGTTGGATGCAGGCCGGGCGTTTGGGTTGAAACCCTGCGGTCTGGGAGCACGCGACACGTTGCGAACCGAGGTTTGCTATCCGCTCTACGGCCAGGAGCTGGACGAGCAGACCACGCCACTGGAGGCCGGGCTGGAGGCGTTCGTGGCGCTGAACAAGGGCGATTTCATCGGCCGGGCGGCGTTGCTGGCCCAGAGCACCGGCGGGGTGCGCAAACGCTGCATCGCCTTCAAAATGCAGGATCGCTGCCCGCCCCCGCGTCCGCACTATCCCATTTGGGCCGACGATCGGCTGGTCGGTTCGGTCACCAGCGGCACGCAAAGTCCATCGCTCCGAATCGGCATCGGCCTGGGCTACGTGCCGCCGGAACTGGCGGCGCCGGGCAGCGCCATTCAGATCGAAATCCGCGGCCAGCAATACGCCGCGCAGGTGGCGGCCCGGCCACTGTATCGGCCTCCAAAACCCTGAACGGCGCCGCGCGGTCCGGGTTCGAGAGCCGAAAAAGGATTTTCTTTTCGGCCGGTTTGTGCCTTGTTGGGGCGGTTTTATGAGCAACGTTCCGGCTGACTTGAAATACACCCGGACGCACGAATGGGTGCGCACCCAGGGCGACGTCGCCACCGTGGGCATTACCGATCACGCGCAACACGAGCTGACCGACATCGTGTTTGTCGAATTGCCCGACGTGGGCCGGCGCGTGCGGGCCGGTGACGCCTGTGCGGTGGTCGAGTCGGTCAAAACCGCCAGCGACATTTACGCGCCGGTCAGCGGCGAGATCCTGGCCACCAACCGCGCCGTGGTGGACGATCCGGCGCTGGTCAATCACGATCCCTACGGAGACGGGTGGTTTTTCCAGATCCGGCTGGCGCAACCGGCCGAACTCGATGCGCTGCTGACGCCGGCGCAATACGCCGCGCTGATCCAACCGAGTTGAATCGGCGCGCCCGAGGAGATTTTCCTTATGTTCAAACCCAAACGCGTTCGACTCTTTATCAAACCGTGGTGTCCGTGGTGCCATCGCGCCGAGCGCTGGCTGCGCCAGCATCGCATCCCCTACGAGCGGGTGGACGTGCTGGCCGACACTGCGGCGTTCGAAGAAATGGTGCGGCTCTCGGGCCAGACGCTCGCTCCGGTCATCGAAGTGGACGGTGAAATCCTCGCCGACTTCGCCCCGGAGCAACTGGCGGCCTTCTGGGAGCAACTGGGTCGGCGCCAGACCGATGCCTCCGTCCGCTAAAAGCCCCCTGGCCGCGCCCGCCCCGCCCTCGGGCCCGCGGCCACGCCTGCCCGAATGGCTGCGACGTCGCCTGCCGGACTCGGACAGCTACGCGCACACACGCGCGCTGCTGGCCGAACTGAACCTGCACACCGTCTGCGAAAGCGCCAAGTGCCCGAACCACTGGGAATGCTGGAGCCGCGGCACGGCCACGTTCATGATCGCCGGCGACCGTTGCACCCGCGCCTGCGCCTTTTGCGCCGTCACCACGGCCAAACCGCTGCCGCTGGACCCGGAAGAACCAGCCCGCGTGGCCGAAGCGGCGGCCCGCCTGCGCCTGCGGCATGTCGTCATCACCGCCGTGGCCCGGGACGATCTGCCCGACGGCGGCGCGGAACATTTTCGGCGGACGATCGAAGCGGTACGCGCGCGGCTGCCCGGGGCGGTGATCGAGGTGTTGGTGCCCGATTTCAATGATCGCGATGCGGCGATTGACACCGTGCTGGCCGCCCGACCGCACATCTTCAATCACAATCTCGAAACCGTGCGACGGCTCACGCCCCAAGTGCGCTGGCGCGCCACCTACGACCGCAGCCTCAACGTGCTGGCCAAAGCCAGGAGACGCGGCGGCCCGCACCTCTACACCAAGTCCGGCCTGATGCTGGGCCTGGGCGAAACCGAATCCGAGCTCCTTCAGGCGCTGCACGATCTGCGCTCGGTGGGCTGCGATCTGCTGACGCTGGGCCAGTACCTGCAACCGACGCTGCGGCATTTGCCGGTGGCCGAATTTGTGCCGCCGGAACGCTTCGCGCGTCTGGGCGAACTGGCGCGGGCGCTGGGATTTCTGCACGTGGCCAGCGGACCGCTGGTGCGCAGCTCCTATCACGCCGACGATTTTGTGCCGGCTTCAGGGTGAGGCCGGCGGCACGCGCCGGGCCAGCAGCAGACACAGCGCCGCCACCAGCAACGCCAGCGCCGCCAGCAGACCGATCGCCGTGACCACCTGACGCAGGCGGCGCGCCTGCTCGAGCGTCGCGGCCGTGTTTTGGCGCTCCAGTTCCTTGAACAGGGCGAATTCCTTGTCCAGGCTCATCAGCGCCTCTTCGTCCCGCAGCCGGCAGGTGAGCCAACCGCTGCTCTGCCGCGCCCACGGCTCGGGCAGGCGCTGGCGCGCAGCTTCATCGGGCCGTTGAAATCCGTGGTGTGTCCAGAACGGGGCCGATTCGCGCGTCCAGAGCCGGGCCACGCCGTGGTTCTGGGCCAGCATCTGAATGCGCTCCCACAGAAAGGGTCGGATCTCGTCGGCCCGCGCAAAATCGGTGAACGCCTCGCTGTGGATGAGGCCCTGACGCTGGTGGATTTGAAACCCGATGGCCCCGACCAGTTGTCCGGAGGCATCCAGCGCCACTTGAAACTCGGTCAACCGGTTGCGCAAATCCGTCACCGCAAAACGCATCGTCGTCCAGAGCGCCGTCAGCGCCTCCAGATCGTCCAGCGTGGCGCGTCGTACCCGATAAGCCGGCGAACCCATCCGCCGCAAAGCTAGAACGCGTCCGGACGACTTCAATGCGAAATTCCGCTCTCTGCCGGGCCGCAGGCTTGTCAATCCGGCCTGCCCTGGCATAGTATGCTGCGGCCGCAGGTGCCAGAGTAGCTCAGTGGTAGAGCAGAGGACTCATAAGCCTTTGGTCGGGGGTTCAAATCCCTCCTCTGGCACCAAGCCTTCCCACCGCGTTACTCCACCTTGAGGCGTGGCAGTTTTCACCTTCCTGGCGGTGCGGCCGTTGGTCTTCCGCCACGCCGCCCGAACGCACCAGGTCGCTTCAACCCGGCAGCAGGAACAAGTGCGCCTTTCCCCAGCCTGGACGCGCTTGAAAACGCAGCCGACCGCCGCTGATTTGCGCCGGCACTTCCGCCCCGACGGTGTCGTATCCCGGCCCTTGCAGAAATACCCGACCGGAGCGCACTTCTGGCGGCAGCGGGATTCGTACCTGACCCTCGCCCTGCACCCACATTTCCAGAATCGCCCCGCCGGGCACACGCCGCTCCGGCGGCACCGGCGCCCAGGCCAGTTGATTCATCGGCTGATCCGCAAAAACCACGCGCCGGCCATCCACCTGAATCCAGGCGCAATCATACCCGCCAAAGGCCACCAGCTTGTCGCGTTCATCCAACCGCAGCGCCATCACCAGTCGCCCGTCGTAATCGAGCCGCCGGCCAGCCAGGCGCAACCCGCGCAACTCCAGCCGCTCATCGGGCAGCGGATTTTGCTCCAGCGCCTTGCGATCGGCCTCGGCGTCGCGGTGAAATCCGCCCGGCCAGGTTTCGACATGTCGCCGGTAGTGCGCCGCCACGGCCAGAGCGCCGTTCGGGAAGCGCGTGGCCAGATACGGTGACTGGCGCGACACGACCGTGGGATTGTCCTCATCCGAGTCGGCGCGGCTGCCCGGATATGCGCCCAGGGCGCGCAGGATCTCGAACCAGGTGCGACTCTCGTAGCCCAGCGAGGCAGCCTGATCGTCGCGCGGCCGAAATCCCAGAAACGTCACCGAACCGCCGCCCGGACCGCGTCGGTGCACGCCCACGATTTCCTGCTCGAGTCGCGCGACCGGCTGCGCACCCCGGGCCGGTTCGACCGGCCAGATCCAGTCCACCAGAAAATCCGTCAGAATCGTTTGGGGCGCGACACCCGCCAGCGGGCCCGAAAAATCCACCACACCACCGGCGGCGATCAGGCCCTCCAGATCGAACCGCAACACGCGCACGCCGCACAGCCGCTGCCAGCGCTCCAGCACCGCTCCGCCGGCCAGATCCAGTCGCGGCGGCGGTCCGGCCAGATCAGCCGTCCGCCGCGCTCCACGAACGTTTCCAGAAACGCCAGCAGGTCCGGCGGCGGCAACGGCTCGAAGAGCACCGCCAGCGTGCCAAAGCGCCGGCCGCACAACTCGATCTGACCGTCCTCGCCCACGCGCCCGAGCTGGAGCAATTTGGCCGGCGTGATGTAGTTGGCGTAGCCGTACTGGACCATCCACGAACCGAATCGCTCCTCGCAGGCCACCAGCGAGAGCGGATAGAGCATGAGCACTTCGATGTCCCGGTGTTCGCGATTTTGAATCGCCTGGAACGGCGGCTCGGCCCCCGCGCCGTAGGCGTCGCGCAACGCACCGTAGCGACGGGCCACTGCCGCCGGCCAGCCCCAGCCGGCCGCGTAGGCGTAACGTTGGTGGGGATTGATGCTGCCGAGCGTACAGGCCAGCGCCAGACCGTAATAGTTGCGATCCGACCAACCGCCCTCGGCGTGATCGGTCCCGCCGCCGGTCAGAAACTCGCCCCAGAGAAAATAATCGTCGCACGCCGAAGCCGCCTGGTGGACGGTATTCGACCACAAAAACGCCGGCGTGTACTCGTAGCGGACGCTGGCAGCGGCGCGGCGCGGATGGTTGTGTCGCCACGCGTCGCAAGTGGGACTTTCGGCCCAGGTCGCATGCGCCGTGGCGACCAGTTCATGGCCGTATAGCGCCTCGCCGTGGGCACGCGCTTCTTGAAAGAGGCTCACCACGGTCCGATGCAACAAATCGAAGTAGCGCCGACGCAGCAAACTCGTCCGCGCCACCGCCTCGGCGTCCGGCCCCATGACATGCTGCGCCGGCAGGCGCGCTTCCAACGTCGGATAAAACCCGTGCTGGCCGTAACAGAAATACACCAACCACCGTTCCAGATCCGCAAATTCGCGACCGTACAACTCGGCGAACCGCGCCGCCAGATGCGGCGTCAGATACCGAAACGTGAACTGGCCCTCGTCGTGATGCCCGAAGTAATTCCAATCCTGCTGGATGTGCACCTCGTCCGAATAGAGCCCCTCCAGCGGCACACCGGCCCGGTGGTATCGCTCCAGCAGCTCCTTCAAGAACGGCAGCGCCCGCGGACTGAAATAATCCATCTCCGGCGTCCGGTAACCGACCACCACCAGCACCCGATCCAGCGGGCCGATGTGCGTTTCGCCCCGGCCGCGCACCGTCAGCCGCAGCCGCGCCCCGGTTGCGCTCGTGTCGGATTCGATCTCGAAGGGCCCGCGCAGCTCGACGATCTGCTCGGGATTGACGTGGTAGAAGGCCGTTGCTGAAAGGCGCTGCTCCCGGAACGCGAACACCCGCACCCCGGTGCGCTCCAGTTCGATGACGCCCTTGTTGTTGGCCCACCGCAGCGGTTGCCACAGCGAAACGCAAAACCGGCCCGAGCCCGGATCGCACCAGCCTTCGCGATACTGTACCCAGCGGCCCGCCTCGCCGGTGGCGCGGCTGTAGCCGGGCCCGATTTCCAAGGGCGAAAGCAGACTCAACTCCAGACCCAGCCCGTATGCGCGTACCGTCTCGCTGATGCGCGTCAGCCGGCGGATGTACTCGTCCTGGTCGGGCGTCAGCGCGCGCGGTTTGCCCTGCTGGCCCGGGCGGTATTGCTCCCAGAACGCATCGAACGCCAGCAACAGCCGTCGTGCGCCGGAAGCGCGCGCCTGTTCGCACACCCGCCGCAACGTCGTCCAGTGCGGCTTCGGACTCACGCTCAAATCCACTTCCCGATCCGGGTCCTGCAACGCTTCCAGTTGCTCATCGCTGACCAGTATGATGTGCGGCCGGGGACGAAAGGCATCGGGCATTCGCAGAACCGGATCGGGTACGGCGGTGGACCGCAGCGTGCCCGAGTGCTCCAGCGCCCACGCTGCAGCCGTCGAACAGCACACGCCCACCTGAGCCAGACGGCTCACAAATTCACGACGGGAAAGCGGATTCATGTGTGCACGATTCTGAGCGCTTGACGCCGCCGCAAAGCGGTGCATTCAACCCCATCGGCGCGGGCGGATCGTAACAGAGCCGTCGCAGACTTGCAGCCGCGCGCGCTCTGGCCTACCGTCGCGCCCCGCCGGGCCTGCCCGGCTGCCTTGGATATGAGTGTTCTGGTGGTTGGTTCGACGGCGCTGGATTCGATCAAAACGCCGGTTGCAGAAAACCCGCGTTTGCTGGGCGGTTCGGCCAGTCATGCGGCGGTGGCGGCGAGTTTTTTCGCCCCGGTCAAACTCGTCGGCGTGGTCGGCGAGGATTTTCCGCGAAAGTACCTGGCGCTTTATCGGCGGCACGGGATTGACCTCACAGGGTTGCAACAGGTGGCCGGCAAAACCTTCCACTGGGCCGGGGAATACGAGACGGACATGAACCAGCGCCGCACCCTCTGCACCGAATTGGGCGTCTTCGAGCGATTCAGCCCGCATTTGCCGCCGGAACATCGCCGCACGCCCTTTGTCCTGCTGGCCAACATCGCCCCCGCTCTCCAACACCACGTGCTCGACCAGATCGAGCGGGCCAGGTTCGTGCTGGCCGACACGATGGATCTGTGGCTGCGGATCGCGCGTCCGGAGCTGCTGCGCCTGCTCAAGCGCGTGGACGCCTTCGTGCTCAACGACAGCGAGGCGCGCCAGTTGACGCAACAGGACAACCTGCTGGTGGCGCTGGAGAAAATTCATCGGCTCGGCCCCCGTTACGTCATCATCAAAAAAGGCTCCCACGGCTCGATGCTCTCCGGACCGGGAGGCGTGTTTCTGTGTCCGGCCTATCCGGTTCGAAACGTCGTGGACCCGACCGGTGCCGGGGACTCGTTTGCCGGGGCGCTGATCGGTTACCTGGCCGGAGCGGACGGCCCCGTGGACCGTCACATCCGGCGTGCAATGGTTTACGGCAGCGTGGTAGCCTCGTTCTGCTGCGAGGGCTTCGGCCTGAACCGCACCACGCGCGTGCGACGCGCCGAGATCGAACAGCGCGTCCGCGAACTGGAGCGGCTCACCGCGTTCTGAACCGCCTCGATCGCGTTCGCACACGGCGCCGCCGCATTTCCGCCGGCGGCATGCGCCAAAAACAATGCCGCAACCCCGCACGCGCTGGTCGGTACGGGGCCGGACCATCACGCTGGGCTGCGTTGCATCTCCGGAGGGGACACCAGCGGGGCCCGGCGGCTCGCAAGAACCCGCGCCGGTTTATCCAACGAGGCGGCGGGTCAATCAGCCGGACCCGGGCGCTTGCCTTTTTGCCCGCGGCGTTCCAAACTGGAGTTGCCTCGTTGCCAGCCGAACCATGAAAATTGGATTCCATACTGACGCATTCAATTCTGCTTACTGGTCCTTTGAAAAATGCCTGGCCTGGGCGCAAAAAAACGACGTCCATTACATCGAGTGCGGCCTGATTGACGGCGTGAGCTGGATTCACGGTCTGGGCTACCAACCGCACGTGGCGCTTTACGAAGATCCGGTCCTGCTCCGGCGCAAAATGGAGCGCTTCGGCGTGCATTTCTCGCAGGTGGACGCCGCCTTCCCGCTCTCGCAGCCGGACGGGCCGTTGCGCGGCGTGCCCTATGTGATGAAAGCCATCGCGTGGGCGGCCCAGGCGGGCTGTCCGTGCGTGGACACCACCGATGGCTTGCACGCGCCCCGCGGGCTGAAGGAACGGGAGGTGATGTCCCTGATGAAACGCAGCTACGAGCAGATCCTCGAGGTCGCTGAGGCGCACCGGATCATCGTCAATATCGAGCCGCACGGCTATTTCACGACCAACCCGGATCGAATGGCCCAGATGCTGGCGTTTGTCAAAAGTCCCTGGTTGCGAATGAACATGGATACCGGCAACACGTTCATTGCCGGGCGCGATCCGGTGCGGTTTCTCAGGCGGTTCATCAAAAAAATCAGCCACGTCCACGTCAAAGACGTTTCCGAATCGCTCGCCGCAGCACTGCGCGGCAAGGACACCGGCATCGCCGTCAGCGCCTGCCCGCTGGGCGGCGGCGTCAACGCCACCAACATCCGCACCTGCCTGGCGCTGCTGCGCGACGCCGGTTACAACGGCGTGCTGAGCATCGAATGTGAGGGCCAGGGTGGCCCGATGATCGAGCAATCGCTGCGCTGGTTGCGTGCCACGATGAAAGAACTGGGCATCCGCGAAACCCGCTGAACCATTCGAACCCTCAACCCCATCGAACAACCATGCACGCATCCAACCCTTCTCCGATCCGCCGTCGGGAGTTTCTCAAAACCTCCGCTTCGTTCACCGCCGCGGCCGTGGTGTCGCTGGACGTGGCCCGGTTCGCCCACGCCGCCGGCAGCGAGGTGATCCGGGTGGGCATGATCGGTTGTGGCGGACGCAATGCCGGCGCAGCCCTGCAGGCGCTCAATGCCGATCCGGGCGCGCGGCTGGTGGCCATGTGCGACCTGTTCATGGACCGGATTCAGCAAAAGCTCGATCTGTTGCGCAGCCGCAAGCCCGACCAGGTGCAGGTGGATGCCGACCATTGTTTCACCGGCTTCGACGGCTACCGGTACGTGATCGAAGCCAGCGACGTGGTGCTCATCGCCAACGCCGCCAAGTTCCATCCCTTGCACATGATGGCCGCGGTGCAGGCCGGCAAACACGTCTTCGTCGAAAAACCCCACGGCATTGATCCGGCCGGCGTCAAGCTGGTCCGCGCCGCGTGCGAGCTGGCCCGAAGCAAGAAACTCTGCGTCGTTTCGGGCCTGCAAAGCCGCTACCACGCCGGCTACGCCGAGACGATTGCGCGCATCCACGAGGGCGCCATCGGCGAGGTGGTGGCGATCGAGGAGAATTTTCTACGCGGGCCCTACGGCGTGACCGAGCGCAAGCCCGGCCTGACCGAGTTGCAGTGGCAATGCAGCGCCCAGTACCGGTTTCACTGGCTTTCGGGCGACGATGTGACCCAGTCGCTGGTGCACAACCTCGATCGCGCCTTCTGGGTAATGCGCGGCGTGCCGCCACTCAAATGCCACGGTCTGGGGGGACGTTCCTCGATGGTCGAGCCGATCCACGGCAGCGTGTTCGATCACCATTCGATCGTGTATGAATTCCCCCGGGGCGTGCGCCTCTATGCTTTCTGCCGCACCACCACGGGCTGTTACGACGAGAACTCCAGCATCGTGCTGGGCAGCCGCGGCCGCGCCAACATCACCCGCTGCGAAATCCGCGGCCCGAAAAACTGGCGCTGGAAGGGCCAGTGCGATCCCTACCAGACCGAGCACGACAAACTCTTCGCCGCCATCCGCTCCGGCCAGCCGATCAACAACGGCGATTACATGGCCGACAGCACGCTCATCGCCGTGATGGGTCAGATTTCCTGCTACACCGGCCTGGAGGTCACCTGGGAACAGATCAACGCCTCGAACTTCTGTTTCCCGCCGCCGCCGGAAAGCTGCCGCGACGACATGGAGCCGCCGGTCAAACCCGGCCCCGATGGGCGCTATCCGGTGTACATTCCGGGCCAAACGCGCCTGCTGGAATGAGCGGCTCGCCCTCCCGGTTTGCATCCGCGCCCGTTCCCGCGCTTCCCATCCGGCGACGCCCGTCACACACAAACTCTCCTGAATGCCCTCTCGCCGTACCGGGCCTTTAAGCCGACGTCCGTGGTTGGTTGGGAGCCCGGCAAACGAACGGGCCGCGACACGAACGCGCAAAACCCAGGCCTTACGAACCGGAACACCCCGTTGCCGGTCGCGCGCTACTGTTCACGTGTACGGGATTTCGGAGACCCGGACTTCGAAGACTTTCACGCGCACGCCGGCAACAGCGAAGCGAATCCCGAGACCTTCCGGTCCCCGCCTCCACGCGTTTCAACGCACACACACCGTCTTGAAGTTCACAAACTCCCGCAGGCCGAAGATGCCCAGCTCGCGCCCGTAGCCCGAATCTTTGGTCCCTCCAAACGGGAGACGCGGATCGGATCGCACAAAATCGTTCACCATGCACACGCCCGCTTCCAGGTGTTCGCGTGCCAGGCGCTCGCCCCGCTCCACGTCGCGGGTGAAAAGAGCCGCGCCCAGGCCGAACCGACTCTGATTGGCCAGGCGCAGCGCCTTCGCCTCATCGCGTGCCGGCACGATGGCCGCCACCGGACCGAAGGTCTCCTCGTCGAACGCCGGCATCCCGGGCCGCACGTCGGTCAATACCGTGCACGGGTAATAGGCCCCCGGCCCTTCGGGAACCCGACCGCCGCACCGCAAGGCCGCTCCCCGGGCCAGGCTTTGTTCCACCTGCCGATGGAGTTCGTCCCGCAGGTCCCGGCGGGCCAACGGCCCCAGGACCGTGTCTTCCTGAAAAGGATCGCCCGGCTGTCGGGCCTGCATGCGCTCCACCACGCGGGTCTCGAACTCCGCCCGCACCGTTTCCACCACGATGAAACGCTTGGCCGCGATGCAGCTCTGCCCCGTGTTGATCAGCCGCGCGTTCACACAGGTCTCGGCTGCCAGGTCCAGATCCGCGTCTTCCAATACCACGTACGGGTCGCTGCCGCCCAGTTCCAGCACGGTCTTTTTGAGCATGGCGCCCGCCCGCGCCGCCACCGCGCGTCCCGCGGGTGTGCTGCCCGTGAGCGTCACGCCCCGAATCGCCGGATGTGCGACGAGGCCCTCCACTTGTGCTGCGCCCACCATCAAAACCTGCAAGGTTCCCTCGGGCAGATCGGCCGCCCCGGCCAGTTCCTCAATGGCCAGAGCGCAACCCGGCACGTTGGATGCGTGCTTCAGCAAAAAGACGTTGCCGGCGGCCAGGGCCGGCGCCGCCGCACGAAACACCTGCCAGAACGGGAAATTCCACGGCATCACCCCGAGGATCGGTCCCAGCGGCAGAAAAGCCACATAACTGCGTCGCCATTCTGTCGTCACCGGCTCGGGCTCCAGGAAAGCGGGCCCATGCTCCGCGTAGAACTCGCAGACCCAGGCGCATTTCTCAACCTCGGCCCGGCCCTGCACGACCGGCTTGCCCATCTCCTCTGCCATGAGGTGGGCCAGCTCGGCGGTGCGGGACCGCAGGACCCGAGCCAGCGCCCGGAGCGCCGCGGCGCGTTGCGGCCAGGCGCAGTGGCGCCATCCTTCGAAAGCCCGCACCGCCGTTCGAATGCGGCGCTCCACCCCGTCGCCCGACATCGTCGGCACCCGCCGAACCACCCGGCCCGTTCCGGGATGAATCGCTTCGAACATGGTTTGCGTCCCAGGGCTGTGAGAGGCGGGCTCGCATTCCCCGGTCTCTGGTTTGACCTGTGAATGGGAACGGTCGCCCGCCGACGGCTTGCGCTCTCAATGAAATCGCCCGCCGGGCGACTCCGTCAAATCTTTCGAGCGTTCCCCTTCCGGAAATAAACGCTCCGGGGAAAGCAGACGGGTGGCTTTGTGCCGGAGCAAGACTTTGGACAAGGTGCGGTAGCGGCCGGAGGCTTTTTCCCGCACCAACCGCACCGGCAGTTGGACCGGCCCGAAGGGCGTGAGCCACTGCAGGGAGCGCCAGCGTTGGGCTCGGTAGCGGGGGCGATGTTGGGCCAGCCAGGCCTCCTGCCGGGCGGCA